>JACRKU010000021.1 GCA_016215205.1 Candidatus Yonathbacteria bacterium | reverse complement strand
GTTTCCATACGCTGGGGGGAATTATGGGATTTCACGGCTTCCGCCGTAGGCGGAAAGAGTTTTGGCGAAAATCAAAGCGCGATTTTGGCTTCTGAAAAATCGCTCCATATTCTTAATTCCGAACAAGTTACTACTGGTGCCCCCGCGAGGAATCGAACCTCGATCTACGGCTTAGAAGTCCGCAGCACTATCCATTATGCTACAGGGGCATTCTATTAGGGCACTCTAACAATCCTAGAGCGACGGGTCAACTACGGACACGCCTTCGGTTTTTACTTTCTCAAAGATTGCTTTTTTATCCGCGAAGTCCGCGAGAACATTTGCAAGTCCGTCTTTATTGAGTTCGACCCCATCGCCGTTTTTGGGCACAGTGGTAAAAAAACTATCACTATTGATTTCCACCGACATGTAAATGTTAAACCCGAGCGACACGACAAGTCCGACAAAAAATACTCCCGCCAAAACCCGCCAATCGCGATACGGAGTAATTTCCATTTTAAAAGTATCAGCCCCTTTCGAGAAAGACAATTTTTTCAGCTCTTTAACCCAGTCTTTTTTAAACATAATTATTCTTTGGCAAAGTTAAGCGCCGTTAAAAATATTTCGACCCGCCACTCCGGAGCACGAGAACCAACCTTTTGCAAAGAAGCATCGCGCGTCAAACGAACTGTCTTCCACTCAAACTTCCCCGGAAAGTTTTCGAGAAGCAGGAGTAGTCGTTCGATATACGAAAATTCCCCTGTCGCTTTTATCAAAAGACTTAAGAATGGTACGCTTTTTTCCGTTAAGCCGGGGTCGAGCGATTCAATTGAAAGGCTCGTTCCCGACTGGGGACCGAGGTCTTCAAGTTTTTTTGCAAAAACGGCAATTTCACTTTCCTTGATAAAGTACCGGGAAATCTCGTCAATATTTGCGCTTTCGTTCTTTAATGTGGTAACAGCAGATGTCAAACGAGACTCCTTTCCAGAAAGCTCTTCGGTCTTTGCCAAAAGCTCCGCGGTCGCATCGGTTTTGTCTTTCATTGCGACAAAAAAGAAAGCATACGCACCGCCCGAAACGAGCGCAAACACGAGAGCGATTAAAAGTAGCATCGTTGTTTTGTTGAGTGGTTTCATAATGTTACTTTTTTGTTTTTCTTACGATTACGACGGAAAAATCAATGTTGGAACTTTTTACATAGCTCGATATCGGAACATCAACACTCGTAAACATCGGATCCTTTTTTAGTGCTTCAACGAACCGCGCCAAGCTGTCGCGATTGAGAGCGGTGCCGATAACCACGATTCGTTCTTGTCCCGCGTTTGCATCGTATGTAAACCCGATAATTTTTACCGCGCTTCCTTTAATATCAAGAATCTTCGTTATCACTGACGACGGCATCAGAGTGCTCGTAGTATCGGATTTCAAAAAAAGATCTATGTTTTTATTAACAGCAAGGATTCGCGCGGTAACATCTTTCTCCTGACTCTCGCGATTGTCTTTTTCTTGAAGCGCGACAAGACCGGTCTTTGCATCGTTATATTTCGAAACAGCAAGGAGGTATGAGGTTGAGAGAAGAATCAAGCTTGAAAACACAAGTGCCGCCACGGCGAACACAGAAACAACCGCGAGGCGGAGGCGGTACTCGGTAAGGATCTTTTTCTTTTCTTCTGTTGCCAGGATGTTAAGCATATCGTGGATTATCGCGGACGGCGAAGAGCGAGGCCGAGCGCCGTTGCAAAACGAAGCGAATCATTAAAACTAATTTCGGGAATATATTCATCAAGCGTATTAACATTAATCATTACATTTGAAAGCTCTACCGGAGAAGACAACCCTGAAGAAAGATGTCCGACGAGGCCCGGCAGACTTGAATCGCCGCCGCAAAGATATATTTTTTGTATCTCTGGGCGTTTTTTCCCATAGTCGTCGGTATGCATTTGCCAATACGACTGATGCTTGTTCACTTCGTCTCGCATGATAGAAATCGTCGACATGAACGCAAGAGTGATGTCTTCGTTTATACCATTTCCAGAGATCCCCTTTTCTTGTTTTATTTTTTCCGCCTCATCATACGAGACTTTCAAATTTTTTGCTATAGCGTCAGTGAGCAACCCGCCACCGACAAGAACACTGGAAGTAAAACGCACAACCCCTTCTGAAACAATTGTGATACCGGTGCGCGTTCTGCCGAAATCAACAATCATAAACGTATTCTTGTCCCCCTCTGGCACGATAGAACGCGCAACAGAGTGCGCTTCAATCTCAAACGCAATAGGGGTTATCCCCGACCCGGAAAATGCCTCGAGATATCCGTCCACCAATGCGCGCGGCACGACCGATACGCTTATCTCAAATGATGAGTCTGTTTCTTTTGCGATGTCGTAGTCAAAAAGCGCCTCTTCCGCTTTTATCGGCACATGTTCCTCGAGCGAAAGCTCTATTGCGCCACGCACATCGCTGTACTTCATTTTCGGAAGCCGCAATTCAAAAAGATATGCTTTTTCTTCAGGAAGCGACACTGAAACAAACTCCAAATTGTGGGATTTTTTAATATCGCTAAAAATCGCGCGTAGGTCCGCCGGTTTTTTAACTTCGCCAGATTCTATAACGCCGCGCGGAATCGCGCGCTCGCCAAATCGACCGACCACAAAACCGTTTCGTTTTTCAATAAGCTCGACAAAACGGAGTGACATGTCGGATACGCCAAGACCCACCGCTTGCATTTGAAGAAACTGCGGCGGCGGGAAAAATTGATAAAATTTACTCCGCTTCATTAGTGTTTATTATACATTACCGAACGATGAAAATATACACAACAATCCCCAACACAAATACAAATACAAATGAGAGTGCGTTAAAATAGCGATAGAATACGCGCGCGATGTGTCCGCCAAAGTAACGCATTACCGTCGCTACGAGAAAAAATCTTCCTCCGCGTCCCAAAACAGACGCAACGATAAAAGTGGGAATACTAATACCAAAAAGCCCTGCCGCAATCGTAAACACCTTGTATGGAATAGGCGTGAATGCCGCGACAAAGATTGCAAAAAATGCATTGTCTGAAAAAAGTTTTTGTACGGTAACCATTTGCTGTTCAAGGTGATATGCGTGCACGAGCCACACGCCAACTGTTTGAAATAAAAAGTATCCTATCGCATAACCGAACAGCCCTCCAAGCACCGACCCCAGAGTGGTGATAGTAGCGTAAAAAAATGCGCGCACTCGCTCGCGTGTCAAGAGTATCGCCGCCAAAAGCACATCAGGTGGGATCGGGAAGAATGACGACTCCGCGAATGAAAGACCGAAAAGCCACCACTTGGCGTTTTTACCCTCGGCATGACGCACTGTCCATAGGGCGAGAAAATCTTTTAATGTTTGAAGTTTATTGCGCATTATGTTTATTGCACCGGTGTCCCTGGAGGCACTTCGCGACCGGGCTCAACCGTCGTCAGGAACCCCTCGCCTACCGCATAAAGCACCATACCCTGACTTTCAAATCCGCGAATCGTGCGTGTCGGCAAATTCGCAAGCACGGGCACTTGCTTACCCACAAGCACTGAAGGGTCGGTGTAATGTAGGGCTATTCCCGAGAGTATTTGCCGTGGTGTTTCCTCACCAAGATTTATCATAAGCTTGATCAACTTGTCCGCATCAGGCACTTTCTCCGCAGAAAGAATTGTACCAATTTTTATTTCCGCTTTTTTAAATTCATCAAAAGTAATCATGTGTTTGTTATAGTGTCTCTAGTATTGGCTTATTATTTTTGCGGTCGAGATAACTTTGCAAAATGATTGCGGCGGCGGAGTCGTCCACGAGCTTGCGGTGGGTTTGAAAAAACCGCGCCTGTTGCGTTGATAAAAATTCGCGTTCGCTTAAGACCGGTATCGCCACCACATCTTTGAGTTCTGCAATGAACCAGTCGGCTTCTTTCATCACGAGATTTGGCTTGCCTTTATAATCTACAGACTCACCGATGACAATCGTTTCAACCGACTCGTGCGCGCAAATAGTCTTTATTTCGCCAACGAGTCCTTTGCCGTTGTCGAGAATGGCATACGGAAATGCCATCTTGCCGCCCTCGTCCGAGATCGCCACCCCGACCCGCTTGGTCCCGTAATCAATGCCGAGATATCGCATACATTTATATTATAACATGCCAAAAGCATTTTCCTTTGGTGTAACCTTTTATCGCACCAAGTATTTTTTTATCGCTTCCGCAATCGTTTCCAGTGTTTTTTTGAACTTTGCGTCATCGGGTTCAAGAAGTGTCATTCGGAAACCGTACAGGTTTGAATTAAAACCGGAGAGCGGCACCACGCAAATACCAGCCGAGGCCATCAAGTAGTACACGAAGCGTTTGTCAGGAGCCACTCCTTCCACCGCTTTCTCTATCAACTGTTTCACTTTTGGGTTTTTGATATGGAGAGACTGCCGGTTGTTCAAAACGTCGTCCTTGAAAACAATCGAGAAATAAAAAGCTCCCGACGGTTTCGGCGCGATGGTTCCTTTCACTCCGCGAAAAATCGCGTATGCGATATCCGCGCGTTTGCCGTACGTTCGCGCGCGTTCTGCGATGTACGGCTTGAATCGCGAGTCTAAAAAAATCTTTGGAAGAACTTTTTGCGGCAAAGTTGTCGAGCACACCTCGAGCATTTTTGCGTCGACGAGCGACTTTGCGTAGCGCGCAAATACGGGGTCTTTTTCTTTATTATAAAACTCCACCCACCCGCATCGGCCGCCCGGCCATGGAATTTCTTTGGACAGCCCTTTCATCGCAATGCCGGGAACACCTCCGCACACTTGCGAGAGCGGCACAAACGGTTCGTCGCCGTATACGATGTTGCCGTAGATTTCGTCAGATACAATAAAGAGGTCAAACTCGCGCGCGATAGCGACAATTTCGCGCAAAACTTTTTCCGGGTACACCATGCCTGTCGGATTGTCGGGATTGATGATGAGGATTCCCGCAATGTTTGGATTGTATTTTACCTTGTTGCGCAAATCCTCTAGGTCCGGGAGCCAGTTGCGCTCTGGGTTTAGGTTGTAAGTAATGTGCGGCGACCCCGCGTGCGCGCCCTCTGCCGACGAGTGCGTCGAGTATGCCGGGTTGGGGCCGATAACGCGCGCGTCGGGATGAAGATAAGTGTAGACTTTCGAAATTGCATCACCGAGACCATTGAAAAAGAGGATGTCTTCGGGAGATATTTGCGCGCCGCCCTCGGCATTGCGAATCTTTGCCAAAACTCACGAGTCTCAAGGAGTCCCTTGGTCGGCGAATACGCAAACGCCTTGTCATCGCGCGCGATCGTCTCCACGATGATTTCCTTGATCCACGGCGAGAGCGCTTCACCTTTCGCCACTGGGTCGCCGATATTTTCCCACGATAGAGGGTTGCCGAGCGCCTCAAGCTTCCTTCCCACTTCCATAATCTCGCGAATTTCGTAAGTGAGTTCGTCGGCTCCGGGGTGTACGATATTTGCACGCATGTTCTCAATATACACGCGAAACCACAGACTCGCAAATACATTGCGTTTTCATCGAATTTTGGTAGGATAGGCAGGTGTCACAATACAGGGATAGGTGGCAGAGCGGTCTAACGCAGCGGTCTTGAAAACCGCCGTCCATGAAAGTGGACCGTGAGTTCGAATCTCACCCTATCCGCCAAACAGAGAAAAGGGCTATGCCGTACGGCATCGCCCTTTTCTCTGTTTGGCGGATAAACCATTTCCGTTACTTCAACACGCTCCATGTCGCTTCATCCTCCCCTCCGTCGAACTTGAAAACTGCCACACCGCGCACGCCAAGCTTGCGCGCGAGCGCGACTTTGTCGGCAATGGCTTTGGAGTCACTCCATGATAAATAATTAAAGGGTTGCCTGTTTTCTCCGGCGTTGTCTTTATTTTCTACAATTGAAGAAGTCGCCATCATTTGCTGTGTTTGAGTCAGCACACCGTTTGTAGGCGCTGTTGCCGCGAGAAGTTTTGGATCATAAGAAAAACCAATTTCATTTGCGCTTGTGCGTGATGGAGTGATACCAAGTTTTGTGGCAATATCGGTCGCATACTTCAAGTTGAAAGGCCAGAGAACTTTATACTTGTATCCGTCGCCGGGAATCGGTGTCACGGTATATTCGTAACCATAAGTAGGCACGCCAATTATAATTTTATTTTTATCGATACTCTTCATCGCCAAAGTAACCATGTTCTCCACCCATGCCGGATCGGCAACAGGCGCGTAGGGCGCCAAGCGAGCTTTGTTGAGGCGCAGGTCTATCACTCCCTGATCATATGCCATAATCTCCACGCGGTCGCAATATTTATTCATCTGGACATAGTCATTGGCATAATCCATAGCATCATTAGGTATTTTTGCGCCCGGACTATAGCGGTCTTCCAGTGGCATGCGCGCCTCAACGGTACAGTAGAGCCACTTCTTGCCAAGTCGTTGCGAAAGCCCATTTAGAAAAGTTGAGAAATATTTCATCGTCTCGTGTTTTTTGGCTTCAAAATCTATATCAATGCCGTCAAAATTGTTTTCTTTTACCGCCTTTACGATTTCGTTTTCGAGAGCGATGCGGGTTTTGGTGTTACTAAGTATGCGATGAATACTGTCTCCGTTCCCCCACATCACAGTGGGTATTACTCTGACTTTATTTTTTTTGGCTGCCGCGATAAAGCTTGTCCACGGCTCTTCTGTAATGTGCGCAGTATCAACAAGCGTGCCGTCGCTTTTCATTGTATAGCCAAACGGCATCACACTCTTGAGCTGTGAAAGGTGCGGCAAAACATCCTGCGTGCCCGTTGCGGCGCGCCAATATGGTATCCACCCCGAGAACTCAAGCGGGCGCGAGCGGGCGGCCGCAAGCGCGCCCGAAGGCGCCAAAAAAAGCAGTACAAAAAATAAGATTGTGGCCGCGGCGAGAAGGCGTTTCATGATTTTCATAGTAGCAAACGCGCGCCATTTTTGCATCCATCAGTGTGAATACTCGCACGAAACCACAACCGTCCGCTTGCTAGTAAATGAACAAATGGTGTGCCATAATAATTGTATTACAATTTAATTTATCAACATGCAATTAAAACATTTTGAATGCGATACTGTTTGCGGTTTCATGGTGCAGGGATACGACAGGGACGAGATTTACAAGATTGCAACGGACCATGTGAAAAAAAGTCACGCGAGCGCCAATATTACGGACGAGATGGTTCAGGGGCTGATTACAACAATTGAAACAGAGCCTGAGAGCAAGTAATTTTGCGACTCAAAGCTAAGAACCTATCCACTATCTTCCCCCATCCCATAAACCCTTATTTTTGGCTCCAAAATTTCGTCTCGTACTCACCATAATTCATTATGGTGAGTACTCCGACTCGTTTTTCGCCTAAAAATAAGGGTTTATGGGATGGGTACCACGAGATAGTGGATAGGTTCTAAAACGGAAAGTTCCAAAACACTTCGCGACACACGGAGAGATTTTGTGTAAAAGCGAGGGTGCCGAGCCATACGAGCACGCCTCCGAACAAGATGTTCAGATATTGTATCCATGCGAAACTTCGAGCGAGGTACGCTTTAATCTTCCAAGCAAACGCGCCAATAATTAAAAACGGAACACCAAGTCCGAGCGCGTAAGCAATAAGGAGAAAAAAAGTTTTTGCCGGCGCAAGGGCGGCTAGTCCGAGAATTGCGCCCAGAGCCGCGCCAACGCATGGCGTCCACCCAGCCGCAAACGCCGCACCGAACACAAACGATGCGAGCGCGCGCGATGAAAACTTTTTGTGAACTGCAAAAATGTGCGGGCGTTCAAGAAATGACAGCTTCACTAGACCCATCAAATACAAGCCGAAAAAAATTACTATGGCTCCGCCGACGCGCGCGATGATAACCTGCAGGTCAGGACCAGACTGTACGAGCGCGCTTCGCAAAATAATTCCTAGGACTGCAAACACCGCGGTAAAACCGAGCACAAAAAACACGCTCGCATGAAGCATCGCAAATCGCGAAGCGGATGCGTTCGGCATTTTCTTTTCAGTGGCGATGCCGCCTAGATACGCAAGAAACCCCGGAACCAAAGGAAGCACACATGGAGCGAGGAACGAAACAATGCCTGCGCCAAATGCAACAAAAACAGTAACATCTGTCATTGGTAATTATTGTAACACAGATGGCAATTGCGCACAGCCCGCACGCTTGCTACACTATAACGACAATGGACGAATACGACTATCGCATCTCTTGGGTTGCTCCCGAATACGACCATCGCGAACACACGGCTGATTGGTATTGGGCAATTGGTATTGTTTCTGTTTCACTTGCGGTTGCTTTTATTATTGTTGGCAACACGCTTCTTGCAATTATTATCCTTCTTGGAATGGGCACTCTTCTCGCTTACGCAAAACATCCGCCAAAAAACATTGAATATGAATTTTCTAAAAGGGGCGTCCGCGCGGGAAAAACGCTTTACCCGTGGGAAACACTTGATTCGTTTTGGATTATCGAAGGACACAGCACGGCAAAAGAAGAACGCGCGCCAAAGCTTCTTCTCATTTCCAAAAAAACTTTTATGCCTCACATTGTCATATTGCTCAACGAGTTTGTTCTTGAGGAAGTGCATCAATCCTTGGGGCATATGCTCCGCGAAGAGCCACAGATGGAACCTCTGCACGACCGTCTCATGCGCGTAATCGGATTCTGATTTTTTGCCTTTTCTTGATTTTATGGTAGAGTGTGTGGGTTCTAAAAAGTAATTTGCCCTCGTCGTTGTTATGCTTAGGCAGATAGGGCGACCGCAACGTAAATAATGTGAGGATTAAATAAAGACGAATTTGCCCTCGTCGTTCAATGGATAGGATATGGGTTTGCGGTACCCACGATGTAGGTTCGATTCCTGCCGAGGGCACCAAATAAAAAAACACCCCGCCTGCCAGCTGGCAGGCGGGGTGTTTTTTTATTTGGTGCCCTCGGGCCCATTCACCGGCAACCCCGCTTTCTTCCACGCCGTAATTCCCCCGTCAAGATTTTTTACATTTGTAAAACCAAGCTCCTGCATTATCGCAGTCGCTTTTGACGACCGTCCCCCAAGATGGCAATTAATTACATAACTTGCGTTAGTATCAAGCGCGCGTATTTTTTCAGAAAATGTGCTGTCATTAATGTCGATGTTCCGCGCGCCCGAAATATGCCCGCCATCAAACTCCGCGGGTGTCCGCACGTCAATAACCACCGCCTCGCCATTGTCAATAATTTCATACGCCTCTTCCGGAAGAATGTTGTTCATATAAATACATAATAACAAAAAGTTTTGTTATTGCAAAAACCTACCTGACTGCATTGGGATGTTTCGCGCTCCATGCGTACAGCGCCACCGCCGCCGATGCCGCCGCATTGAGCGACTCGCATTTAGGATTTGTGGAAATCGAGAGCAAGATGTCACACAGTTCGCGTGTTTTTTGTCTGATTCCTTTTGATTCATTTCCAAGTACAAGCACGGTTGGCGCGTCAAAGCCTTCGTCCGCAAGAGCCGTTTCCGCCTCCCCTTCCAAACCATAAATCCAAAATCCGCGGTCCTTGAGGTCGCGTATGGTTGTGTTCACATTGCCAATCGTCACAAGAGGGATGCGGAAAGCCATTCCCGCAGAAACTTTTACCACCGCGCCTGTAATCTGCGCTTGGTTGTGTTCGGGAATAAGAACGCCCGCCGCGCCAAACGCGGCCGCAGACCGAATGACCGCCCCGACATTTTGCGGATCCTCTACTTCACCCAAAAGCACAAGCATCGTGTCGTTGGTTATCGTAATGCCCCGCGCAAATTCTTTATAGGGACGCATAATGCTTGCGAGCGAAATAATCGCGGAAACCCCCTGATGCGCGGCTGTTTCATCGATACCTTGCGGAAGCGCGCCGAGATTGAGCGCTTCGACGGGAATGTTTTGAGTATTCGCGATTTTACGAATTTCAGCTCCGTCAAACTGCGGAGTAAAAAATATCTTCTTGACCGCATGAGGCGTATTTTGAATCGCCTCCGCTATTGCGTGTCTTCCATAAATGTATATTTGTTCTGATGCCATATTGGTTTTGCCAGTATAGCAAAACAGAGTCTCTGGGGCGAGGCTGCCACCTCGCCCCAGAGACTCTGGCCTGGTATACTGTCTCCACATGAAAAAACCCGTCAAAAAACAAAGCGGGGTGTCTTTTTGGAACGCCGAGTATAAAAAAGCCGGGCATCTCGCTCTGTCCGACACCCCTAGCGAAGACCTCGTTAAGTTCACGCGCTTTCTTCTGCGCGAGTACGGGCGAGCTTACCTAAACCTTACCTCATCGGTGCTCGACCTTGGCTGTGGAAACGGCCGGAACCTAATCTACATTGCGCGGACATATCGCATGCGCGGTGTCGGCTACGATATTTCGGAGGAAGCGGTTTCCTACGCGAAACGCGCGAGCGAGGGACTTCCTCTTTCTTATGAGGCGCGCTCAATTACCGGCCCGATTACTTTGCCTGACAATTCTCAAACGATTGTCCTTGACATGATGACCTCGCACTTTCTGAATGCAGAGGAGCGCGCGTCACTCATGAGCGAAATTGTTCGCGTCCTCAAGCCGGGTGGATGGCTTTTCTTAAAAACATTTCTTCTCGACGAAGACATACACGCGGTGCGCCTCCTTCGCGACCACCCCGCAAAAGAATCGGGCTCATACATTCACCCAGAGATTGGCGTCGCAGAGCATGTCTTTACGGAAAAGGAAATAGTTGCCGCGCTGGAACCCAATTTCTTCATTCATAAGATTTCTAAATCCCACCGACACAAAGAGCAAGGCGGCGGCAAGCGCCGCAGTATATCCGTGTACGCGCAAAAAGTGGCGTGAGGCGCCAACCAAAATTAAAACACCCAGATGCTCTAGAGCATCTGGGTGTTTTAATTTTGGTTGGCGCCTTATTTCGAGATTTTCTTTATTGCTGGAGCATTTTCAATATCTCATGTTTCGGAAAAACGCTCAAATTTCGAGCGAAAATTATTGATTCCGACGAAACATACCGATGTATGTTGAGAAGAAATCAGTAATTTGTAGCCGAAATTTGAGCGTTTTTGCAGACAAGCAAAGATGTCCCATTTTTCTACTTTTGCGTTGAGATCTTGAATATGCTCCTAGAGAGGCGAGACTTTTTGCGTGCCGCAGTGTTTTTCTTGATGGTGTTACCCTTTGCCGCTTTGTCGATTGCCTTGTAAGCCTTTGAAAGGAGCGCCTCTGCCGACTTTTTGTCTTTTGCGGCAACGAGCGTGCGCACTTCTTTTATGACTTCCTTCATCGCTTTATCCCTGCGGGCATTGTAAACAGCCTTGCGCGCGCCGCTTCGGATATTGCGTTTTGCTGATTTGATAATTGGCATAGTCACAACAATATACAGTATTTTGAATATTTTGCAAGAGCTCCCAAACCGTGTAATATGGAAACATGATTGCTCATCTTTCCGGCGCTGTCCTTTTCACAAGCGACCGCTTCGTGGTTATTGAAACGGCAGGCGTCGGGTACAAAGTCCGTGTTGCCATTGATACATTACAGGCCCTCAGAAAAAATGCCGATAAAAAAGCTTCTCTTTGGATACACACGGCTGTTCGCGAAGACGCGCTGGATTTGTATGGTTTCCAAAATCAGGCAGAATTGGAATTTTTTGAAATGCTCATCAGTGTGTCGGGTATCGGGCCAAAAGGCGCGCTCGGCATTTTAAATGTCGCGCCGGTCGACCACCTAAAAGAAGCAATCGCCGTGGGCGACACTCTGGCGCTCACCAAAGTCTCCGGCATCGGCTCAAAGAGCGCGCAGAAAATAATTTTAGAACTTCGCGACAAACTCGGCGGACATGAGAGCGCGACTTACGGGACAATGCTAAGCGACGAGCGCGATGCCATTGAGGGTCTTGTTGCGCTCGGTTACGCCGAACGTGTAGCACGCGAAGCGCTAAAAAAAGTTCCTGCGGACGTTAAAGGCACTGGCGCACGAATAAAAGACGCACTGAAACAACTCGGAAAGAAGTAACATGGAAAATATTTTACGCACAATTAAAAAAATTATTCCGAGCAATCTTTTTCACGCGCTTCAACCAGCGTATCACTATATTTTTGCGCTCCTTGCGGTGCTCGTGTATCGCTTTCCATCGCGCAAAATAAAAATAGTAGCCATTACAGGGACAAAAGGGAAAACTTCAACCGCGGAAATCGTAAATGCGATTTTGGAAGAAGCGGGGTATCGCACCGCGCTTACAGGCACGCTTCGGTTCAAAATTGGAGACGTGGAAGAACGAAACAAATACAAAATGACGATTCCGGGGCGGTTTTTTGTGCAGAGATTTTTGCGCCGTGCGGTGAGTGCAAAATGCGATTGGGTGATTCTTGAAATGACCTCCGAGGGGGCGCGACAGTTCCGCCACAAGTTCATCGATTTTGACGCGCTCATTTTTACGAATCTCTCTCCCGAACACATCGAGTCGCACGGCTCGTTTGAAAATTATCTTGATGCGAAGCTCTTTATCGCGCGCTCTCTCGCAATCTCGCCAAAGCGTCCGCGGATTATTATTGCAAACGCGGACGACAAATACGCGCGCGAATTCCTCGCAGTAGGCGCGGATACAAAAACTACCTACTCACTTAAAGACGCAGAACCATACACTCTTGAAAAAGACAAAATGATTTTTAATTTTATTGGCTCCCCGCTTCAGGCGCACCTCTCGGGCGCGTTCAACCTTTCCAACATGCTTGCGGGAATTTCTTTTGCGCGCGCAATCAGTGTTGCGCCAGAGGTCATTCGCCGAGCCATCGAAAAATTCCACGGCATTCGCGGACGCGTGGAGCATATAAACGCAGGGCAGGATTTTGATGTCATTGTGGATTACGCGCACACCACCGACTCGCTCGAAAAAGTGTATGAGGTTTTTCAGGACTCAAGAAAAATTTGCGTGCTTGGCGGCACAGGTGGCGGACGTGACCAATGGAAGCGCCCGGCGATGGGTGCTGTCGCCTCCGCGCATTGCGATGAAGTAATTCTCACCAATGAGGACCCGTACGACGAAGACCCGCAAAAAATCGTTTCCGAAATTATGGCGGGAGTCGAAGGCGGCAAGGCTGAAATTATTATGGACCGCCGCGAAGCCATCGCACGCGCGCTCTCGCTCGCAAAAACAGGCGACGCCGTTATCATCACCGGCAAAGGCACTGATCCTTTCATCATGGGCCCCCGCGGCACAAAGACCCCGTGGGACGACGCGACAATCGCGCGCGAGGAACTTGCGAAAATTCTCAGCAAAAAATAAAGATTTTTGCTATACTAACACAATGCACACCGTATCACTTTTTCCACACCTTCTTGATTATCAGATGCTAGGCATCTTTGCGCTCCGCGCCACCATCGGACTCATCTTTGTTTATTTTTGGTACGAAAAAGTAATTCGCCACCGCAGAGAACAGCTTGAGTTTTTCACAAAACTCAAGCTGTATCCGGTAAAAGCATTCTTTTGGGTTGTGTCATCTATTGAGGGCATCGCTGGCGCACTCTTAACGATCGGGTTCTACACGCAAGGCGCGGCGATTGTTACGGGCTCACTCATGCTCCTCGCAAGTTTCATCAAGCACCACAAGCCTGGAGCCCTTCCCAAAAATACGACGGAATTTTACATCATTCTCGCAGTCGTATCATTCGCGCTCCTCTTCCTTGGTCCGGGAGCATTTGCGATAGATTTGCCACTGTAGTTTGTGGTCAGGAATAATTTTGTTTTCGTCAAAACAAAATTTTCACGACCCTAAGTCCAAGATTAGGGCCAAGCCCCGAATTTGGTAATTCGAAATCTGCTGATTCGTCGCTATTTTGCGAGCTCGCAAAACATAGCTCCGGCTCGCACAACTAAAAAACAGCGCGCAGGCGCTGTTTTTCTTTACATTGTGCGCCCAGTAGTCTCGGTCACGAGTTACTAATTCGCTTCGCTTATATGGAGTACCATATAAGCTCCTCGGCTCGGAAATGTAAAAGATTACTTTTCCATTTCTCTCACTCTGCGTCGCTTATAAGTACTCTCGACCCCGGCTCACTGTCGCAAGCGACATGTTCCGCCTTTCGATTCCTAACGCAAGTGAAGCAGTTGGCTTGCTCTGGGCGCACAAATAAAAAAACCGCCATAAGGCGGGAATTTTTATTTGTGCTGTAATTATACACTTTGCGCGAACCTTTTTCGAGCGGAAACTGAACGAATGAGGAAGCCCACGCACTGGCGAGTACGCCAGCAACCCCGAAAAG
>JACRKU010000019.1 GCA_016215205.1 Candidatus Yonathbacteria bacterium | reverse complement strand
CTCCGCGCCGCCATTTCCCGTAAGAGACGAAAGTAGGAGAAATAAAAATCGAGCTGCGGGACTTGGATTCGAACCAAGATGACGACTTTCAGAGAGTCGCATCCTACCATTAGATGATCCCGCAATAACTACAATTCGTAGTGTCTGAACTCTATCAAATCCGTCAATTTTTGCACCCCACCTTCATTCTATGTATTTCGTATATCTCATTGAGTGCAAAGACGGCTCTCTCTACACCGGTATAACGACCAACGTAGAACGTCGCTTTAAGGAACACAAAGACGGAATCGGCGGCCACTACACGAGCGCGAAGAAGGCCGTGAGAGTGGTATATACGGAGCGATATCCTGACCGTAGTAGCGCCACGAGACGCGAAGCCGAGATTAAGGGCTGGCGCCGCGAAAAGAAATTACATTTAATAAACGGCGAGGGCTCGAGTTGAAGGAGAAAGGCGTAATCGCGGTCCAAGTCTGGGAGCCAACCCGAGGGAGGCTATCCCGCACGAAGGGTGTCAAAAATGGGTGCTTTTACGAATAGTCCGAAAGCGATACAATATAACTATGGCGACACTGCCGCTCACCAGAAGGCATCAACGAACAGCTCAACCAGAAGGTCTGAGCAGAGGCTTTGCAAATAATTTTATAAATAAAATCATCTGTGGCGATGTGTTGGAAGTAATGAAAAAGATCCCTGATGAGTCAATTGATATCGTCGTTACGTCGCCTCCTTATAATCTCAAAAACTCAACTGGCAACGGGATGAAAGATGGCCGTGGCGGCAAATGGGCAAACGCGGCGCTTCAAAAGGGGTATTCACACCACCACGATTGCATGCCTCACGATGAGTATGTCGAGTGGCAAAGAAATTGTCTCGCTGAAATGTTAAGAATTATCCCGGATAATGGAGCTATTTTCTATAATCACAAATGGCGTGTCCAAAACGGACTACTACAAGACCGTCAAGATATCGTGAATGGTTTCCCTGTGCGCCAAATCATAATCTGGCGCAGAAAAGGTGGTTTCAATTTCAATCCCGGGTATTTTGTGCCAACCTATGAAGTCATTTACCTCATCGCTAAAAAAGATTTTAAACTTGCATCAAAAGCAAATGGTTATGGCGATGTGTGGGAATTTACGCAGGAAATGAACAATGACCACCCCGCGGCTTTTCCCATTGATTTGATCGACCGAATCATCGCATCAACGAACGCAAAGACAGTTTTAGACCCCTTCATGGGTTCTGGCACTACTGCCATATCAGCTTTAAACCACGGCCGACAGTACGTCGGTATCGAGATTTCGCCCGAATATTGCGAAATGGCAGAAGAAAGAATAAAAGATCATAAATCTCAAATGAGACTTTGGTAACACTATGAAAAAGAAACCTGTTATCTATACAAAGCCAGCTTTAATTGAAAAGCTAAAAGAAATTTCAGCAATGGGATGGATCCCAAATGCTCGCCACGGCAATGCTGGTGGCATTGGCAATACCCTCGAAGATTTACTCGGTATTAAAGAAAATAATCTGCCGATTCCGAACGCCGCCGAGTGGGAATTAAAAGCACAACGCCTCAATTCAACCTCGCTTACAACACTTTTTCATATTGAACCCTCGCCGCGCGCCATTCGGTTCGTACCTCAAATCCTTTTGCCGAAATACGGTTGGGCACATCAAGAGGACGGCAAAAAATATCCGAAAGGAGAGATGAGTTTCCGGCAAACAATCCACGGGCAATCGCGAAGCGATCGCGGTTTCAAAGTTGTGATTGATCGGAAAGAGCGAAAGATTTTGATTTCGTTTGACGCAAAGAGTGCCGACTTGCGGCATAAAGCGTGGGTTGAGTCGGTGAAAAAGCGGATTGGCCATGGCGAACTTGACCCACAACCATACTGGGGTTTTGATGATTTAGAACACAAGGCCGGAACAAAATTGCTCAATGCATTTTATGTTCAAGCCGAAGTAAAAATAGAACGCAAAAAAGAACACTACCACTATACGAAAGTAATGATGTTACAGAAATTTAGTTTTGAAGGATTTTTGAAAGCGTTGGAAGAAGGGAAAATCCTTGTGGATTTTGACGCTCGCACCGGCCACAATCACGGCACTAAATTTCGCATGAGGCAGGACGCCTTGCCGATGTTATATGAGAAAGTGATGATAATTTTGTAACGCCATGTTAATCACCGAACTTGCTTCTCTAAACCATAAACTTGTTAAAGACTTGAGAATTGCACTCAAAGACTTTGAGCCGATGGTAAAAAATCCACATTTTCTCTGGAACGGCAGAGAGATAAAGAATTTCAGTCTTCGTCCTCGAGAAGCATGGGCTAATTGGCTGATATGCACTGTTCTGCGGAAAATGCGCAGGAGGGAAATTACTTTTATGGAAGATGATGCCGGGGATGGATTTATTGTGGACAAAGATTTAAAACTGGCTTTTCAAACGGAGCACGTTTCTGCACTTGATGTGCCGAAAGGCCGCAGGTTGCCTAGCGGAGAGCAAAGAATAATCGATGCAATAAATCTAAAAATCGAAAGGGGTGATGATTATGCACGAGAAAAGCTCCTCGTAGTTTTTTCGATGGTGCTGGTCAATTCTTCAGAAGCAAAGTCCGCGAAAGTATTTTCGGTAGACATAATTTTGAAGCTGTATTTTGTGTAGGACTGTTAGATTCTGGCGCAAGCGGTTATTCCTATTCCGTAACAGAATTCAGAGATTCTTTTGGCGATCAATCCGTAACACACAAGGTCGAGATAAACGGAGATTTTACTGATTGGCAAATAACACAAATCATGCAGTAACATGAATGCTCAAGAATTCACAAATCTTTATACGCGCCAAGCATCAGACGAAAGCATCACGACATTTCAAAACGAAATGGGATTTTCGTTGGTCCGCTTTTACCCGGAAGGTACTCCATACCATAACGATGGGAGACGAATATTCATCAAAATTGCTGCATTAGACCGAGGGTTTTTCTACGGGGTGGACATGACCAAGCCGCAGAAAAGAGAAGAGACGACTGATTATGTTATAACGGATGGGGAGGAATACAAGAAAAAAGTTACAAATTTCACGTCAGATGGTAGTGAGTTTACATTCGATGAAAATTCTAAAAAGATAATTCATGAGCCGACAGGAAAAAAATTTTCAATGAACGAATTCGTAGATATTTTGGCAGCAAACCATCTCTCCGACAGGCTCTTTTTTAAACGCATTCGGAATGACGTAGCTAATAGAATTTTGAAATTTCTATTTTGGCTTTCAGATGCACATTATGAACGAATTCAAACCGCTATAGACAAATACCATTATAGCAAAGGCGAAAATCCGCCGCCAAAAGACGACAAGGAGAATATCGAACCGTTTTTCAAGTATTTTTTGATTTCAAAGAATATCCTTTTTGCGGTTTTGTTGGTGACTTTCCCCTCCGCCGTTTTCTTAGGCCATCTTTGGAAAGCAGGAGAGTTTTCATTATCAAACCCTTCTCTTGTTTTACTTTTCTTTCTCGTGTTGTTCTCTTGCGAGAAATTTTCAATTTGGCTGGACAGAAAAATAAAAGAATTTGTCATGCCATCACGAGACATCTTTGCTGAGAAAAAAGTAAATTTTATGGAGAGGTTGCATGATTACCAATACAACAATAAATTTGACCTAAAATTCAATATGCGTCGTAATTGACGAAGATTCCGTATTGCCACCAAAATTTCCGTCCGTCCCCGCAAGAACACGGCGGAAGGGAGGTGTAGGGGGAATTCCGCCGTGTTCTGCAAAAAATAGAGGCCAGCAAAGACCGCAGAGCGGATTATTTCAATTTCGGTATACTAATACATCATGAGGACTCGGGAAGACTACATAAAAGATTTCCACGAAGCGTTCGGTGTCGACGTGCACTCGGACCCGACCGTTCAACTTTTGAAATTGCGGCGCACACTTATCGACGAGGAGACGAAAGAATTATTTGCGGATATAGATACAGCTATCTCGTGTTTGGAGGCGGGTAAGGAGGTACCCCGAGAACTGTATGCCAACACGCTGAAGGAACTTGCCGATGTGCAGGTGGTCGTTTCGAGTATGTCGGTCGCGGTGAAGCCGCTCAAGGAGCTCGATACAGCTTTTAAGCGCGTGCACGAGTCGAACATGAGTAAGCTCGGCGCAGACGGCAAGCCCATTCACCGGGCAGACGGGAAAGTGCTGAAGGGGCCGAATTATGCTTCGCCCGACTTATCAGACCTCGTTTCTTAGGGTCCCCAGCGTCCCGGCCAACAGGTGATATCATTTCCTT
>JACRKU010000020.1 GCA_016215205.1 Candidatus Yonathbacteria bacterium | reverse complement strand
GTTCTTTTTAACGTTATTATATATTATTCTCTCGGTCCTTTTCGTTGTCTATAAAACTCTCAAAAAGAATTCATAACAAAGCATGCCAGCCTCTTTCTTTACCTCCACCATCGCCGTAACCACCTATTCCACCCCGACCGCCGACCCCGACGGTGACGGTGTTCCCAACCAAGATGACGTGAAGCCATTGGAATTTTTTACTTCATTTTTATCATTGTTTCCATTATTAAAATTGCGCGCGCGTACATGAGGATGAAAAAAGGTTAGTACGAATGGTCTGCCGACAAACAATGCAATCTCAAAGAATTGGAACAAAAGGCAGTTCCGCGTGCTTTATTTGCATAGGTGCACGCCTCGCGGTACAATGTAAAGTATATTTTTATGGAACTTCCCACTTTCACAAACCCTGAGGATAACATTGCGGCACTCGGCATATACGAGGGAATGATAGTTGCCGACCTTGGCGCAGGCATAGGCGCGTACACGCTTCCGCTTGCGGAAAAGGTGGGGGAGACAGGGCGCGTGTACGCAGTCGAAGTGCAAAAAGACTTTCTCGCAAACATCAAAAGTTCCGCAGAAGCGCGCGGACTCAAAAACATAGAGCTTCTTTGGGGGAACATTGAGAATCTTGGCGGTACAAAAATAAAAGATGGCGCATGCGATGCGGTCGTTATTTCAAATGTGCTTTTTCAGGCGGAAGACAAGGCTGGTCTGCTCCTTGAAGCGCGCCGTATTTTGAAAACAGGAGGGAAGCTTCTTCTTGTAGACTGGAGCGATTCGTTTAACAACCTCGGCCCTGCGTCCAAAATGGTGGTTACAAAAGACAAGGCGCGCGCCTTGTGTGAAGCGGAAGGATTTGAGCTGAAAAATGAGATCCCCGCCGGAGAACACCATTACGGTCTGGTTATGCTCAAGTCTTGATAAAATTGCTATTACGCCATTTTTCTAAGACTGGAGCATTTATGCTAAAATCATAGATATGCAAAAGCCCAAAATTTTTCAAATGATAATCATAGGTGTCTTTGTTGTTTTTGTTATTTTTGGTTTTCTCGGTTTTTCCGGCAAGCTCCCTCTTCCAATGCGCGGCGGTGATGTTAATTATGGCGAGGTAATATTGTGGGGGAGTATTCCTGTATCAACGATGCAGACGCTCATCTCTGATAACTTTCGTGATGAAAAAAGTGTCTCCATAAAATATGTGGAAAAGAACGCGGAGACCATAAATAGGGATTTTATTGAAGCGCTCGCAAGCGGCAAAGGTCCCGACATTATCCTAATTGCGCAAGACGAGATTATAAAAAATCTCGACAAGTTCAGCCTTATTTCATACCAAACTGTTTTGGAGCGCGACTTCAAGAATACTTTTATTGAAGAGGGCGAAATGTTTTTGCGGCCAAATGGCGTTATTGCGTTGCCATTTACCATTGACCCGATAGTGATGTATTGGAATCGCGATATCTTTACCAGCGCGCTCATTCCATCACCTCCGGCGTTTTGGGCGGATTTCTATAATCTGGTGCCTGAAATAACAGTCCTCAGTCAAGGCGGAGATATTGTCAAAAGCCTCGTTTCATTTGGCGGGTATCGCAATGTTTCGCATGCGAAAGAAATCGTGTCGATTCTTATGATGCAAGCGGGAAGCCCTATTGTGTTCAATCAGAATGGAAGACTTTCCGCCGCTCTCGTTATTTCAAATCCCACAAATGCCGAGAACCCCGTCATTACCGCGATGCGTTTTTATACCGAATTTTCAAAGCCGGATAAAGATTCGTATTCATGGAATCGCTCATTGCCGGAGTCCCGCGCAATGTTCGAGGCTGGGGACCTTGCGCTCTATTTTGGCTATGCGAGCGAGTATCAGCCGATAAAGCAAAAGAACCCGCATCTCAATTTTGACGTCGCTGTTGTTCCGCAGATTGGCCGCACTTCAACGAAACTCACTTTTGGTCGAATGCGCGGGATTGCGATTGTCGCCGCAAGCAAAAATCCGAATGGCGCCTTCCGCGCGGCATCGCTTCTTTCCGGCAAAAATGTTGTGAATGAAATAGGCACTTTATTGGGGACCCCACCGGTGCGCCGTGATCTCATCGGTCTCCAGCCGGCACCTGCCACAGGAGAAACCGAATCCGCCAATCCTCCCGCCGACAAGCTTCCTGACGCGGCACTCTCCGTTTTCTATGATTCCGCGCTCATTTCGCGCGGATGGTTCGATCCGTCGCCAAATGAAACAAACCAACTCTTTATGACGATGTTCGACAATGTCACATCGGGGCGAAGCAGTATGACAGAAGCCCTCGCCGTCGCGCACAGTAGTCTCGAAAAGTTTCTTCAGTCATACTAAACATTTATGAACAAAAAAATAATTACATCATTCCTCTCGCTCTCCGTAATCGTACTCCCAGTTGTTGCCGTGGCCCAAGTTGGAATCCCGTGCAATGGTCCGGATTGCACCTTTGATTCTTTTATTATGCTTATCAATAATGTTGTAAAGTTTCTTATTTTTAGCGTAGCCGTGCCGCTCGCGGCGATTGGATTTGTGTTTGCGGGAGCAAAACTGGTTCTCAATCAAGACAAAGAGGGCGCATGGAGCGCGGCGAAAGAAAGTTTTTGGAACATCGGCATTGGTTTCCTGATTATGCTCGGTTCATTTGTTCTCATTAAACTTATTCTTTATCAATTTTTAAATACCGCCGAAGGATTCACGCTGTTTCTTCTGCAGTAGTTGCGTAACATGAACAGGAAAAGGTATACTTACATTATGAAAAAGATTCTTGCTGGCATGGTTGTGAGCGTAATGTTTTTTCCAATGATGTTCACTATTGGGGCATTTACTACTTGCGACAATATGCCACAAAGTGTTGTGAATGATTGGAGCACTTATTCAGAAGAGTATAAGGTAACCCTTGTTAGTAGCTATTGCGAAGGTGGTTCAAGTGTTTCTACGGTACCAGCGGCATCAGCACAGATTACCGGCTCTACAGCGCCTTCAGGCAGTACCGCCGGTCTTTCCGCACCGACAAAGCTTCAGAATCCGATAAAGTTTAAGACATTCTCCGAGTTTGCCGCCGCCGTTACCAAAACCGCAGTTCAGGTTTTGATGCCGTTCATTATCCTTGGTTTCATTTATGCTGGCTTTCTGTTTGTAAGCGCGCAGGGGAATGAAAAAAAACTTACACACGCAAAAAGCGTTCTATGGTACAGCATGATCGGCGCGTTCGTTCTTTTTGGCGCGTGGGGATTTGCGCAGATTATCAGCAAGACTATTTCAGCGATTACAAGCTAAGCCGACATGGATTTCAAAATTTTCAAAAATAGTTTTATTAGCGGCAAGAAAACATTTTTTGTACTGGTTCTGTTGTTTGCGCCGGCAATGGTAACGGTCGCGCAGCAGCAGTCCCCATATTTTGTCGGACCAATGGCTCCCGGCACTGTTATCACGGAACGGCAAGACCCTTATTTCGTCGGACCGCAACAGGATATGGATTTCAAGGGATTCGTCAACTACATTATTAGCACCCTCATAAAGCCGACATTCTCGCTTTTTCTTGGCGCGGCGGTCGTGTTCTTTTTGTGGAATATGATGGGAGTAATAAGGAAAAGCGACCAGCCGGAAGAGCTCGCAAAAATGAAGGAAAAGGCGATTTGGGGGATTGTTGCTATTGCGGTGATGGTGTCTATGTGGGGTCTGGTAAACTTTTTCACCGGATCGCTCAAATTATCCAATAATCCCGTTAGGTTGAATCAATTCGACACTGCAAACTAGGGGGACACTGCGGTGCTTGTAGTTTCCACGCGTGTTTCGTATAATTGTAGGGTACGATTCATTAATAGCAAATCGTAAATAATCATTAATAAATTTACTAATATTCATATGAAAAAAGTTATTGCATTCAGTGTTCTATTCGCACCGTTTATCGCATCTGCGCAGATTGCGCAAGGCGCCAGCACGGTATCTGGTCTCATCGTTTTTTTGAAAGACGCGCTTAGCACTGCAACGGTGCTCATCCTTGCGGCGGCTGTCGTGTATTTCCTTTGGAATGTGTTCAAGTTTGTTATGGCGGCGGGGGACGAGGTAAAGCGCAAAGAAGGACAGTCCGGCATTATTTACGGTGTTATCGGCATCGCGGTGATGGTGTCGATTTGGGGCTTGGTAAACTTCCTTACCTCATCGGCAAAGCTAGATGTAACCACGCGTTCAGCGCCTTCGCTATCTCTCTAGTTAGTATTTCGGTTTTTTACCCATGAACATCATTCAGAAAGTTAACGATGCTATTCTTCAGCCTCTCATATCGCTTCTTATGGCCGCCGCGGTAGCATACTTTTTGTTTGGTGTTATGAAATTTGTAAAAAATCAGGACAATGAAGACGCATTAGCGGAAGGGAAGCGGCATATGCTGTGGGGGATTATCGGTATTGCTATTATGGTCAGCGTGTACGGGATATTGAACTTTATCAATGTTTTCGTAATCGGGTTCTCTTGATGGAATTAAAAAACCCGCCAAAATTTTTCATACGAAAAACTTAAGCGGGTAAAGAAAAAAGCCCACAGATTGCTCTGCGGGCTTTTGAGTTGAATTACAAATTAATCTTTAACCCAGTAGGTCAATGTGCTCATTGAGAAGTGATGCGCACTTTCACCCGCACGGGTTTTTCCGTTTTAGACGAAAATCCAATGCGGAAGCCATGAAGGTTTTCTCCAACTTCGACAGCCCGTGCGCAGTCGTAGACTATTCCTTGCGGCGCATCCCGATGAAAGACTTTTGCAAGTCCGTTATCCGGGCAATCGATGGAGAACTTAACCCCCGAAGGTATCTTTACTTCCGTAAATCTATCTTCGGTGGCAGTCACTTCCACCACTCGTGTCTGCGGACGATAACCTGCCCGCGTGTCTACTGGAGGATTTTTTGCTACCATTTTCCCGTAGTTTTCATCGTCCTTCTTTGCTTGAGTGGCCATTTCTGCCACCGACTTCTTGACCGTGCTCCATTTTGCGTCACGATATGTGACGATGTCAGGAACCAGCCATGCAAGTACAAAGTAAATGAGTATTCCACTGACGATAACTTTCGTCAATAGGCCCATTTTTTTGCCGACAATCCCCCAGACGAAATGAAGTGGAACAAGCGCCGCAATGGCTCTTGCCGCCAATTTATATTCGTTAATGGCGACAACATGGACGAGGTATGCGAAAATGAGTATCGCAATATACAAAGACCACTTTTTATTATCTTCGTCTTTTTCTCCCCACCACTTTTTGACGCTACTCCCCATATTTGATTTATGGAAGCCATCTCCCTCATTTGGTGAGACCGAGAACGAATTCAGAAATCCGCCCAACAGTCTAAACCGCGGCTTCCCTTCTGGGGTTGTAAAAACCTTGAACCCCATCTGCTCTGTTATTGCAGAGTAAATGAGGATAGCCGCAAGCGCCACTATTACTGAATCTAGCGTAATCATTTCTCATTCCTCTTCTGTTTAGGTTGATGGTTGCGGGGATTTGCATCGCCCACGCCGATGGTTTTCTGAACGCCCTTCATATCAGGTGCCACAAAACTCACATTTGCATCAAGTGTTTCAAGGACTTCAAGCCCGCGCTGTGTTTCATAGATTGAACGAGCTTCTTCCCATGTCACATCAAGCTCCTCTATGATTGCTTTTATTGAGCGAGCATAGCCAAGACCAAGAGCTTTTTGCTTATCCGCTTCTGAAGCGCCCTGAAGCTTTTTCTGCCTTTGCTCAATGATTTCCGGAGTAAGGGTAATATCAGGAATGATAAGTCCTTTTTGCGGATTGAGCTCAACACCCATCGCTTCGAGCGCACTGCGAGCGAGCTTGTCCGCAGTTACTTTTTCGGCGATGGTATCTTTTTGAAGTAGTGCATCCGCAATTTCGAGTGTCTGAAGTTGCGGGATTGCCACTGACTCTAGAATTTCCTCAATACGCTCCTCGCGCTCATCCATGCTCCGCATTGTGTAGGTGAAGCGATAAATTGCTTCATCAATGTCTTCCACTGAGTTCCCCTGCGGACCGATACGGTATGAAGCCTTCATTACGACGGGTGTTGACCCGTCTTTGAAGTCGACACGATATCTTTCCTTTTCGTCCGCAAAGAGTGCGAGTTCTCGGTAGCGCAATGTGTCACTGTATGCAACTCTGTCTACGATACCCGGCAAACAAAGTATGCGCGGGCCCGAATGAACGATGCGGTTAAATTTGCCGAAGCGTTCAATGACGAGGTACTCGGTGTTGCGTACGATTCTGAATCCCCAGCTAAAGTAGATTGCAAGCCACAGGATGAACCCTGTGATTGTATTGCCCAAGAGAATGGAAGCGACAGTGAAAAGAATGCCGCCAGCAAGTGGGATAACAAACGAGAGGTATGGATATACACTGTCACGAACCCAGTTACCTTTTTTCATGTGCGTGTCTGTCATAACAGCCTCCTGTGAGAAAGTTAATTTGCAATTATCAAAGATCAATAAACTAAATATATTATAGCGGATTTTGTTCAAAAAGTCAAGCCCATCCATCTGCATGGCGAAAAATCCTTACAAAATATGATAAAATGGGTGATTGCCGAGCATGTGGCGGAATTGGTATACGCGTGCGTCTCAGAAGCGCATCCCGTAAGGGTTGGGAGTTCGAGTCTCCCCATGCTCACTACAATAAAAAAACACCCATCGCGGATGCTTTTTTATATTTGTGCTGGAGAGAGAGGACTTGCCCCTCCATGGGTCGCCCCGCTCTTTCCTATGTTCCGAAAATAACCACTGTGCGCGGGAGAGGACTTGAACCTCCATGCCTTTACGGCACCTGCTCCTAAGGCAGGCGTGTCTACCATTTCACCACCCGCGCACACTAGTTACTTTCATGGAACATTTCCTCGTTTCGCGAGGAACCGGATTAAAAGTAAAGCAGTTTACTTTTAATTCACTCGGCAAGTGTGTCTACCAATTTCTGACTCAGCAGAGTCACGTCTTGGACGATCCCGGCATATGTGTACAAGGTACACTAATTTTATGTGGTCACAAGTCACCTCGCGTAGGACTCGCCTCTCCCTGCGGTCGAGACCAACTTTAGTGTGGTCAGGAATAATTTTGTTTTCGTCAAAACAAAATTATCACGACTTTCGCTTGGTGCGCCCAGTAGGATTCGAACCTACGACCGTCTCGTTAAGAGCGAGCTGCTCTACCAACTGAGCTATGGGCGCATTACTTCGCGACAATATTCATCGTGGTAACCTTCTGGGCATACCAAGACAGCTATGGGCGCATTTATTTTATTTTAACCGTACTCCGCACAGTATACACAAAGTGCCAATCTTCTGATTTCTACCAAAACAGCTATTGGCGCATGTAAAAAGAATTATACATAAAAATATGATTTTCTCAAATATGGGATGGGACTCGCCTCTCCCTGTGGTCGAGACCAACTCTGTGTGGTCACAAGTCACTAAGTATATTGCTTCGAGTACTCGCAATCTACGTAAGTGCTCGCGACTGATTCGTCGTGGTTTCGTCTGGTGACGAAACATCACTGCGCCCGACACAAACTAAAAATCTGCAGCAGTGCAGATTTTCTTGACGTTTGTGTCCGGGATGGGACTCGGTCACGAATAATTTGCCCGCCGTCGCTCACAAATTTTCTCGACCCCGACTCGCTGTCTCGTGTTGTCACTCGACATCGCTCCGTCTTTCGAGTCCCACAACACGAACATCTGATAATAAAAAAGTAGGGAACGAGCCCCTACATTTTTATCATAGTGTCCGGGATGGGACTCGAACCCATAAGCCTTGCGGCGGGAAATTTTAAGTCTCCTGTGTATACCATTCCACCACCCGGACAGTAGGGTTATATTACACCCTTAGTTGTTTTTATCAAAAAGACAGAAACGGCGTGGGTGAGATCGGTCACGAGTTACTAAGTCTGCTCGAGTGATTACACTCTGCGCGGACTAAGTACTCTCGACCCCGGCTCGCCCCTCTCGCAAAAGCCTCGAGAAGGCTGCGCCATTCGATTCTCGCACAAATTGCTCCGCAATTTTTGAGGCGTGGGCGAGAATCGAACTCGCGTATAGAGGTTTTGCAAACCACTGCCTTACCACTTGGCTACCACGCCTTATGTTTAGTTGTTAGTCATTAGCCACTAGGGTCTAGTCAATACGGAAATTCCTGTTGGCTGGTGGCTAACACCTAGGGACTATACTAGCCTTGTTGTCCAAGCTCGTCAATTCTTTGGCGATTGCGTTCACCTTCGTCAATCTTTACCTCGAGGATAGGAAGCGCTTTTAAGTGCGCGTGGCTCTTTATGTATTCACGAAGATCACTGCGCTTCCGCTTCGCAAAATCAAGCGCGCGACCTTCTTCGCTTGTGGGGAAGCAGGTAATGTAAATAGTTCCGTGCTTGAAGTCGGGAGAAATAGTTGCGTCGGTAACCGTGATGAGCGATCGATGTCCCGCTTCACGAGTAAAAAATTCTGCGGCGATAGCGCGCAGGAATGCTCGCATTTTGTCTTGTCTTGGCGTGGTCATAAAATTAGTTAAAAGTTAAAAGTTTTTATGTCCGAGACATGAATCTGCTGATTCGAAGTCAAAAGTGGACGCAAGGTGCTACTTCGCGTTCATCACGAATGCTTCGAGGACATCTCCCCCTGCGATCTCAATCTTTGCGTCAACCATCATTCCGCATTCGTTGCCTTCCTCAACCTTCTTTGAGGCGAGCTTTTGTTGCTGAAGGCCATCGATTTTACCGCGACCAATTTCCACCTCGCGACGCATAATCTTTACTTGCGCGCCGACCTCAAGAATACCCGAGACGACTTTGCCGCCGATGACTTGCTTGTGTTTTGTGGCGCTGAATGTTTTTAAGATTTTTGCGGTGCCTACAACTTCTTCGCCCATTATTTTGGGCGTGCGTCTGTCGAGCTCCTCGGCAACCCACGCGGAAAGCTCGTAGATGATGTCGAATGTTTTAATAGTCACACCGAAACGCTCCGCTATGTCTACCGCGCCTCGTTCGACCTTGGTGTGAAAACCAAGGATGATAGCGCCCGCTGACCCGGCGGCAAGCTTTGCGTCATTTTCCCCAATTACCCCGACGCTCTTTGCGATAATTTTTATGACAACGCGCTCACGTTCGATTTTCTCGAGCTCTTTTTCGATTGCCTCAAGCGTGCCAGCGACATCAGTTTTGATAATGACTGGAACTACGAGCGCGTCGTCGGCCAAGGGAATGATGCGCGCCGCCCCTTTTGTTTTTTCTTTGCCCTTTGTTTTGCTAATCTCGAACTGCATTTTCTCGGCATCCTTTTTGTTTTTGTATGCGTGAAATGTCGCACCAACCGCGGGGAGCGTATCAAAGCCAGTGATTTGAATAGGGGATGAGAAGGTTGCTTCGGAAACTTGTTTACCAAGGAAATTCTCAATAGCGCGTATCGGCGACATTGCTTCTTCCGCAAGAATAAACATTCCTTTTTTTAATGTTCCGTTTGTTATGATGAGTGTTGCCGAAGTGCCGCGCTTGGTGTCGACGTGCGCCTCCACGACAATGCCTTCTGCCGGAAGCGAAGTATCGCCGGTCAGATTTTCCATTTCAGCGACGAGTAGCATCATATCAAGAAGCTCCGGCACGCCTGTACCGAGCTTTGCTGAAATGGGCACAAATGGCACATCACCGCCAAATCCCTCAAGGTAGATTTCATTTTCCGCAAGATTTTGTTTTGTTCGCTCGATGTTTGCGTTTGGCTTGTCGATTTTGTTGATTGCGACAATGTATGGGATACCCGCTTCTTTTATGGTGCGAAACGCCTCTTTTGTTTGTTCTTTCACGCCATCTTCCGCAGACACAACAAGAACGGCAATGTCCGCAACTCCTGCGCCGCGTGCGCGCATCTTTGAAAATGCTTCGTGTCCGGGCGTGTCAAGAAAAGTAATGCGATTTGCGGCTAAGATGTCCTTCGCCTTGTGCTCAACTTCATACGCGGAAAGGTGCTGTGTAATGCCACCCGCTTCGCCCGCAACGACATTTGATTTACGAATATAGTCAAGAAGACTCGACTTGCCGTGGTCGATGTGCCCCATGATAACGACGATGGGCGGACGGGGAACAATGGATGTTGCAGGAGGTTTTTTCATGGTGGTAAAAATAGATTAAGCCAGATGGGTCTACGGCCAAGCCGCGAATCTACTGATTCGGGGTCGCGCGCCTGATAGCATCCCGTTCCTCTTCGGTCATTTCAAATTCGGATGTAAAGTTTTTGACCGGTTTTGCAAAGATGCTCATTCGGTCGCGCGCAAAGAGGCTCGAGATGACGGTGCCGTCGCCATTTTCTGAAAGAAGCGCGATGGCGAAACTTTGGTTGCCGCCCTCACCGTTTCCCCGAAACGCGTTGAAGCGAATCGTTTCAACACCTTGAATGCTTCGCTTGATGCGCTTTTCCGCATCAATAAGGTAATCTGTCGTGTTTGCCTGAAACTTTTCCAAAGCGCGAATGTTCTCGCCGAGCGCAACTATTGTTTGCTCCAAACTCACTGCGTTTTTGCCCACGAGAAGTTTTTTGAGGCGACGTTCCAGCACAAATACCCACACGATGAGTGCTATGGTTATTACAGAAAGTACAATAACGGGGATTTGTGGATCGAATGATGTCATATCGCTTGAAACAGTACCATATTTTCTGGGGTTTTGCAAAACTGTCCAATCGGGGTATTCTTGTCTGTGGCACGCATAATTTTTTGCTAAAAATTTGCTATGCTTGGGTCGTCACTCTTGCGGCAAGGCACCAGACAGGAGCACCATTTGCTCCGAGGAAGAATTCAGCTTCAGTAACTAACTGTAAACTATAAGTAGAACTGCGAGAATACTTCACGTGTAAATAACAACTTAGATTGTATTCTAGGAGTGTTGACATATTGGTTGTTTCGGTGTATTATGCATGAAGTTCTTTTATAAAGGAGAAGTGTGATGGATAGCAGACTTATTAAGCGCATCGTGATGCAACCGACGTCCTTATGTAACCTTGATTGCTCATATTGCTACCTCGCTCATCGAAAAGAAAACCAAAAAATGAGTGTGCTAATTTCGGAGGCGGTAGCAAAAAGTATCAAGGATGAAAAAGGGAATGTTGCTGTTACATGGCACGGAGGAGAACCCCTGAGTTGTGGTATTAACCACCTTAGAAATCTCCTGATGCCGTTTGAGTCATTAAGGTCTTCTGGTTAAGTGAGACATTCAATACAAACAAACGCAACACTCATCAATGATGAATGGTGCTCTCTTTTTAAAGAGAGCTCGGTTCACGTTGGTATTAGTATTGATGGACCACGGTGGGCAAACCACAACCGAATTAACCGGACATCAAAAGAAAGCTATTTTCACATCATGCGCGGCGTTGATTTTCTGAATAAGCATCAAATCCCATTTACTGTAATTTGCGTAGTTGGTGAATGGAGTTTGAATAGGGCACGCGAGCTGTATGAATTTTTCTGCGAACTCGGATGTTTTGAGATTGGGTTTAATATTGAAGAGAAAGTGGGAATTCATGACTTATCAGCACCAGATAATGGTGAGTTGGTAAAAAAGTTTTGGGAAGAACTCTTCATTGCATGGAGGGGAAATCCCAAAATTTTAATACGTGAATTTTCACGTGTCCTAGCTTGGATGGAAACAGTCTCAGAAAGTGAGCAGCAGGTCGCTCGCCACCAAGATCTCTTTCCAAGTGTTGCTCATGACGGGACTGTCGTTTTGCTTTCGCCGGAGTTGCTTGATGCTCGGTCTGAACACTACAATAATTTTGTTGCAGGCAATATCCTTCGTCAGTCCCTCGACTCTATCTTGGTCAATGGAGAAGGACTTGAGTATGTGCGTGACTTTAGAAAGGGTGTTGAAAAATGCGCACAAGTATGCGAATATAGTGAGTACTGTATGGGTGGTCAGGCGAGTAACAAGTTTTTTGAGTTAGGCTCAACGAACGGCACCGAAACCATTTATTGCAGAAATGTAGAACAGCGCCTTGTTGACGCAGTTCTGTCGATAGTTTAGCTAGAGAAAGGAGTTCACGATGAAAACCCTGAAAAGTCGTATCGTTGCAAAAAGGCAAGAGGTTGTCAAGACACTTAAGGCTGTCGGCCACCCAAAACTCCATGCCTCTTCATGGGAAAAAGGTTGGGACAAGGGCTGGAATAAAGACGGGCACTGATTTCGCCGTCCGCGCCGGTGTCATTCTGTGTAATCTCAAGTGGGCTATTTTTATAGCCCACTTTTTATTTATTATTGTATACTACATTAATGAGCCAATCTGATTTAATGTCATATGCTGAGTACGGCTCGAAGGAGTATCCTGTCCCATATATGTATCACTTTTCTAGTGGAGATCAACATCTTTATTTTTTTGGATCTAGCCACACCTATAATCCAAATGACGAACAAATATCAAAATTAGAAGCATTTTGGGCTGAATTTGAGGCTATTACGAAAGGGATGCAACGAAAAGTATTAGTGGAAGGAGGAATGCGCCTTGTATTGAATTCAAAAAAAGAAGCGATAGAAACAGGTGGTGAAATTCAATACACTGCGTTGCTTGCTGCGCAGAGCGGCATTCCAGTTGAATCGCCGGAACCCCCCGCTTCACACTGGTTTCAAATACTCGCGAGTCGATTTTCTAAAGATGCAGTCGCGTACTACGACTTTGCCCGTATTTGTTACCAGTGGAATCAAAAAAATGTTCGCCCTGCGTTTGAATCATACGTTTCAAATTTTCTTGAGTCTGACACTAGGAATAGCGGATGGAGTGATTACGATTTTTCATTAGAGCACATGAAAAAAATACATTATGAGCTTTTTCACACAGTTTTCAAAGAAGATGATAAACAATTTTTTTATGATATTATAAATCCAACGACTTCCTTTTCGGTCATAAATGAAGTGTCGCACGCAGACGATGAGGGTATTCGTGACACATATATATTTTTAGAAATCAAGCGGCATTTGGAAGAGGGGAAGAGTCTATTTATCATTTATGGACAACAGCACGCAGTGATTTTGGAAGCGGCGCTTAAAAAATTAATGGCATAAACACAGAAGAGAATAAAGAAACATATGATATAGCAATCACTTGGTGCATACAAAAGTTACTGTTGAAAACAAAAGTCAGGCGGGCTATGATATCGGGATGAAACGAATCTATTTAGATAATGCAGCGGCGACACCAGTGAGTACGGTGGCGCAAAAGGCGGTTGCGGAGACATCAAAAAAGTTTCCGGGGAATCCAAGCGGGATTCATAAGGAGGGTCGCTCTGCGCGCGCGGTACTTGAGGGCGCTCGTGCGGAAATTGCGGGAGCAATTTCCGCACGCCCCGACGAAATAATTTTCACGAGCGGGGCAACTGAGGCAAACAACATGGCGATCTCTGGGATTGTGCAGTTTGCGCGAAAGAATGGTATTGCTAATCCGCATATTATTGTCTCAGCGATAGAGCATCCATCAGTACTTGAGGTAGTACATGCCATGGAGAAGTACGGCATTCGCGTGGATTATTTATCAGTTGACAGTCGCGGACTCATTGATACAAAGGAGCTCCGCAAGCTCATCACACCAGAGACTATTCTTGTGTCTATTATGTACGCGAACAACGAGATTGGCACGGTCGAGCCTATTACCGACATCGCAAAAGAAATTCGTCACGCGCGGAAAATGAGCGGGTCGGTGTATCCGTATTTTCATACAGACAGCGCGCAGGCGGCAAACTATCTCGATATAAATGTGTTGCGACTTGGTGTTGATTTAATGACGTTATCATCAGGAAAAACATACGGCCCGCGTGGTATCGGCGCGCTCTTTGTAAAACGCGGTGTGCAAATGATTCCGCTTATGTACGGAGGTGAACACGAGGATGGCCGTCGCCCGGGAACGGAAGCAGTCGCGCTTGCTTCTGGTTTCGCGACAGCTCTTCGCGAAGCGCAAAAAATGAACGTGAAAGAAGGGAAGCGTGTGCAGAAGCTTCGCGATGCGTTGGCGTCAAAGATTTTGAAGAAAATTTCAGGGACTTCAGTAAATGGAGATTTATCAAAAAGCTTACCAAACATTTTGAATATCTCATTTGATGGAATGGAGAGTGAGGCACTCGTGCTCTACCTTGACGCTTCGGGAATTGCCGTGTCGGGGAAAAGCGCTTGCAAGAGTTCGGACAGTGCCCCGTCTCATGTTATACTGGCGATAGGCAAGGTGGGGGACGGAACAGCCGGTGCCATCCGCTTTTCGCTCGGCAGAGATACAAAAAACGAAGACATCTCGCGTGTTGCAAATGAGGTCATTCGCCTCGCGCCGATTCTTCGTGAGATGCAAACAAACAGCAATTAATTTTACACATAATGTACGAAGCAAAAAATTTTGAACGACTGTTGGGGACTCCCGGATTTTCCGACGTGCTTCTGCGTAATCATTTTACGCTCTACGAGGGATATGTTTCGAATACAAATAAACTGATTGAGATGCTAAAAACGGCTGAAGCTGGGACACCGCAGTGGAGTGAACTCAAGCGTCGTTTTGGGTGGGAGTGGAGTGGCATGCGCCTCCATGAATTTTATTTTGATAATATGATTAAGGGCGGAAGTACGCTCGACAAGAAAAATATTTTTGCAAAAAAGATAGAAGAAGATTTCGGCTCTTGCGAAGCATGGGAAAAAGATTTCCGCGCAACGGGCGCAATGCGCGGCATTGGTTGGGCGATTCTGGCGCGCGACACCGAAACAGGGCGACTCTTTAATGTGTGGATAAATGAACATGACGTGGGGCATCTTGCGGGCGCGACAATCATTTTAGTGATGGATGTGTTTGAACACGCGTTTGCTCTCGATTACGGCATCAAGCGCGCAGACTACATCTCTGTTTTTTGGAATGCGATTGACTGGAAAGTCGTTACTGCACGTTTCGTTGCAGGGAAGTAGTCTCTACTGTATGATAAAGAAAATATGGAACATTTAACCAAAGCGCAAATCGTTCTCCTCACTCTCTTTGTAAGTTTTGTTGCGTCAATGGCGACGGGTATTGTGGTGGTCACTTTGATGCAACAATCGCCGGAGCCAATCTCGCAGACTATTACCAATGTTGTTGAGCGCACCATTGAAAAGATTACCCCAGGTCCCACTATTGAAAAAACAAAATCGGTAATTATAAAAGATGAGGACTTAATGGTTGCCGCAATCGATCGCAATATAAAAAGCACGGTTGCGCTTAGAACAACGGTTGGGGATGGAGGTGTGTTGCCGGCAGGTGTTGGTACAATAGTATCTTCTAATGGTCTCGTAATAACAGATCGTTGGAATTTCGGACTCGGCAATCTATACACGACAATCAATGGTGTTCAATACACGCTCGATGTTATTTCGAATGATAAAGGCAATACCCTTGGACTCGGCAGGCTTGTACCCGTTACGGGGACGAGCACTCCGGTGTTTGTTTCTGTAACGATGGGAAATCCCGATACATTAAAACTCGGACAGACGGCAATTATCATCGGCGGTCGCGACGGAAAAACAATCACTACAGGTCTTATCAATAATCTTGAGTCTCATTCCGTAACAGACAAGGATACAAAAGTTGAAACGAAAGTTTTGGACAATGTTGGGGTTTCGACGCGCTTTTCAGGGTCGTCAAACGGCGCGCCGATTATCAATTTGAGCGGCGAAGTTATAGGGTTTTTGAGCATAAACGAAAGCGCGGGCTCGCAAATCGGGGTTCCGTCCAGCGAGGCAAAAAGCATTATTGACACTGTCGCCAAGGCCGCCGCGGCAAAGAAAATATAGAATGAAGAACCTTTGGATTTGGGATTTGACAACACAGAACCACTATTGTACATTGTATTTGCTATCCATTTTAAATACTTATGATGCCTCCATTTAACAATTTCACCACAAAAGCGCGCGATATTATTCGCCGCGCGCATGAGCTTGCTGTAGAGCGTGGGCAGAATCATGTGAGCCCCATGCACTTGCTCACGGCTCTTGTGCTTGATGACGAAAGCATCGTCGTTTCCATTCTCGACCGCCTTGAAGTGGACTCGACCGCGCTTGCAGAGGCCATTCTCGACCTCATTGAACCCACTACTTCGCAAAATGTCGCTTCGGCATCGTATCAACTTTATCTTACGCCGGAGCTCGGTCAGGTCCTTGGCGAAATTGCGCCGCGAAACGCCGCAGGAATGAAAGATGAACAGATTTCTTGCGAGCATTTGTTCCTCGCTCTTTTTGATGTGGAGGGGCAAGCGCGCGAATTTTTGATGCGTTACAATATCGACCGCGAGGGCGTGATGCGCGTGCTTGGGGAGTTTCGCACGCAAAATATTACCGACAGTACGCCGTCAAAAAAGCTCAAGTCAGTTTATAAATACACACGCAATTTGACATCCCTCGCCGCGCAAGACAAGCTCGACCCGGTCATCGGGCGCGACAATGAGGTCGGTCGTATCATTCAGATCCTATCTCGCCGCACAAAAAACAACCCAATCCTTATCGGTGAAGCGGGCGTGGGCAAGACTGCAGTCGTGGAAGGACTCGCTATCCGTATGGCAAAGGGCGACGTGCCGGAGTCGCTCAAGGGAAAAGAACTCGTTTCTCTCGACCTTGGCGCGCTCATTGCCGGCACAAAATATCGCGGCGAATTTGAGGATCGCTTGAAGAAAATTATGAAGGAGATTGAGCGCTCGGAAGGAAAGATTATTCTTTTTATTGATGAGATACATACTATTGTGGGCGCGGGGGCGGCGGAAGGCTCGATGGACGCGTCAAATATGTTGAAGCCTGCGCTCGCGCGCGGGGAGCTTCGCGCTATCGGCGCCACAACCCTCCGTGAGTATCAAAAGCATATTGAAAAGGACCCTGCCCTCACTCGTCGTTTTCAGCCGGTGCATGTGAATGAGCCGTCTGTCGAGGACGCGATTGCGATTCTTCGCGGACTCAAAGAAAAATACGAGCTCTTTCATGGTGTGCATATTACCGATGATGCAATAATCGCGGCAGTAAATCTTTCGAGCCGCTACATCACTGACCGTTTTCTTCCCGACAAAGCGGTGGACCTTATCGATGAAGCGGCGTCGTCACTCCGTATTTCACTTGAAAATAAACCGCCCGTGCTTGAGGATGCCGATCGCCGCATTATGCGCCTTGAAATTGAAAAAGAAGCCCTCAAAAAAGAAGCGGGAGCGGAAGGAGACACCGGCAAAAACGCCAAATCTCGCACAAAAAAGATTGATAAAGAAATCGGCGACCTGCGTGAAAAAACTCGTGAGATAGAATTGAAGTGGAAAAACGAAAAGGAGCTTGTGGTGGATATTCGCGCTATCAAGAAAAATCTCGAAACTGCGCGCCTTGAAGCGGAGACCGCAGAGCAGAAAGCAGACCTTGCTCTCGCCGCAGAGATTCGCTACGGTCGTATTCCACAGTTTGAAAAAGATCTGGCCGCAAAGATTGCGCGTTTGAAAAAATTTCAGTCGTCGCGCCGTATTTTGAAAGAAGAAGTGATGGAGCAGGACATTGCTCTCGTGGTGGCGCGTTGGACCGGAATTCCGGTAACCAAAATGCTCGAAGAAGAAGCGGGGAAGCTTGCGCATATGGAAGATGAGCTCGAAAAACGCGTGGTGGGACAGAAAAATGCGATTCAAAAAGTCGCGGACGCGGTAAAGCGCTCGCGCGCGGGCATTGCCGACCCAAATCGCCCCATCGGTTCGTTCCTTTTCCTCGGACCAACGGGCGTAGGGAAAACCGAGCTCTCGAAAGCGCTTGCGCAGTTTATGTTCAACGACGACAAGGCGCTCATCCGCGTGGATATGTCCGAGTATATGGAAAAGCATTCGGTTTCAAAACTCATCGGCTCTCCGCCGGGGTATGTGGGACATGAAGAATCGGGCAACTTGACCGAGACTGTTCGTCACCGCCCATACTCGGTGCTCCTTTTTGATGAAATAGAAAAAGCGCATCCGGAAGTGTTTAACATTCTTCTTCAGGTTCTCGACAATGGGCATTTGACCGACTCAAAAGGTCGCGTGGTGAATTTCAAAAACACAGTTATCATTTTGACTTCAAACATCGGCTCGGAGCATATCGATAAAATGCAGGCAATCGGCTTTGGTGCGCACGCAAGCGACAAAGCGGATTACTCCGACGCAAAGGAGCGCGTGATGGGGTCGCTCAAAGATTTTTTCCGCCCGGAATTTTTGAATCGCTTGGATGAAATAATCATTTTTGACATTTTGTCACCGGATGTTATTCAGAATATTGTCGGCTTGCAAGTTGATATTGTAAAGAAACGTCTTGCGGAAAAAGAAATTATTCTCAATGTCACAGAGGAAGTGCTCTCGTATCTTGCCGAGAAGGGGTATGACTCACGATATGGCGCGCGCCCGCTCAAGCGCTTGATCCAGACGAAGATTTTGACACCTGTCGCATCCTTGATGATTTCATCAGGCGTGCTAAAAGGCGGCCGCGTACTCGTATCGGTAGAAAAAGGGGAGATTGCCATCCGTGTTGAAAAGAAACAAGTAACGACGAAGCCGCGCGCGAAAGCTGTTGCGGTATAATTGAATCTCTAAAAAAATCATGCTAGTATGAGCGAGCGCCAGAATGGCGCTCGCTCAATATGCGTCGGTACTCAAGTGGTCAACGAGGGGAGACTGTAAATCTCCTGACTTCGGTCTTCGAAGGTTCGAATCCTTCCCGGCGCACAAAATAAATGAACCCAGCCCGACAGGGCTGGGTGATTTTATTTTATAGCAGTCGGGAAGGATTCGAAAGCGGAGGCGGGCACCCGTTCAGTAGAACGGGTCGCTGGAGCAGGGCTGAGAAATTTTTGAGAGTGACGGCGAGCAAAAATGTTCTCGGCAGAATCCTTCCCGGCGCACCCAATTTGCCTTTTTCTCGCGCTTATAGTAGGATGGGAAAACCATGTCACAAGACCAACTTATAAAACTCGCCTGCAAGAAGTGCAAGCGCATCAACTATTGGACTCGCAAGAACAAGAAACTTGTTGAGCGCAAGATTGAGCTCGATAAATATTGTAATTCCTGCCGAGCCCACACCGTTCACAAAGAAGCGAAGAAATAGAAATAATCCCGGCATTGCCGGGTTTTTCTTTTGGTGGGTATTTTGATATACTCCGACGTACAAGGTAATTAAATATCTTGGGCCTATAGTTCAGTGGTAGAATATCGCACTCCAAACGCGCAGACCGAGGTTCGAATCCTCGTGGGCCCGCAAATTAATTCAAAAATTTCGTGATAGTAGATAAAACTTTTTTGTGGTCAGTTGGCGCAAACCACTTTATATTTTTATTGCGCTTGAACCAAACCATTTGACGTTTTGCGTACTGACGGATTG
>JACRKU010000017.1 GCA_016215205.1 Candidatus Yonathbacteria bacterium | reverse complement strand
GCCGACGGTGTATTGTCGGAGCTCGCTTTTCATTCAGCAGAATGACTCTTGGAGTATTCGCACTTTCTCACCGCAAGCGGTGAGATATTAAACCTATATTAACTCCTCGGCTCGAAAATACAAAAGATTACTTTTGTATTTCGCTCGCTCTACGTCGTTAATAATGCGCGCAACTACCACCCGCAAATCTCGCTAACAAGAGCAAATACTTCTTTGTGAATAACATCTCGGTCGCGCATCCCGTCCAAAATTATCACTTCACCCGGCAACTTTTTTGCAAAAGCCCTAAACCCTGCTCTTGCGCGTTCGTGAAATTCAAGAGGTTTTACATCAAAAAGCGATTTTATGCGACTCTCGTCGGCATCCATGCGACGACGCGCTTCCTTTGCGGGAATATCAATGATTATGTACATCCTTGGTTTGTGTTTCCCCATTACAAGCGCGCGTGTTCGCCAAAACTCTTCTTCGAGGTCATGTGCTTCGCGCGCATAAACCTGATATGCATATGTCGACGAGCCGCCGCGGTTTGAAATAACGGGTATCCCTTTTTCTATATTGGGAATCACCACCTGCTCGAGCCAATCGGCGCGTGATGCCCACATAAGGAAAAATTGTGTTTGCGGGCTCGCATCTACCGCAAGACTGGAAGAAAAAACATCTCGAATCTTTTCCGAGAGCGGTGTTCCTCCGGGCTGGCGCGTGAATACGACTTGCCCGTCGGATAGACGCTCTTTAAGAAGGTTTGCTTGCGTAGTCTTTCCGGAACCATCGATACCGTCAATGATAATAAGTGGCGCTTTTTTAATAGTCATAATTAAACCAATAATAACACGGCACCACCAAAGAAAAAACCCCGGTCGAGACCGGGGTTCTGTTCAAAGCTTCTGACTTTTCACCACCCGCACGCATCACTCACAATACGATAGACTTCCTCACTTATCGCATAGCGACTCTGCGTTCCATCAACAGAAACCATCTTTACGCTCGAGTGATTACCAAATTCGCGAAACCCTTTGTACACTCGTTCATAAAACTCGAGCGGCGCAACGTCGAAATGCGAAGCTTCACCGCGCGTACTATCTGAAGAAGTGGCGCGACTGCGTGCTTCCTCTGGCGACACATCAAGAAAAATATACAAGATTGGAAAATGTTCGCCGAGAACAAGTTTGCGAAGTCTCCAAAACTCACTTTCGAGCTCCGGGGCATTCTTTCCGTATATTTGATACGCGAGAGTCGACGAATCACCGCGGTCTGAAAAAACAGAAATGTTGTCTTCAAGCGCTGGCAAAACTACTTGCTCCAGATAGTTGCGACGCGATGCCCACATCATAAGAAACTGCGTAAGCGCGCTTGCTTTCGCGCCCATGTCTGACTTGAACAACTCGCGGAGCGCTTCGGATAAAGGAGCTCCGCCCGGCTCGCGCGTGAAAACACATGTCTTGCCATCACTCTCGGCGCGCTCCACTAAAAGCCTGAGCTGTGTAGTTTTGCCGCAACCATCAAGCCCGTCTATTACAATGAGCGGTGTTTCCATGGTTATCCCCTTTCATGAGATTAAGATCAAAAAACCCTAGTTCTTTTTAGCACAAAAAATGGAAAAACACTACTCGAACTTATCGATTGTCCCCACTGCTTTTTATCACCCCGCGCTGTGCGCGCGAACGAAGTTTTGCGATATTCGCCTCGGCGACATCGTCAAGCGTGAACCCCAGCTCGCGCGAAAGTACGGCTGTGTACCAGAGCACATCGCCGAGTTCTTTTTTGAGCTCCTCTCTGTGAGCATCCGTAAGCACGCCGTCATCGTTGCGAAAAAGTTTCTTGATTTTCTCCGCCACTTCGCCCGCTTCTCCCACGAGCCCGAGTGTCGGGTACACAAACTTCTCACCAACTGTCGGATACTCAGCTGTTTTTATAGCTTCATTTTCGTAATCTTTGAATTGCATAGTCGCATGATAGCACGCGTAACATACAAAGAAAAAGCCCGCAAAAACGCTTCGCGTTTTTGCGGGCCAGACCCTTTTCACTCCTGCATGTTCGTCGCGCCAATCGGGTCATACCCATTGAGCGCAATCCACTTCTCCAAAATCGGAGACATGTATTTTATTACCTCAACTTTCCTTTCGCGGAAATAATCCGTCACAAACTCCTCTCTCCCGTATTCCCAGATGTAGTAAACTTTTTTGATTCCCTTGTTCACTATCTGTTTTGCGCAAGAGTGGCAAGGATGAAGAGTGACCATTATACTCACATTTTTAAGACCGAGAGTGCTGACCGTGAGATTGTTGATTGCATTCAACTCAGCATGAGATCCGCGACACAAGCCCTTGCCTTCTTGAATTTTCCCGTGGACAATACGCGCGCACCCGGCCTCCCTGGGATTAACATCACCGCTTGCCGCGCCGTTGTATCCGGAAGAAAGAAAATGTGATCCGTCATAAAATATAACGGCGCCCACTTCGTAAAAAAGGCAAGTGGGACGCTGGGAAATGACAACGGCCTGTTGTGCAAAAATGTCCAAATGGCTCGGCCGAGAGTAATCCGGCTGAAGCTTTTTCTTAAACATTCGCGCGAGTACTTTTGGGTCCGTGCCCGGAACCCACTTAAGGACTTCGTTCATAATATTTCTCCTTGTAAAAGTACGAAAGATTAATCGAACAAAGTATATCACAAAAATTATAAAAAGTCCAGCATTTGACTGCTCGTGGAGAAGTTGATAGTGTGTGGACAGAAGCACTTTTCCAACAACACAATAAGGAGTTAATGATGCAACAATATCTTGATTTACTTCGCCATATTCAAACAAATGGAGTCTTGAGGGGCGACCGCACCGGAACCGGGACCAAGAGCGTGTTTGGATATCAAATGCGGTTCAATCTCGTAAATGGCTTTCCTCTCGTGACCACCAAGAAAATCTTTCTCAAAGCCGTAATCCACGAACTTCTGTGGTTCTTGAAAGGTGACACAAACATCAAGTACCTCAAAGACAATGGTGTCACCATTTGGGACGAGTGGGCTGATGAAAATGGCAACCTTGGTCCGGTGTACGGCAAACAGTGGCGTTCGTGGGATGCGCCCGACGGGCGAAAAATCGACCAAATTTCCGAGGTGGTCGAGCGCATCAAGGCAAAACCAAATGACAGACGGCTCATCGTCACCGCATGGAACCCAGCCGACATCAAGTCCGTAGCGCTTCCGTGGTGTCATTGCTTCTTTCAATTCTATGTGGCGCACGGAAAACTCTCGTGCCAGCTGTATCAACGAAGCTGTGATACGTTTCTCGGCGTGCCATTCAACATCGCGTCCTATGCGCTCCTCACAATGATGATGGCACAGGTTTGCAATCTTGATGCTGGCGAATTCATTTGGACTGGCGGAGATGTGCATTTCTATTTGAACCACCTGAAACAGGCAGGAGAACAGCTCTCGCGTGAACCGAAATCGCTTCCGATGATGTGCATCAATCCCGATGTGAGAAATATATTCGATTTCAAATATGAAGATTTCGAGCTAGTCGGGTACAATCCGCATCCAACAATTAAAGCGCTAGTGGCTGTGTAGCTGTAAAACTCAAAGGCCGACAATCGCTTTGCGATTGTCGGCCTTTTTCTTGCCCGCCTGAGTTTTCTGCAGGAAAATTTTTACTGGTCGAATTATCTTGAAATTATTTAACTTCAATACCTGCGCTTCGTGCGCTGCCAGCGATGATTTTCATTGCCGCTTCGATGTCGTTTGCGGAGAGGTCGGGCATTTTCTTTTCTGCGATTTCTTTAAGCTGAGCTTTAGTGATTGACCCTGCTTTGCTTGTGCCAGGCTTGCCTGAACCGCCCTCCACACCTGCCGCCTTGATGATGAGTCCGGATGCGGGAGGGGTCTTCATTATAAAAGTAAATGTGCGGTCCTCGTATACGGTGATAACCACAGGAACCATGTCCCCTATTTTACCCTTGGTCGCATCGTTGAATTTTGTAACGAATTCACCGATATTCACGCCTGCCTGACCAAGAGCGGGCCCCAAAGGAGGCGCTGGTGTTGCCTTGCCTGCGGGAATCACCACTTTTACCTTTTTTGTTATTTTCTTTGCCATAGTATTAGAATTTGATGAGTCTACCTTAAGTCGGGAGATTTTTCAAGCAATTATCATTTCTGGGGATTACATCTTACGAATCTGGAGGAAATCCAGTTCTACAGGTGTTTCGCGTCCGAACATCGAAACAAGAACCTTTGCGCGACCGCGCTCGTTGTCCACCTCGGCGACTTTCCCTTCAAGGTCTTTGAACGGGCCGTCAACAATAGTCACTTGATCCCCAACCACGAGGTCAATGTTGTGCTTTGGCGTACCTTCGGCCATGCGCGCAAAGAGCGCGTCTGCTTCCGATTTCGCGAGCGGGACGGGAGTTACTCCCGCTCCCACGAATCCCGTTACGCGAGGAGTATTTCTCACTACATACCACGAGTCGTCTGTTACAATCATATCCACGAGAATGTATCCGGGGTAAATCTTTTCTTCCACTTCCACGCGCTTTGCACCTTTCACCTTTATTTTCTTCTCCATCGGAACGATGACATTGAAAATCTTGTCCTCCATACCGAGGGACTCGATACGCTGTTTCAAATTGCGGAGCACGGCATTTTCGTATCCAACATATGTGTGGATTGCATACCAATTGCGCTCGCCGGTTATTTCTTGTTTTGCCATATAAATAAAATTAAAAAATTAACGAACGATGAACTTTTTAATAATAGTTGTGAACAAACTATCGAACGCGCCGAGGTAAAACGATGTAAAAACCGAAAGCACAATAACGAGCACAGTAAAAACTACCGCCTGACGGCGTGTTGGCCAAGTAACGTGGGCAAGTTCGCCTTTTGACTCCTTTATATATTCGATGAATTGCATGATATTTGTAACTTGTATTTAAAAAACCGCCCCGGAGGGCTTTCGTCTACTATACTCTTTTGACAATGAAAAGTCAATGCACGGTGCGGCTGAACACAGCGCTCGTGCATGTATTCAACCTCAGAGTGAGACAAGTCCTTTTTAGAGGGTTTTGAGCGTGGCGACGCGAAAACTCCCGCCTGCCATCGCCTGACTGCTCTTTGTTGAGCGATAGGCAGTGGCGGGCAGGTCAGGATTTTTTAAGCTTCAAAAAATCCGTACCCTCAAAAGGAGATTGTCGAGCAGTCTCTACCGTATTTCGTATGTTACTGTAACATTAGAAGTGATTTTTTCTTCACCCTGTGGGATTTCGGGAAGACCAGACGAATCTGACATCATTTTTTCAGTGCCCACCATTGTTCGCGCATAAATAGGGTAGTTTCCGCCCTCTGAAAACGACACTATGCGAACAAGCGTGACCCCAAGGTCACGCGCGAGCACCTCTGCCTTTGCGCGCGCTTTGTCTATCGCAAGCTTTCTTGCCTCAGCTTTTAGGTCATCCTCTTTATCGATTGCAAAGTTTGGCCCCTGCATTTCAGTCACACCGGCAGTTGCAAGTCCTTCCACAAGCGCGTTTACTGATTCCAAGTTTCGCACTTTAATGGTCACCGTTTGCGAAACTTCATACCCTACGATAATCTGTTTGCCCGGGCGAGGTGGCGGGCATCCAATCGCCATACATGTTATCGTCCCCTCTTGCCACTCGTACTTTGGATACGAGCTGTAGTTTTGTGTTTTAATATCTTTGTCTGCTACGCCAAGTTTACGAACACTCGCAAGCGACGCCTTCACTTTCGCGGTCACCTTATCTTGCGCGTCCGAGACTTTTTTCGACTCCTCACGAACAGTAAAGGAAACATTTGCTATATCTGGCGCGGCAAAAACTTCTCCATCGCCGGAAACAGAAATTGTATTTGACGCAGATACCCCGCCGCCGATAAAGCGATATCCTTTGACTTCGGTGATAACCATCGCACCCACAAGCACGGTGCCGAGCATTGCTAGAACAGTGAGCGCTTTAAACAACTTCGTTTTACTGTCTTCCATGATATTTTTTAAATTATTTTATTTAAGAATGTCATCCACTTGACGCAATATCGTGTCGAGGGAATAATCCGACTTGATAATGTACCCGCGCACCCCGAGCTCCATTCCTTCGCTCATTTTTTCCAAGTCGGAAAGCTGGGTCTCCACAATAACCGGTGTGTCCTTGCCCCAATCTTCTTTGCGGAGTTTTTTCAAAAACTCAATACCGGTCACCTTTGGCATAACCATATCCAGCATAATGAGGTCCGGTTTCTCGCGCGCCGCAATTTCAATACCCTCATCTCCGTCAAATGCCGAAACGACCTCGTATTTCCCATTTCCGCCCGCAACCAAACCGTCGCGAAGAATCTTTGAGAAGATTTTGTCATCATCAATAATCAGTATCTTTTTTGTCATATGTAATACACAGTATACTATAAAGGTATGGTGAAATAAAAGGTGCTTCCGAGCCCCTGTTTTGAGCCCACGCCGATTACGCCGCCGTGCGCCTCAACAATCCCTTTTGCAATAACGAGACCGAGCCCTGTCCCTTTGTGTTCAGACTGGCGCACACTTGAAGCAAATTGTGTGAATTTATTAAAGAGTTTTTCAATATTTTCTGTGCTGATGCCCTCTCCCGTGTCGGTGACCGCGATCACCACACTGTTGGGAATAACAGTCGTAAAGGGAGACATGTTGTCTAAAACCCACGGAATAGACGCTCCCCGCGCCTCCTCTCCGATAGCAAGACCATTTTTATGGATGAAACAAACCACTGTTACAGTACCCATTTTGGGTGTGTAACTTAACGAGTTTGAAAGCAAATTATTCATCACTTGAGTAATCCTCTTTGGATCAACGGATATATTATCGGGAACATCATCCCCAACAAATAATTTCAAATTTATCTCCGCATCACGCGCGGTAGCATCAAAAAACTTCACTCGCTCGGTAAGAATTTCCTTTATGTCTATCGGATTTTTTTCAACCGCGAACTTACCAGCTTCAAGTTTTGCCACATCGAGCAAATCGTTCACGAGGTCGAGCATAGAAGACGAACTCTCGTAAAGCATTGATACATATTCGCTTGATACTTTTTTGTCCTCAAGGATTTTTGACGAACGCATCATCTCTCCGATTTTTTTAATATTCCCGAGCGGGGAACGAAGCTCGTGCACCATCATCGAAGTGAAATCGTTGCGCATTTTCTCGGCTTCTTTTTCGTGAGTAATATCATGAAAAATAATAACTCCGCCCAAGATTCCACCTTTTGTGAGGCCGACGTTTGACTTCACGGGCGACACCACCACCTGATAATACTTGTTGCCAAAAAAGACCTCCGGAATAGTGAGAATTTTATCGAGCTTAATCGCCTCCTCAAGCTTGCCTCGGACATCAAGCGCGCCTTTGAACGCATCCATAAAATCAAAAATGGTCGGCGCATTCTTTTCTTTATGCCCAATGACAAGTTTCGCGGCGGGATTTACCGCTATAACGCGATAATCCGTGTCGGTCATCACCACACCCTCGAGCATACTTTCCAGCATGGCGGCAATTTTGCCCTGTTCCGTTTTTACCACCTCTTCAAGTTTCGTTACCGCCTGCGATGCCTGATTTACGATTTTGTACAAAATTTCCATTTCCGATTCTTTGTAGAGCCCGGGCTTTGTGTTAGACACCGTGAGGACTCCCACAAGCTGTTCTCCTATCACTAAAGGAATGTTGAAGTATGATTGCGCCAAACCTGTGGCGGCACCCTGCATAATAGCTCCGGTAATTGTTTCTTCAACTTCCGTTCCGGAAAGATTGCGGCCGGAAAGAGCCGAGAGAGCCCCGAGCATGCGCGTGCGAATATCTTTAATAAATTGCGGCGACACCGATTCGTCAAGGTCAGCCTTGAACATAATCTTTGCGGGACCGAGGAGCATGTAGGACACCGCGCTGTATTCAAGAAATTGATTGAGCGACCCGACAATGATATCAAGAATTTTTTGGATGTTGAGCGAGTACCCGGTACGATCCCCGATTTCTTTCAGAATCGCAATCTCGTATATGTGTCGCTTCGCGTCGCGCCCTTGTTCCAAGACATCGCGTTTCATGCGACGTAAACCCAAATAGGAAAAAAAGACGACTGCAATATACAGCGCGGCAAAAATAAGAACAACAAAAAGAATCTCGGGAGGAATCATTGTTTAATGATCCTGTTTTATGTCAGGATACTTCGTGAAAATGGGACCGAGGGCATTTTTAACAATCTGACCGGAAAGTTCAACGTATGTGTCGATAAGACGCTTAAGCGCGTCCGCAGCGTCTCCGCTAATACTCATTACTTCGCCTTTACCTCCAATCTCGATGCCGGAAACTTTTTTTGCTCGCATGATAGCCATATCGGGACCGAGAATGACGCTCTGTTTTGAGATAATCTCCGACATCACTGCTTTATATTGTTCTGCTTGATCCATAGTGGTAATGATTATTCGCCCTTAATAACTTTGAGAAGTTTGCTTGCCGCGATACCCATGAGCACATAGCCGATAATGTATAGGGAGTCGTGTATCATTTTTAGATAGAGGTAATCTATCTTTTGAAACCACGGCACTTCTGTGGCAAAACCCAGGAAAACGAGTGTCATACCGAGGCTGAAATAAGTAAGGACGCTCCCAAAAACTCCGCCGTGCATTTTGCGCCCGCCAATCCACACCATCGCGCTCGTGACAAAAGCGACAATGAGCGTCGCCCAAAGTGAAATCATTTCGAGCAGTTTTGAATTATCTTCGATAATTATCAAAGTTTGCCATGTGCCATACGAATCATGTGCTTGCGCAAAAGTGACTGCCGGCACGGCGAGTATGGCGAGCGCGCCTGCGTATATTCCAATGTGCTTCATAAGTAAAATGTTATATCTCGCTACTAATGAACATATTGTACCACATCGTCAAAAGGAAAGGCGAGGATGATCAGTGGTGATGCTACGCCATCCCTCCGACCAAGATACGGCGCGTTTGATCTTTGTATGCTTCGACGTTTGGCTGGTCAAAGGCGTTTATTTTGAGGAGGTTCGCGAGGTGCATCGTGGTGCACATCATAAACTGAAGGAGCGCGCCCAGCGATTCGGGGTCAAGATCAGTAAGTGAAATTTCGCCAAACGAAACTCCGCGCGCATGGTATGTTTCTGTCACTCCTTTGTAGATGGCGTCAAGCACTTCGCACGGGGCGCGGCGCGAAACCCCCGGCACAAGCGGCGCGAAGATTTTGTTCTCCACCAAGAACTGATGCTCCCAGTGCGACGCGTGCGCGCGCACGAGAAAGCGCGCGCTGATACGCGGCTGCGCAAGATTCATCTGCTCCACCGAGTGGAGGTCAGTTGAGCCTACGGAAACCGTGGGCACCATGCGGTGCGTCGTGGGGAGGCCGTCAATTGTTTTCTCTTTGCCGATGCTTTCTGAAAAAAGTTGGCGATACCACTTGCCGACAGATTCAAGCTCGGGATGAAATACAAAAAGGTCAAACACAACAGCGCCTTTTTCGTGCCAAGAAATAATATCTCGCGCAGCCTTAAAAGAATCACTGTCGGTAGAGCGACTGACAGTGTCATGTATGACCGACTGCGCTCCGCGGAGAAGGATGTCTCCTTCCACACCAGCGCACAAAAGCGGAAATAATCCTGCGGGGGAAAATACCGAAAAACGTCCGCCGATCATTTTAGGAATCGGCAACAAATGATACTTTTGCTTTTTTCCGACTTGCCAAAGCGGGGAATTTTCATCGGTGATGCACACGATGCGATCTGCGAGCGACCCAAGCTTTTGTTCAAGCGCGCTTACGAGGACCGATGCGTTTGTTATGGTTTCCGTCGTTGTTCCCGACTTGCTTGCAACAATGATAATGATTTCTTCTTTATCGACAACCTCACTCAAAATAATTTCAGTGATGTCCGAAAGAAGTTCGGGGGAACAAGTGTCCGCAAAAAGCATCTTGGGTGCAAATGATGTATGCGCATCAAGCGTCCCCGCGGTCGCTTCGTAGAGCGCCTTTGCGCCGAGATTCGAACCTCCGATACCAATGTCGAGAATATACGCAAGCTCTGGTCCTGCGAGTTTGCCCGCAAGTGTCTGTGATTTCTTTAGAAGACTCTCGTCGAATGGCAATCGAAGCGACGCCTCTGGAAGCGAGTACGCGCTGTCGCTCATTGCGCGGCGCATTTTTGCAACATACTCGGTTGCCTGCGCCAAATCCACAGGCACCTCCACATCGTTTGCGTATCCCTGATATTTCATATCCATCTATTCTACACGACAAATGCAAAACTTCCCAAATAAAAAGAATCTTGTTATCATGGTAGGATTATGAATACGCAAAAAAGAATCATTATTTGGTTTTCAGCGGCGCTTGTGGTAGTTATCGCCGCAGTTGGCGCATATCAAGTAGCCACGGGCCCGCGCGAGGAACTTCCACGCAAAGACGGCAGAATGGATCTCCCGCTCGACCAAACCGATTGGACGAAGGGTTCAAAAGCGCCAAAAGCCACACTAGTGGAGTACAGTGACTTCCAGTGCCCTGCCTGCGGCGCATACTATCCGCTCGTTGAGGAAATATTCGCCGAATATAAAGACCGTATCTCGTTCACCTATCGCCACTTCCCTCTCCCTCAGCACAAAAATGCGCTCGCTGCCGCATACGCGTCTGAAGCAGCTGGAAATCAAGGAAAGTTTTGGGAAATGGCAGACCTGCTTTTCAAAAACCAAAACGAATGGTCGGAGAGTACAACCGCGCAAACAATTTTCGAAGGCTACGCGCAAAAGCTTGGCCTTGATATGGCAAAATACAAAACCGACGTAAAAAGCGACGCCGTAAAAGCTCGCGTCGAACGCGGTCGCAAAAGCGGACAGTTATCCGCGATTGACCACACGCCGACATTTTTCATTAACGGCAAACTCGCAACCAATCCTCGTTCAAAAGACGAATTCAAAGCCCTCATTGAATATGCAATCACGCACCCATAGTTGGATATTATGGACGGTCATAGTTCTCGCGCTCGTCGGCTTTACCGACTCGGCGTTCCTCCTCGCAAAGCGCGTGTCGGGCGCGCCCATCCCATGCTTCATCACGAGCGGATGCGACACTGTATCAAAATCTCCTTACTCGGTACTTTTTGGAATTCCTTTGTCTGCATGGGGTGTTCTCTTTTATCTCGGCATAGGCTTCCTCGCGCTACTCTATATGGATACGAAAAATCTCCTTGTCGCAAGACTTATTCCTATCGCAACAACACTCGGCTTTCTTTCATCCGCATACTTCATCTACATTCAAAAATTCAAAATCGGCGCGTTCTGCATTTACTGCATTTTGTCGGCAATTGTTTCAACGCTACTTTTTGCACTCGGGGTTATGATTTGGGAAAAAACAAAGATGGCTTAATTATCAAACAATTTCTGTTGTTCAACCTCGCGCATGTTGACTGCAATGACGAGCATAAATACGAGGAAAGTAAAGTACGCGGGTATTGAGAATATTCCAAAAATGTTGATTAGGGTTTTAAGAGCGATCGCCGGCACAATCGCGTACAAGCTCATCTTGTACGCATTGGCATAAGACAAGGAGCTCTTTTTTAGGTACGCGATAAAGAGCGGGACGAGCGCAAAAAGGAAGAGTACAATAAAGTATTTTAGGTACCCGAGCAACATCGCGACGAATGTTCCAATTAGTCCGACAAATACAATAGTGCCGAGCGAGTTTTGTATTTTACCAACCCACGAAAGCAGCCATTCTTGATTTATGGTTACGGTTGGAAGCGGGCGCAAATCTTGAATCGTAATTTGCCCCCGGTCGCTCTGTGTCACGATTTCAGTCTTTGTGAGGAGCGCGAATGTTTTGTATTCTTCAAATTTACTTTTGTCGAAATCGTGTTTCGTGTCAATGACAAGCATATTTTTGAGACCCTGTTCTTTCAGTACGGATTGTGCGCCGTCTTTGGCTGGGGCGATGTACGGCTCGGGAACATTCACCGATGCCTCTCCTTTTTCAATATGAATGGCGAGATCTGCGGGAAAATAATTTTTTACCATCTCCGGAGCGCGCTCCTTCACAAAAGTAACGCCCTGCGGAATGAGCAATGCGCCGAGCGCGAGCGTCATAACGACGGAAAGCACGAGCGAGAACTTTACATAGAAACGAGCAATATCGGACAGCGGTGTCGTTCCGGCATTTTGATAAAATAACGGATTATAAACAGTCTTTTTAAACGTTTCGAAAAGGGTTTTCATAGACCCTTAGTATACCAGTACCAAAAAGAGGTGCAACATATTTTATACCGCGCTCTTTTCTTTTCCATTCGCAATGATTGTCGAAAGCACAATGATGCCCGCCACGACAAACACTACACCAGTGATGAGCGCGTAACCTGAGCCAAAGTGCTCCCAAATATATCCGCCTCCAATACCAGCAAACATTAAGCCAAATCCAGCTGTTGCATTTACAAAACCGTATGCGCCAGCGCGGTGGCTCTCGGGAGAAAGCTCGGCTGCGAGCGCGCGCGCCACTCCGTCGGTGAGCGCGGGGAAAAGCCCGAGAACCAAAAAACCCAGTGCGAGTATTATGGTGTTTTCCGCAAAGAAAATAACAAAGTACCCGGCCAATAGAATTACATAACCGAGTCGCATCACCGTGCGCGGTCCGATACGGTCACTCATTCCTCCCGCGCTCACCGAAAATCCTGCGAACGAAAGATTGTAGAGCATATAAAAAAGAGGAATTGAAGCGAGGGTAAGCCCGAGGTGTTGAGTTTTAAGAAGAAGCACCGCGATTGGAATACTCCCTGCCGACAAAAGAAAGAGAGCAACGAGGTACCGCTTGAAGTCGGAAGGAAAAACTGCAAGCGAATCAAGCGACAGACTCCCTTTGCGCACGGAGCCCAGAATATCTTTTACAAGAATGAGTGATGCGACGGCAAAAAGTCCCACAATAAATGCTACGACAAATACGATATTAAATCCCTCCGGGTATGCGCGCAAAATTAAATACGCGACAAGCGGTCCGAGGATTGCACCAAGCGTGTCGAGCATACGATGATAACCAAAAGCGCGGCCCATTTCTTCTTTCGAAGTCGAGAGCGACAGTATCGCGTCACGGGGCGCTTCACGAAGCCCCTTTCCAATGCGGTCCGTAACTCGAATCCCAACAACACCGCCAACAGACGAAATGAAGATGTACACCGGGCGTATAGCGACCGAAAGGCCATACCCCAAAATCATAAACGGTTTTCTTTTTTGGATTTTATCTGAAAATCTCCCAGCGTAAATTTTGATAATGTTTGCCGCGCCATCTGCGAGTCCCTCCACAAGCCCGAGCGAGGAAGCGCCTGCTTTCAAAACAGAAGTAAAAAATGCCGGGAAAATAGCGAGTACCATTTCGTTCGAAAAGTCATTGGAAAAACTCGTGAGTCCGATTAGGAAAACATTTCGCGGCGGACGGTAGCTGGTCATGAAAACCAGTATACCAAATCCCGCCGAAAAGTTTTTAAAAACTTTTCGGCGGGATTTTTGCGAAATTTTTTCTATTTTTGGGGTGGCTATCGGGACGCTTCGCTATCTCACTTCTGGGAAACCCACGGTTTTCCCAATCCTTCCTCCACGGGGAAACAGGTGTTTCCCCGACCCCTTTCCTGTTCGCTTCCCGATACCCACTCCAAAAACTAAAGCAGCTGGGCATTTTGCCCGGCTGCTTGTTTTTGGGGTGGCTATCGGGAATCGAACCCGAATTGGAGGTTCCACAAACCTCAGTGTTAACCTTTACACCATAGCCACCATGTATTTACTGAATACATCGCCTACTGGTATGTAGGCGGTTCCTCCGTTATACCAGATTTATAGTTCGCATGTCGAGCGAGCACGTAGAGAAGACTGGAAAGACGATTTAGGTACGCAAGAGTCTCTTTACCGACAGTTGTTTTCCTTTCTTCGGCAACACCGACAACACGACGCTCGGCGCGCCGCGCGAGTGTGCGTGCAAAGTCTAGCATCGCCGCAAGCTCGGTCCCGCCCGACACAAAAAAACTTTTGATTGGCGGAAGTTCTGCCTCGACTGCATTGATAACCGCTTCCACCTCGCGTACTTTTTTCTCGGCGATGCGCTTGTCAGCTCCGGCGACTTCTGCCTGCACAATGAAAAGATTTTGCTGAACAATGGCAATGGTTTCGACAATCTCCGTTGCTCGCGGATTTACTTTTACCACGCCGAGAAATGAATTTACCTCGTCAAGCGCGCCGAGTGCTTCCGCAATCGCAGAACTTTTTGACATTCGCTGGCCACAGCCGAATGTTTTTGTCGTGCCATTGTCGCCCTTACCCGTGTAAAGCATCTGGACAGTGTATCAAAATTTACACTAATTGACAATAGAGATTTCTTTTGTTATAGTTTCAAAAGTTACCCTTGAACATTCACAAAAAGGAGGTGCCACATGGCACTGAACCATCTAAACGCATGTCCAACACTCGTATCCGGACTTTCGGGAGATTGCTCATGTGATAAAGAAGTTGGACACTATCTCAAGCTTGCAAAAATATCGTTTAGTCTTTTTATGCTTGAGTTTTTGGGCGGACTATTCTCGGGGAGCATGGCGCTTGTGTCAGATGCCTTACATGTCCTCATGGATGGAACCGAGAACATGATATCGGTTTTTGTTTCTCGCCTCTCAAAAAAAGGAAACGAGCAAAGGGTTCGCATGATTGGCGCAAAAATAAGCGCGTACTTCCTGTTTTGTATTGCGGGTGGAATCATATACGAGGGGTGGTCCCGCTTGTTCGATCCGCACCCCGTGAAATGGTATATGATAATCATTGCCATTATCGGTCTTGTGATAAATATCTATCAACGCGTTATTCATCAAAAGGCGCATGCGGAACACCGCAATGTGACGCATTTCTGGCAAGACATGCACTTGTTATCAGATATCGCTACAAGTGTCGCCGTAATTATGGGCGGTGTCATTATGCTTGTAGCCGGTGGCTGGTATTGGATTGATGGAATGCTCTCGATGGGTATCGGCGCGCTCATTATGATATTCACGGGAGCAAGAATCCTTGAGATCAAGCTTCATTCCCACTATCATCACGACCATGAGCACAAACACGAAGAAGGCGAGTGTAGACACAGACACTAAATGAGTAACATTCAAGGGCAGTCGCTACGCGACTGCCCTTTTTCTTACACACTTAAGTTTTTAGAAAAAACCCGCACAAAGAACATCTTGTGCGGGTGTGTAACCTTATAGAATTAAGCCCAAGTCTAGGCTTGATATTTGAATTCAGGAAAATTATTTTTGAACAACCAGAAAATTTTATTCAAGTCTTTTCTTGAAGGAACTGCTCGCAACAAGTCTCCCCTTAAAGGAAGAGCCACCAGCGAAACACGCTGATTGGTAAATAACATCGATCGCGTACCGATCATCAAGTCAACGTTGATGCAGTGAATTTTGGCATGCTCAAACATTGGACGAACGATAACGAGCGGTTCAAGTGTCTCCCTGAAAGCTTGAACTCGTTTTCCAATGCTGGTCTTCGGTTCCGGAAGGACAATTTTTTCCCGCTCTATGCGCACGCCAATTAACTTACTGGGTACGCTGTCGGCACCATTGTGTTTGATAACCGCCGGCTTTTCAAACAGTGTTGCGTGCCACATGCGTTTCCCAATCTTGACTGACCTGAAAATACCCATGATGTCTTCGATTATCTTGACTGCTTCCCTTGCCCTCGCTGTATCTGCCTTTGCGACGGTTTTAATCATTTTGTTCCCCTTTTTGCTGGTTGTAGAAAGATCAAACACCAAGCACAAGAACATTTCCAGTCCTCATGTTTCCTGAAAGTTATAACATATCTACAAAAAAAATGCAAGCTCTTCTGCGCACCAAAATTAAAAAGCGGAACGCTTTCGTGTTCCGCTTTTTAATTTTGGTGTCTTTATTGTACCAAGCTCGCACCTATTTTCAAAACCGCTGACAATGTGCCACGCGCGGAGCGCGTGGTGAAGCGAAACTAAATCGCACGCTCTCCGCCCCGCCGTCCGCCTCCGCTAACGCTCCGGCGGCAACCTCGCAGAAATTTTCCCTTACAATTTTTCTTTTGCGCGCCCCCCTAAAAAAATTCAAAAAAGGAAAGGGAAATTTCTGCTCGGTTCCGCCCTCCAAGTATTCGGGCGGTGCGGCGGGGCTGGCTCCGGCTCGCAGGCAAAAAGTTTCCTCCCCCCAACCCCCTCCACTTTTTGCCTGCTCGCCTGAAATGCGCGGCGGAAAGGTCAAAAAACAATCTTATTCATAACACGATTCGGGTTCTTTTTAATCTCATGTTCCCAAAAACGAAAAACTTTCCATCCGTCCCGAATAAGTTGTTTTTTGACCTCCTTGTCCCTTTTCTGATTGTTGGCGATTTTTAGTTTCCAATACTTCGCATTTGTTTTTGGTTGTGTTTTACATCGCGGACACCCGTGCCAAAAACAGCCGTCTATAAAAATCGCCACCTTTTCTTTCTGAAAAATAAAATCGGGAACGCCGAAAACACGGCGGCTATGTCTGCGCCAGCCTGTAATTTTGTTTGCCCGGAGCAGTTTTGAAAAAGCAATTTCTGTGGTCTGATTTCCCCTGCTCCGAATAGCCGCCATGTTTCGGCTCCGTTGTTCTCTCGTTATTTTGTCCATAGTAATTATTCCTCATCATCGTCAGAGGCTTCTTCCTCGCCGGATTCGCCGTTTTCATTCAAAAACTTTTCGTATGACCCAATGCGCGTAAAATCAATGTCGTAAGTTTCATTATCAGTCTTGTAGATAACAACGGTATCAAGCCCGATTGCCTGAAGTTTGTCGTAAGTCAGCATTTCCCGCTCTGGAAGATTGAGAACATCGCGCAAAAGCCATTTGCCAAGAGCAGAGTTTGGATTACTCATTAAAGCTTTGCTGTTATCTTGGCAAACTTTTGCGCTCATTGTCGTCCTGTCGGGCAAAGTGAGTTCAAATGCTTGGTCGCGCGGAGGAAAGAAGTTCGGAAACTTTCGGTGTAGCCACGCCGGTATTGGAATATAAATCTCGTTCGGATCGCGCGGACGACCGCTTGCGTTCCACTGGTTAAGTCCGCTTTTTTCAGGAACCTTTTTATCTCCTCCGCGCGTAGAATACAGCGGAAGAAATACATGGGGCTGTACTTTGATTGGCGCAAAGATTAAACCCGCCTCCGTTATCAGTTTCTCAATCTGGTCAAAAGGGTCTTCAAGAATCCTTACCGGAACCTCAAGCAATACATTTTCCGGCGTTATAAATCGTTTATATAAAGTGCTTTTTGCAACATTAAATGAATACTCGGCGGACGGATCGGAAAATTGTATGGTGTTTTCGTTTACCTTTAAGTCTTTTATTCCGTCAATTTTGATGAGCGGAGCGGGAGTTTCATAAACAAGAATTTTCCCGACTTGGCGCGTGATGCAGTGATAAATAATCTGTTCCAGCCCAAAAATACGCTTTGTTATTTCTATGCGCTCATTTCGCAATTCGGCAATTT
>JACRKU010000018.1 GCA_016215205.1 Candidatus Yonathbacteria bacterium | reverse complement strand
GCCTTTTATTTGCCGGAAGAGATTGTTCAATCCGCGGCAAAAGAAGGAATGATCTACAATGTGCAACATGGCTACATTGACTCCGCCTTAGAGATCAAAAAAACCTTTTCTTTGCCAGATGACTGCATCTCCTCTCCAGAAGTTCAATCCGCGGCAAAAGAAGGAATGATCTACAGGTTGCAACATGGCGACATTGACTACTCCATCAAGATCAAACAAGCCTTTTCTTTGCCGGATGACTTCATCTCCTCTTCAGAAGTTCAATCCGCGGCAAAAGAAGGAATGATCTACAATTTGCAACATGGCGACATTGACTATGCCATCAAGATCAAAGAAGCCTTTTCTTTGCCGGAAGAGATTGTTCAATCCGCGGCAAAAGAAGGAATGATCTACAATTTGCAACATGGCGACATTGACTATGCCATCAAGATCAAAGAAGCCTTTTATTTGCCGGATGACTTCATCTCCTCTTCAGAAGTTCAATCCGCGGCAAAAGAAGGAATGATCTACAATGTGCAACATGGCGACATTGACTCCGCCCTTAATATCGCCAAAACCTTCAATCTGCCGGAACTGCGCCGTTTGGAACGAGCAGTTCGCGTTTTTGGATCATTTCTTTCACCGGAGATTTTTAAGGATTTTAATAATTTGCTGGATAAGAAAAAGGTGGATTCTTTTACGGCATTAGGCGTAACGAATACTGGCGAGGCCGGAGTAGTTGAACTTGAACGCGCTCTTCGCAAACTTCTACATGCATTCCTTTTTGAGGACACAGCCTCGAATGCTGATTTGGTATATGCCTTAAAGAATCCTGCGTTTGCTTCTGTAGCCAAAGGTCTTTCGCGCTTTACCTCGTCTGATTGGGGCAGCCACGACCAGGACACATGGAACTCAATGCTGGACACCTACAAAAATCTTACTTCTCAAGGAGAGTTGAAGCGTTTGCCTCTGGAATACACGCCTAGCGGTACTCTTCAAATCATAACATTGGGTGAACCCGCCAAAGAATTTGTGTACACCAATGATTTTCTTATCCGCTTCAAGGCGCTTGTGGAAGACATTACCACTGCTCAAAACCTTGTCCGCGATCATCCTGAAGGCGGCTTTGGCAATGAGATTATTGCTAAGCTTGAAGAGGCAGTAAGAGTAGAATTAGGTAATCTTAAAGAGAAAGTCGCATATTTCCGCTCGGTGCAGAACGATCCAACCAAAACCACAGAAGAAAGAGATATCAAATCCGCGACGTTTGCCCTTAAAAACCTTCAAAAGCAGATTGATATTCTTGAAAATATAACTGATCAGGAGAAACGATCCGGGCTGTCCACTCAAGAGCTGTTCTCTGCCTTGTCCGCCATTACCGGAACTGCACGAGAAATGCGGCAGATCGTGTTTGCTTTTTCCTTGTATCTTAATCCTACCTATAAAGAAAAGCGCTTTGGAGAAGACCTTGTATCGCCCCAAGAAGCAGACGTGAATCAAGTCATTGAGTTTGTGGACCATATCACGAACAGAGAAACTTTTCACCAGTACTTCACGGATAGACACGCCGCAAAGAGGTTTGACACGCTCCTTAGTATCTCGGATTTAGAACAGGAGGCGAACCGTATGCGCTCTTTTCGTTCTGTTTCCAATAAAACCGCACCCCTTGCCTTTATTCCTTCCCGAGACTTCAAGACCGAACTCTCCGGACACATGGCAGACGCCTGTTGGGCGAACAATGAGAATTCTATTCTTAAAAACCATCCGAATTTCGTATCGCTCACCTTTGTTGAAAATCCCGGCCATGAGGTGTACGAACGTGTTTGCGGCGCCGCGATCATTATTGAGACCAACGCCAAGAATGGCGATCTTCTTATGGTTATTAGAGGCTTAAATCCGATTGAAAACTTTGCCAACAAGATTTCTATTCCTGATTTCTTCAAAAAACTCACTGATTACCTCAAGCCCATTGCCAAGGCGAGAGGAAGAAAGCTTGCTATTGTGGTGGACGGCCACCGTGGCGGGAGCGCGAGCAATCGCGACGCAGTCTTTAATTTCCTTGCGGAAGCGGCCAAAGGCTGGAAAAAAGCGCCGCTTGCTAGCAAGAAAGAATCAGAGTTCAACAGGTATGATATTACAGACGTTACCTACCTTGTGCCGTAATTTTGATGTATATGAACATCACATTTAGAAACCGCGCTCATAATCCATTACTACGGCGATTTGCTTGTATTTCACAAAAAACTAAGTTCGCTGTATATTTAATACAGCCTGCTTATTTTTTAGCTCCAACACTTCGCAAATCATCCGCATT
>JACRKU010000004.1 GCA_016215205.1 Candidatus Yonathbacteria bacterium | reverse complement strand
TCGTAGAGCGCGACAAAAAGATTCGCCAAAGTTTTGAGCGTGATCTTTGAATAGTTCGGCGTCTCGCCGAGTTCCGGAATAGACGGCAGAGACTCCCAGCCCAAAAATCCGTACACGCTCCCCAACGGATCGTCTATGCCGACACGGCGAAAAACAGTAAATACGGCGTTAAAAGCGGTGTTGTCCGATTGCTCAAGCATGATCTTCAAAAGCTCCTCCACCGTGAATTCTTTATCCGCGCCCACTTTGTAAAGATCGCCGAATCCCTGATCCAGATCCAGCTCTTCCAGCGAGTATGAATCGGAGAGCTTTAATCTTCCGTCTTCAACCGCTTTCAGCACCGCCATCGCGAGCGGCACCTTCAAAGTGCTCGCGGCATAAAATTCCTCCCGCTCGTTCAAGCCGACCCACGAACCGCTGTTGAGATACGAAAAATAAATATAAGTCTTCTGCGGATAACTTTTCTGGATTTTTTCCAGCTCCGTCCGGAGCGGCTTAAAGTTAATGATAAAATGCTTGCCCAAATTCGCCGTTACTGCTTTATTGATAAACGGAAAATCAGTAGTAGTAGTAGTAGTACGATAATACCAAAAACCGGCGACGATGATTACGACAATAATCAACAAAATAACAATCTTTGTTTTCATTTATTGAGGTTGATTATTTCCCAAGGAAATTGACGTACGGCCATTTCCATTGACTCGAACCACCGGTGTTGGTAATGGCAGTTGTGTTTATTGAAGACGGCATAAAAGGGCTAGTGTAATTACCTAAAACAGTCGTTGATGAAAACTGACCAATAAGAGGGAACGGCGGGAGAGTGACAGCCGAGCCAATTTGACCACCGAGACTGCTTTGTGATTGAGAAATATACATTAAAGAATTTGCAGACACAACATTTGAACCTCCCGTAACATTCGTCTGCGCGTATGCAACCCAATACTGCCCGGCAGAAAAAGTATTACCGCCCGCGCTTACAAATAAAGGAAGTATTCTAATTCCTGCCACTGCACTGGCAACGTTCCCCGCAGTAGAAGAGCTGTTAGCAGTGCTATTTGTGCCCCAATACCATCTATGGGTCTCGGCTGTAACACTACTTTGACTAATCTCTTGTCGGAACATGTAGGAGGTAGAGAGGGAAAGAGCAGTTCCGCCGTTCAGCGTATAAATGCCGAGCATGTGCGCCACTGATGCCGACCCCGTACCGGCAATGGTGGTAATGTTTAAGCCAACCATGTTAATACGGGTAAAAGCCACAGCCTGTCCAAGTTGCAACGGCGCAACATGGAAAGAAGCGGTAACATTAGTGCCGGCGGCAGTTGTGCCTGAATTATTGGTTGATGCGGCTAACCCGACCGGAAACGGCGGCCAGTGGGAAACGGTGGCGCCGCCGCCGCCTCCACCCGCGCCAGCGGAAATACTAATCGCGTTGCCGACTTGCGAAAGGGTGATGTTGGGACCACCGGCGAGGGATATTGCTCCTGTGGAAATAGCGGCAGGAGTCCCCGCAGTGTTTCCAGTGATATTCAAACTTACAATTTCAGAGGCGTTGTCGAGCGCTTTAATAACGTTAGCGGCACACATCAATGCGCGGGTTGAGGAGGAGTTGTACCACACGGAACCATTCACGGAGCCAGATGGGCATGCAGTTCCAAGAATTTCAACACCTGTCTGACTCATAACATCCAAATGCAAGTATTTTTGGCTTCCACTGTTTACACCAGTGCCTGTGCCTATGCGCGCGTTTCCTCCATAAAGATTCGCCGCCACCTGAGCATACGCAACAGAATCAAGTTTTTGTCGCGGAAGAAGCGTTTCCCAACTTACCCCGGTGCATGAACCGCTAATCTGCGACGCAACATCAACATTGAGATACGTGGTATCGTTTGAGGAAAAGTCAAAAGTGCTGACATCACCTATTGATGTATTAAATATGCCGTTAGTGACCATCAAAATTGATGTGGTCGTGGCAGTCGATGGCCATAGTTTATTCCCCGCAGAGGACGCATCAAAAATTGAGAAACTGAAGCAGTAATTTGTTCCTGCTCCCCCCAAAGGGTTCCCGTTTGTATCGGTAAGCCGTCCCTGATATGAAAGGTACTTAGAAACTCCCAGCGCTCCGTACGCATGATTCGGGAAAACCATCGGCGCGGCGAGCGAGATGACAAAAAGAACCGAGAGAATCCCCTCCGCCCCCCGAAAGAGCAATCTGAAAATACGATTTCGTATCCATTTTGTTTTATTGAAAGTGACGCCAGTTGAAGAAAATGACATAAAAAATCTTTTCGTGGGGAATTACGCGAATCTGAAATGCTCCATCATCTTGTCTGTTTCATTGTAGCATTTTTCCAGCGCGTCTTCTAGCCATTTTTCGTCAGGGAAATCCACACCCCTAAAATGACGGTTCACATGCACCGCGACTTCAAGTGGCGCGGTGATTTTGACAAACCATACCTCAACAAAGTTCTTGCGTTTCAGAGTAAACTGGATGCCCGTATCAAGAATATCCGCCCCCGTAAGCGCCTCCTCCCCAAAATACGGCAAAAAAAGCTCGCGAAGCTGGATCAAGTTTTGCGTGCGAAAATAAATATCCATATTGATCCCCCACGCGCCAAGCGGATACCGCTTAAAAAGCGCGTCGTATGCGTGGCGCGCGTCTTTTGCGAGGCGCGACTTTGCGAGCTCGGCGCCCGACTCGTCGTCTATGCGAAGGCGCGAATGCTCTACGGTAAAACGCGTTTGTATCGCGGGGAGCGTAAGCACCTTTGCGCGGAGGACAGCGTCGTCTACCAAGCGCGCGCCCTTTGCATCCGCACCCCGATAAAGCGCCATCAGGTCCGCGCTTTCAGGAAGCGCGAAATCCCTCTCATTAAAGATGAGCGCGATGTTTGCATGGTGGAGGGATTTTGAAGTAATCATACTGTTATATTTTTAAACAAATTCTAATACACTTGGAGCGTAACGCCGGGAGTGCCGAGATTGGTGGATGTCGAGTAGGTGGTGTCGGGGCAGGTCTTTACCCCGCTTCCTGCTCCCCCCGACCAATCTGTCTGCGAGCAAGTTTTATTTTTCCAGCGGAAAAAATAATCGCTCACCGAGATAGGACTGCCAGACCCCTGCCATGAGACAGTTACCGTGACTTTTTGTGTTGACGGGTCGTAGTTGGTACCGGTATCGACCAAACGCGTCGATGCGTTACGGCTCACGTTGTCTATTATAACATAACGTGTGTAACTCGCGGTATTCAGAGCGATGGATTCAGTCCCCGTAGCGATAGTCCACCTTGAACCGGACTGCACCGTTTTGTATTGAGTAGAACCTTTGCCGGTAAGGTCGTAAATATTCTGCCACTTTTCATCCGCAACCGCGCGCGCAGCCTCGAGGGATTCGTTTGCAAGCCCAATCGCCACGTCGCTCTCACTTGAAATTTTTCCACTCTGCATGCTGACGTACACCGACTGCGCGCCAATAGAAAGAATAATCGCGAGAATAGAGATAACGACCAAAAGCTCGAGAAGGAGGACTCCGCGCTTGGTAGAATGTTGCATATTGAAGGTTGAATGTTGGAAAATCATACTGATGTCAATATTCTAATATATCGTCCCTATCGTGGATATTGTTGTCGTTGCCGTTTTCCCTTCTGCGGTAATAATCGTCGTTGTTGCCGCGGATATTGTGCCGGAGATTTTGCTGAAAATAACATCTTTGTACCCCGATACGGGGTCGATAAATGTGATACCGGATGAAAGAGTCGTGGTGGCGGTGGTGGTGGAATTTGTGCCGTCCGTTGAGAAGAGGGTGTAGTAGTCGTTTCCACTGGCGTTCTTCACAAAACGCACGCCCCATTTGTACCCGCTCTCCCCTATCATTGATTTTGCGCGCATCTGACGCAAGTCGCTGGCAATCATTTTTGAGGCAGATTGAATCTCCACATTTTTCATAAACCCGCGATAAAATCCTGCCCCAGCCGCCGCAAGGAGCGCCATAATAGCCACCACGATGAGCAATTCAAGAAGCGAAAAACCATTTTGATGATGTTTCGGGGAAGAACGGATAATCATATTAAATAAAGTGGCCAACGAGCTGGTAAATAGGGAGGATGATTGAAAATGCTATAGACCCCACAAGAAGACCCATAATGAGGAGGAGGACAGGCTCGAGGACCGCGGTCAGGTCTTTGAGTTTATTGTCCACATCTTCTTCATAAAAATCTGAAAATGTAATGAGAATTGACGATAGAGAACCAGTACGCTCCCCCACTATTGTCAAACTCTCAAGAAGGCGCGGGAACAGCTCCGGAAATTTTACAAGAGCATCCGAGATGGAGACTCCATTCTTTACATCATCAACCACCGCCAAAATCGCCGTCTCGTATTTTTGATTGCCAATAGAATGCGCGGAAGACTCAAGCGACCCAACCGCGGAAAGCCCGCTCGCCATCAAGTTGCCCAATGTGCGAGAAAAGCGCACAAGTGCGACCTTTTTTACCAGTTCGCTTGCAACCGGAATATGTGAGATGAACCAGAAAAAAAACTTCTTGCCAATACGGGTCGTTCGGAAATAGAGGAAAAACCAAATCAAGAAAATCAGAATTGCTCCGTCGAGAAGGAAACTGTATGTCATCATATTTGAAAGCGAGAGGAAGAATTTGGTGACCAACGGGAGCTTTACACCGCTCGACTCAAAAGCTTTGGTCAAACGCGGAAGCACAAAAATAAGAAGGAGCGACACCACGCCTATAGACGCGACAAGAAGGATAATCGGGTACATCAGCGCAGATTTTACTTTTGAACGAAGCGCGAATTCTTTTGCAAGATATTTGGCGAGCTCGTCGAGTGTGCGGTCAAGCTGACCAGACGACTCCCCCGCGCGGAGCATACCCAAAAAAATCGGCGGAAATGCGTTTGCGTAATTTTCGAAACCTGAAGACAGGGGCTGACCGTTTTTTACCGAGGCCTGAACCTCGCGAAGCATATTTTTCATAACCTTCTTTTCGGTGTCCGCGATTAAAATATCAAGCGCTTCCACGATAGAGAGGCCTGCTTTGACGGTTGCGGAAAGATTGCGCACTAAAAACAAAATATCCACCGGAGTGATTTTTTCAAAAAAGGTAATCGAGAGATTGAATCTCTTTTTCCCGCCGCTAAGTGGGGTAACAGAGATGGGGGTTAAGTCGCGACGAAGCAAGTATTCAACGACTTCATCGCGTGTTATCGCCTCGTACTCTCCGCGCACGATTGCGCCGTCACTGTTGTACACTTCATAAATAAAAATTGCCATGATATTGATTTGCTACTCATTAACAACTCTCAGGATTTCTTCGATTGTGGTGACACCGCGTTCGACTTTATCCAAACCGTCTTCAAACATCGATGTCATTCCGTCTTCGATGGCTTTTTTACGCACTTCACCTACTGTTGCTTCGCGAAGAATGAGTTCACGAATTGCATCGGTAATACGAAAAAACTCAAAGATGCCAATTTGCCCCTGAAATCCCGAATTGCCGCACACCTTGCACCCCTTACCGCGAAAGAGGGTGCCTGGAATGCTCCCTTTTGCGTTCCCGGAAAGTTCCATCTGCGCTTTGATGAGACGCACTATCTCCGGACTTGCAGGATATGATTCGATGCACGAAGCACAGATACGACGCACGAGGCGCTGAGCGATAACTAGATTTACTATTGAGGAAAGGAGGAACGCTGGCGCACCCATGTCGAGAAGGCGAGGAAGGGCAGACGGCGCATCGTTGGTGTGAAGCGACGAAAGCACGAGATGCCCAGTGAGCGCCGCGTGAATGGCAATCTCCACTGTTTCGTTGTCCCGGATTTCTCCGATCATAATGATGTCGGGATTTTGGCGAAGGAGCGCGCGGAGGCCGTTTGCGAAAGTAATCCCCGCCTTTTGGTTTACTTGCGTTTGATTTACACGCGGGAATTCATATTCAACCGGGTCCTCAATGGTGGTAATATTGACCGAAGGCGTGTTAAGAATCTGCAGTATCGCGTAGAGTGTCGTGGTCTTGCCGTGTCCGGTGGGGCCGGTAACGAGCACCATACCATGTGGCTTTTTTATTTCATTGTAAAGTATCGCGATTCCTTCGTCCGAAACACCGAGGTCTTTGAGTGTGAGCGGGCGCGTAGCGCCTTTCAAAATACGCATTTCAACTTTTTCGCCGTGAAATATCGGCATAATGTTGACGCGTACATCGATAGACCCGCCGTCGTCCATATCAAAACGAAAACGGCCGTCTTGCGGCATGCGATGTTCGTCTATCTGCATCCCTGCGAGAATCTTTACCCGCGCGACAAGCACGGGCGCAATCGCCTTTGGCAAGCTCAAAATTTCCTGCATAATGCCGTCTATGCGGAAACGCACGAGGAGTTCTTTGTCTAGTGGCTCAAAGTGTATGTCCGAAGTATTCAGGCTAACCGCATGGTCGATAACATTATCTAAAATAGAAACAATCGGCACCGCGGCGGCGCTTTTTGCAACATCTGCTTCCCCAGCAACTGCGAGAGATTGTTCAACATTTTCAGAAATAATTTGGTCAAAATTGATGCCAACTTTTTTCTTGTATTGTTTGAGGCCGTATCGAAGGCTTGGGAATGTGGTCAAGTACGCGTCCACCCACACATCAAGTTTTGCGCGGACATACTCAATGGTGTCGTAGTCAAATGGGTCGAGCATCGCGAGCTTTGCGCGACCCTGTTCTTTATCATACGCAAATAAAACGATATTTTTTGATTTTGCATAGACCTCGGGAATAAGCTCAAGCACTTCGGGCTTGATAGTCTCCGCTTCTTTCTTGAGATTTACTATAGGCGCGCTGTAATAAGGACTCAAAAGCTCGGCAAAATAATCTTCGGGAATCTTCCCTCTCCCAATGAGAACATTTTGTATCGACTGTCCAGAACGGCGGGACTCCTCCGCGGCAATAGTAAAATCTTCGTCGGTCACAAGTCCCGATTCAAGTACGATTGCTTTTAGTGTATCCTTTGCGATGTGCATTACATAAACAGTATAGCATAGCTAATTCATCTGCGCGCTACCCTGTTGTGTATAAGTTAGAAATTAAATCCGAAGACAAATTTTATAAGTAGTTCAAAAATGTCTTGGCAAAAAAGAGTGCTATTGGTGTAGCAATAAGAAACGCGGGTTCAATGTACATTGGTGGTTGGACTGTCGTTCTATTTTTGAAATAGATAACCCCGAACCAAATAATCGCCAGAATAAAGCCGAGTGGTATAAGGATGAGGACGCCCGGGTACCCGACAACGAGGAGGAGCGCAAGAATCATTTCCAGTCCGTTTGGCAAAAAACCTCCTTTGTAAAAACTCCACAATTTTAATATGGAATAAAATAAAAGCGAGACAATAAAGAGAATGGTGATGTTAAGCCAAATTCTGCCAAAAACATAGTAGGTAAAATATCCAAGAGGTTGTTCAAAGGATGAACGACTCCATTCAAGAATGACTGGTAGTGGTGCTTCCTGGGGCAATGGCGCAGAAATAAAGACTTTCGTAAGTTCGTTGCCATTTGCCCATACATAATATTGTCCCCATGTGACAAAAGCGCCGTAGAAAAGATAGAGCGCAACTGCGATGCCAACAAACCACCAATAGGATATATTTTTCACCGATAACGGGCGCAAGAAACGCATAGCGACAAGAATCGCCAAAACAGCCAACCCTGTCATTAAAATAGTGTTTATATTGTTGAAAACAAAAATTAGGGACATAGGAACAATACTAACAAAAAAACACCCAGCTCGTCTATAGACGAGCTGGGTGTTTTTGGAGAAAATTGATATCGATTGGACTAGAAAGTGCCTCCTGTTGGCAAAAGGTTCAAACTATTTCCTGATTCGTATAAATTATCGTTATCTCCCCCGTCTTTGGACATTTTTGCGTCTTCAGTAACATAAGCGCTACTTTCAAGCCTTGCATCAATCTCAAAGATATACGATGGTCTTCCTGTTATAGTTGAGAGGTTTTGACATGCGTAGCGATACACAAGGTCAGTTGAAGTAGCGGTAGTTGAAACTGTATTCACAGGGTCAACAGGGAATGCCGAGATTGGAGTTCCGCTCGTTAATACTTTCAGATTCACTGGAATCCAGCCATTGCCATCAACTTTTCCTGCTGTACTTGAAACATACCCCGCTGTAGAATTAAAGGCACTCGCAGTAGTACCACCATCTGACCCTGAGGTGGTATTCGTGATTGTGGTGGGTCCAGGGTAAGCACTATATGCAATCATCCCAGCCTGGTTAGTACCATTACTATTATTCGTCACGCAGACTGCGGTTGTTGTACCAGATTGAAGATTCGGGGTAGATGTAGACGTAAGGAAAATACCCAACGCTGTTTTTACTGTTTTCAAGTCCGAGATACGCTGAGCGTCGCGGGCTTTCTTCAATGTTTCCGCTGGGTTCAACATGAACACGAGAGCGATTGATAGGATGGCGATAATGGAAATAACGATCAAAAGCTCGAGGAGGGTAAACCCGCCCGTTGTTCCTTCGCGCTTATTTTTTAGGTTCAATGAAATCATAATGATAAATTAATGAATAATGATTAGAAAGTAGTTCCAGAGCCAATGATTTTCAGATTTGTACCTACCTCAAAATAACTAGCATTGTTACCACCATCGGTTGCTTGAGATGAGGAAGCGTACGCGATACTTTCAAGTGAGGCGTCAATCTCAAATGCAAGTGGTGTTATTGAACACGCGTAGCGATACACATAGTCTCCCGAATTAGCTCCTCCAACAGTAACGGTGTTTGTTGGGTCAATTGGAAGATTTGAAATTGGGGATCCCCCCGTAAGGCTGTCAAAATTTACCGGAATCCAGCCAGTACCATCGGTCAATGTTAAAGAGGCCGTGCTTACCTGTCCTACAGTTATGTTACCCGTCCAACCATCCGTAGAAGAAGCGGTTATTGCAGTAGCTGAAGAAATTGAGTAAAATATTTTCTTACCTGCGGTCCATGCGTCTGTAGGAGTTGCTTTACACCCAGTATTTGAGTTGCCAGTTCCCATGTATGGTGTCGTTGTACTCGTTAAATAAAGCGCAATTGCGGTCTTCAGTGTACTCAAATCCGAAATACGCTGAGCATCGCGGGACTTGCGAAGCGTTTCCGCTGGGTTGATAACGAAAATAAGGGCGACGGACAAAATGGCGATAATGGAAATAACGATCAAAAGCTCGAGGAGGGTAAACCCGCCCTCGCGGTTCTTTTTCATATTCTGTAAATTCATATTCATATTCATTATTTAATTGGTATGTTTATAAGTATATCAAACTATATTTAAATACCATAGTGGGGTGTGGATAACTTTTGGGCTTTGCCCAAAAGTTAGGAATACAAGTACCCCTTTACCTTATTTATCACCTCCTGAATCGGATTGTCCACCTTTACCAGATATTCTTTTGCGCCGAGAGCGAGAGCGCGGTCTTGGTCGATTTTTTGTCCGAGGTTTGAGAGTACAATCACGGGAATGCGCGCGAGCGCAGGAACTTTTTTGATGTCCTCAAGCACGCCGAAGCCGTCTTTTTTCGGAAGCATGAGGTCCAGAATAATGAGGTCGGGTTTTTCGGCAGTGATTTTTGCCACTGCCTCTTCTCCGTCAACCGCGAGCGAAGTGGCAAATCCCTCTTTGGCAAGTTTAATCTCGTACACCTTTGAAATGTGCTCGTCATCTTCCACAATCATCACTTTTTTCATATTTTCTGCCATATTATATGTAATAGTTACGCATAACTCAAAACCTTGCCCACAATCGTATTCAAATCATAATCGCTTTTTACCAAATAATCGACGACTCCAAGCTCGCGCGCTACGCCCTTTGACTCTTCGCGCCCGGAAACCGAGCAAATAACCACTTTCAAATCTTTGTATTCGGGCTTCTTCCTTATTTCGGCAAGAAACTCGATGCCGTTCATCCCCGGAAGAAGGAGGTCGAGCCAAATTATGTCTATCTTTGGATGTTCCGTATTCAACACTTCAAGCGCCTCCTCGGCGCGCATTGTCGAGATGACGCGATTTCCACCTTGCTCAAGCTTGAGCACAATCGCGCGATTGAGCGCTTTATCGTCCTCAAGAAGTAAAACTGTTTTGTGACTGGTGGTGGTTTCCATAATTGTTTATTATTGTAACATATTCTACTCAACCCTACTCATTCGCTTTCGCCAACTCTTCTTTCAGGGTTTTGATTTCTTTTTTTAGCTCTATCATTTTCAGCTCCCTGTCCACCGTAAGCTTATTCATTTTTTCAAGTTCCTCTATATGTTTTTTGTGTTTTTCTTCAAGCTCTTTTTTATCATTAATGACGATTCGGAGTGCGGCGTAATTTTTAATCTTCCCGTCTTCTCCCAAAATAGGAACGACCGTCGCATCAACCCAGTAGTAACTCCCGTCTTTTGCGCGATTTTTAATTTCCCCTCTCCACATCTTGCCACGCGAAATAGTCGCCCACATCTCGACAAACATTTCTTGCGGTTGATGCCCGGACTTTAATATCCGATGATTTTGCCCGATGAGCTCATCTATTCCGTATTGCGATATTTCAATAAATTTTTGATTTACAAAAATGATGTCGCCTTTTTCATCGGTTACCGAAAAGATAGAGTCTTCCGCAAGCGCCCCAATAATTGCCTCGTATACATTAGGGTTTAGGTCGAGCTGTTTTGACTTGTACTTATTAATAAGACTTATCATATTTTTAACGGCGCTAAATATCCTGAAAATTCTTCAATTCTTACTTGTGGGTCCATTATATCAAAGTTTTTGAGAATTTGCTTGACTACCGCCGTCATAGCAGGCGCGCCAACAATATACCAAAAACTTTTTGATGTTTTTTGCATATAGGGCGCAAAAAGTTTTTCATCGGGCGCACCAATCAAACTACGAAGAACAAAATGCGGATTTTGTTTTTCAAGAATAGACAATTCTTCAGCATAAGCGGTCATTTCTTTGCTCGTGTTGCAGTACAAAAGCGTTATCTGTTGAGACAGAGATGTTTCGGTCGCCATTCTTATCATACTAATGAGCGGGGTAATGCCAATGCCGCCTGCAACAAAAATGAGCGGGGAAACATTTGTGTCGGGAAGAACAAGCACTCCTTTGGGTCCGTCAATATTGACCGTCCCGCCAATAGGGAGCGCGAGGAGCGCTGTTTTAAAAATACTTTTTGAAATGCGAAATGCAATGGATATTTCTTTTGGGTTTAACGGAGAAGATGCAATAGAAAAATCATGATACCTGTCTGGCGCGGCGGCTTCCGAAAGAGACGGGATTTCAACGGACACATACTGCCCCGCCTTGAAGGAGAAGTCTGGGTCAGAGACAGCGAAAGTCAGCTCCGCAGTATTTTCTGCAATGATTTTCTTTTCGGAGAGACGAGCGGGAAAATGGCGTATCATCGTGTGTGAATATCTATTTGGCGAGTTGCGTTGAAAGTGGAACTGTAAAGAAAAATGTCGTGCCATTTCCTTCGGAGGTTTCAAACCACACTTTTCCTCCCCAGCTCTCCACGAGATCCTTTACGAGGGAAAGGCCCAATCCTGAACCGTCGGGCACTTGCGCGCGCGCATTTTCCGCGCGGAAGAATTTTGAAAAAATACGCGAGCGAACCGCTTCCGGGATACCAATGCCGTTGTCGTGCACCGTATAAACGACTTCTTTCCCGTCTTCGCTCGCCCGCCATTTCACTTCAATAATCCCCTTTTCGTTCGTATAGCGAATAGCATTGGAAAATAAGTTGAGCACAACCTGACGAAGGGTGAGCGGGTCAAGCCACACAACGACAGGGTCTCGCTCCGGAGGAGCCACGGTAACCGCGAGATTCTTTTCGTCAATTTGCGGCGCAAGCTCTTTTCTAATTTCAGCTGTAAACACGCCGAGATCTATCGGAGTCTTGTCCGCCTTCAACTTCCCGCTTTCAACGCGCGAAATGCCGAGCAAGAGATCCACTGTTTGATACAAACGCTCCGCGCCGCCGTGGATTTCATTCATAAAATCTTTTTGAGACGGATTGAGAGCGCCTGCGTCTTCGGAGAGAAGCATCTCCGAATACCAGCGAATGGAGGTAAGCGGCGTGCGTAGCTGGTGCGATGCCACGGAAACAAATCCGGACTTTGCTTCGTCGAGCTCGCGGTCTCGGGTTACATCACGAACAATAACAACAATTCCTGAAAATTTCCCGGCCAAAGGCGCGAAAGAGAACGCGACAGGAAGCTGTGTATCCAGACCTTTTGTAGTGATGCAAAAATCATTTTCAAGTGTCGTGGTAATCGCTTTCTTTGTTATGAAAACTTCTTCGGTTGGCCATTCTCTCGGTTCAAGGAACACTTTCTTTTTACAAAGCTTCATAATATCGCGCAAATCTTTACCAAGGACATCCGTGACTGGCATTGCGAATATTTTGAGTGTTCTTGCGTTTACCAAAACAATTTTATACTCGGTATCAATTAAAATAAGTCCGTCTTCGATGGAAGCAAGTATCGTTTGCAGTCTATCCCCTTCCTCTTCAAGCTTTTGTTTTATTTCAAATGAATCCTCAAGTAAATTCAATGTCGCCTTTTTTGATTGCTCAAGAAACTTTTGCTGTTTCTCGTGCTCGAGAATGTCTTTCTTCAGCACATTCTCATTTTCTTCGAGTTTGCGTTTAGATTCTTGCATTGCCTCTTGGTTCTGACGTACAGAAAGAACCATTTTGTTAAACATTGTAGCGAGAGTTCCAATCTCATCTTTTGTATCCACTTTTACTTTTACATTAAAATCTCCATTCATTATTCGCATAACGGCCGCACCGATATATTCAATATGTTGAAGTGGCCGACGAAAAAAGATTGCAATAACAACAATCCCAAAAAGCGCGATGGTTCCACCGAAGACGATAATCGAATTCATTATTACACTAGAAGTGGCGAGAATTTCATCTTTGCTTATTTCAGTAATAAGCACGAGTTTGTCATCCGGAAAACATACTGAAGCCCCTAGGACGCGCGTCCCTCGATAGTTGTCGTATTCTTGGTCTATTTCTTTGTCATTTTCCAAGCATTCACGCACAGGAAGCGTGTCAACTTTTTGTTGTTGTTTTATGTCTGAAACATAACGCGATGGGGTGACCATAAGCTTCTCGCTGTTAACTAAATAAATATCGGAGGAGGTATTTTTTTCTAAAAACGTTTTGCCGGTAGTCGCACCTGCTTGGAGATACGCTTCACCTGAAAGCACGGTGGTGATTTCTTCAACACTCAAAAAGTGTACGAGAAGAACGGCATCAAGTGGTGTGTGTGTTCCATCAGCATTATTTCTAAAAAACCGCACCGTCACGTGAATCATCGGCTCGGGAGTCTCGTCTGTTTCAAAAATAATGCTCTTTACAAATGTCTCGCCAAGCTCCGAAACAATGGTCTTGCTGAAATTGTGCGCCTTGAGAAGAGTTTCTTCGCTTAATTCATCAGTGCCGATGCGCGCCGAGCGTGTAGAAGCGATAACGATGCCTTTTTTATCCAAAATATCAGCCATGAGGACTGACTTGTCATACGGCATTTTTTTACCAGTAACATATGACGCAAACTCTTTTGTGGCACGGGTGCGGGCGGAGGTGCCATCTTCTGCCGCAAGCAAATCCTCTATAATACGCTCGAGGGCCTGATCAGCTGTCCAGTCAAGGGTTTCTCTCTTTAAGCTTTTCAAAAAAATGCCGTATGAACTTTCGACCTGTTCAGTATGTGAGCGAAGCGTGTTAATCGCTTCGGTTTTCAATGTGCCGCCCATAATATATTCCATAGAAAAAATAATGACGAGCTCTGTTGCGATAAGGAGCGTCCCCAAAAAGAGTGTGGCTTTCGTGCGAAGTTTCATGGTGTACTATGTGCTGTTGATAATTATTGTAGCATGCAAATAAATATCTTGGTATACTATATTCAATAGATTATGAACATTTTAAATCTTCTCACAAAAGAAAAACGTGTTGCGGGAATAGAAATCAGCGACTCGGTTGTTCGCATTGCTTTTTTCCGCCCAAAGAAAAAGGGAGTTCACACTACAAAAGAAAAGAAACCTGAGGAAGATCTTGTCCTTATAGAGGAGCCTATTGCCGCAAACATCATCGCAGACGGTGTCGTTACCGACATAAACCTCCTCGGGAAAACGCTCAAGGGTATCTGGGAAAAAGCGCATCTCGGCACCGACTATGCCATCGTTGCCATTCCTGATGACAAAATTTACTCAAAGATTTTTTCGTTTCCGAAATCAGTCGATGGGGTGCGTCTCACCGAAGCGATGCGTCTCGCCATCAGTTTTCAACTCCCAATGAAAACTGAAGACTTGTATCTTGACTGGGAACGCGTCCAAAGCGAATCTCATGTGAACGAAATACTTCTCTCTACGATACCGCGCACTGTCGCGCAAAGTTATGTTGCCGCTCTTGAGCTTGCAGGTATCAAAACCCTCGCGCTCGAATCCCATCTCGCAAGTATTGCGCGCGCCGTAAAGCTCACACCAAAAGAAACAACCGTTTTTTCAAAAAAAACTCCGGATGGAGCGACGATATTCGCGCTCGAAGACGGAGTTTTACGCTTTTCCCGTACGCTTCCTCTTCGGGTTATTTCCGAAGACAAAATTCCATCCGAAATAAAAAAATTAAAAATGGCGCTCGAAACGCAACTTTCCGCTGTTACGAAAAAAATCGTACACGAAGAGGAACTTGTAAACGCAAAAGTCCGCGACGATTATGCTGGGCGCACGGAGCTAAGCGAGCCGAAATCAAAATGGCTAGTCCCGCTCGGGGCGGCTATTCGCGCAAAAATCCCCGAAGGCGAGGACAACCTCGTCTCCCTCCTCCCTGTCGGAACAGAGGAAGCGTATGCGTATCAGCGCGCCACGACCTTTATCGTTCTTATGAGAAACCTCATCATTGGTGTTTCTTTGTTTTTTGTTGTGGCGTACCTCGCGACTTACCTTTCCATGCTCTCTTTATCACAACGCGCATCAGAACGAATCACCACTCTTTCAGCGGTGGCTATTCCGCCAAAGCTTGCTGAAAAAGAGGAACAAATCCGCAACACAAACGCCATTACCGAGACGGGCGCGATGTTTCTCGCGCAAATGCCGGTATGGAGCACTGTGCTTACGGAGCTCCTCGCTCGCACCCCTAGTGGAATCACGGTCTCTATGTTTACGGCGCCAAACATTGCAGGAAGAATTTCTCTTGCCGGGACCGCAGTAAACCGCCCGACCCTCAATAATTATAAAAAAATCCTGCAGGATTCGCCGCTTCTTTCGGGGATTGAGCTTCCTTTAACCAACCTTGAACAAGAGGCGAATATCCCGTTTAATGTGTCGTTTAGCCTAAGAGACCCCGGTGCGATATACTACACTCAAGCACATTAAATATCATGTTCACCACAAAAAATCTTTTCGCGCTATTTGGCAAACACTTTCTTGTAACGCTCGGTGTTCTTGCGCTTGCCAGCGTGGCCGTTTTCTTTCTTTCAAATCAGATTGCCAATATATCGGCAAAGGCAACTTCAGAGCGACGCCTAGCTACGATATTGAGCGAGAGAACAGCGCTTTTGTCCAACCTAAAAAACGAAACTGAAATCATCGGCGCGAATGACGCGATTATCAAGAACTCATTTATTCCGTCCAACAACATCCTCGGGTTCGTCGCCACGCTCAAAAACCTTGCTCTAAAAACAGGGCTTACGCAGGCGCTTGGTTCTTTTACGCTTGGCGCTTCAACAATTGGAACATCGTTTCCTGTGGGGATTATTACATACCAAAATACTGTATCGTCGAATGTTCCGATGTTCATCAACTACCTCAAAGAGTTCGAGCAACTTCCCTATTTTACCAAAATTGATTCTCTGAGCATTTCTGCAGGCGGCGGGGATTGGAGTACCTCGGCAACCATATCATTCAGCGCGACAGTTGCCGCCCAAACGCAGTAAAATAAAAACAAACACATATGTCTCAATTTATACAAAATCTGCGCATTAAGGTCTCCGAGATAAAACCTCGCAACTTGGTGTATCCCGGAATTATTTCTTTGTTCATTATTGTCACTGGTGTTCTCTTTTCCTTTTCCACGCAATTCATAGCGAAAAATATCAACACCGCTTTTTCAGGCGACACATCGAGCGAATCAAGCGCTCTCAATATGACAAATTACACTCTTGTTGCAAAGAAACTTGGAATCAGCACCGAATCGAAGAAAAATGCGGTTGTCGAACCCGCTTCTGTCGCTTCGTCTTCACCAGCTAGTGCAGAAACATCACAAATTTTGGATAAAAAGTCCATTACCATAAGCATCCTAAACAGCACGACAAAAAGCGGAGTTGCTACCGCGCTCAGTCAAGCGCTCCTATCCGCCGGTTTTTCCAAAGCAACAACGGGAAACGAAAAGAAACAGCGCGACACCACGACTGTTACAATCAAAAAAAGTAGTGCTTCTTTGAGCGATGCGCTTCTTGAGGAAGTGAGAAAAATTTATCCGAACGCAACCGCAAACACAACAGGAGAAAGCGCTTCTTTTGATGCGACAATAATCATCGGCACCGAATAAAAATGGAAGCAAAAATCAGAGATATGGGTTTTGAAGGCGAAATCTTCGGTGATGCGGAAACACTCATTAAATACGAAAATGACACGAGTTTGTTTGAGCTACGCCCAAAGCTCGCCGTCAAACCGAAAAACGCGGACGATATCAAAAAGATTGTCTCATTCGTTGCAAGCAAAAAGGATGCGGACAAAACGCTTTCTCTCACAGCTCGTGCGGCGGGCACCGGTATGGCGGGCGGCGCGCTCAATGACTCTATCATTATTGACGTAGGCGACATGAATCACATCAAGAGCGTTACCGCCGGACGCGTTGTCGTGGAGCCTGGAGTTTTTTATCGCGATATGGATAAAGCGACAAAAGAAAAGGGGGTTATTATGCCATCCTTTCCGGCGTCAAGAAATATCTGCGCCGTGGGCGGCATGACAGGCACCAACGCATCCGGTGAAATGACACTCACCTACGGGAGCACAGAGAATTGGGTCAAGCGCCTGAAAGTCGTGCTTTCGGACGGCAATGAATATGAATTTGGGCCGCTTACTCCCGCAGAGCTCGAAGAGAAAAAAAAGCTCCAAACGCTTGAAGGCGACATATACCGACGCATGTTTGACCTCCTTGAGAAAAATTACGACATAATAAAAAGCGCGAAACCAAAAGTCGCAAAAAATTCAACTGGCTACGCCTTGTGGAATATATGGGACAGGAAAACTTTTGACCTTACAAAACTTTTTACCGGCTCCGAAGGCACTCTCGGGGTTTTTACTGAAATAGAATTTGCGCTCATTAAGCCAAAGGAACACAGGAAGCTCATGGTTATATTTTTACCGGACCTTGGCAAACTTTCAGATATTGTCGCGCGGGTACTTACGCACAAACCGGAAACATTCGAGTCATACGACGACCATACATTTAAGTTTGCCGTTCGTTTCTTCCCTGACATTGTTAAGTCTTTAAAAACAGGCATTATTAAACTCGGTTTGTCGTTTATTCCGGAGGTATTAATGGTTTTGAAAGGCGGAGCTCCCAAGCTTGTGCTTCTTGCCGAGTTTACCGGCGACTCCGAGGAAGAAGCGTCCCAAAAAGCCAAGCGCGCGTTTGAAGACTTGAAGCGGTTCCCCGTGCAGATGGAGATAATGAAAACGCAAAAAGACGCGGAAAAATTTTGGACGATTCGCCACGAGAGTTTCAATCTTTTGCGCAAGCACGGCGGGAGCGATAAAACCGCGCCGTTTATAGACGACATAATCGTAGCGCCGGAGCGTCTTCCGGAATTTTTACCAAAACTCGCGGAGGTGATGAAGGAGTACAAACTCACCTACACCATTGCCGGACACATTGGCGACGGCAACCTGCATATTATTCCGCTTATGAACCTGCGTAATGCGCGCGACCGCGATATTGTAATGGAGCTTTCGCAGAAAGTATTTGACTTGGTCTTTTCGTTCGGCGGCTCAATGTCTGCAGAACACAACGACGGACTCATTCGCACTGCATATCTCCGCCAAATGTACGGCGACAAAATCTACCGCCTCTTTGAGGAAACAAAAAATATTTTTGATCCGAAAAACATCTTCAATCCCGGCAAAAAAGTGTACGGCCACGACCTTGCGTACATAAAAGAGCATATTGATAAGGTGTACTAACCCAGACCGTACACGCCATCTCCATGCTGAGAAACAAGGATAGTGTACGGTTTGAACTTAACTGCGCTTTACTAATGCAAGACTGAACAAGAAAATAATGAGAGCGACTACCACTATCGCGCCGCCAGACGCAAGGTCAAGATAATATGATGCAAACAAACCCAAAATAACAGAGGTAAGTGAGAATATAACAGACAAAATAAGCGTGAAGCGGAAACCGCGGCCATACTGCATTGCGGAGATGACGGGAATCACTATTAGCGCGCCAATGAGAAGCACGCCGACAATGCGGATAGAGATGGCCACCGCCACCGCCGCGAGCATCACGGTCATAAGGTTGATTGCCTTTACCGGAAGACCGCTCGCTTCCGCAAGTTCCGGGTCAAATGAAGTAAAGAACAATTCTTTGTAAAGAAACATCACATCCAAAAACACTACTATGGCAAGCACGATAATTACCAACAAGTCCGCGGTTGAAACCGTTGAAATACTCCCAAACAAATAACTGAATAAATTTGCATTGAATCCTTTTGCGAGAGAGAGAATAATGACCGCAATCGCGAGCGAACCCGAAAGAAACAGTGCAAGCACCGACTCCCCAAAAATACGGCGTGAGTTGCGCAAAGACTCGATGCCAAAAGAAGCCAGCACAGAAAGTCCGATAGCGGAAAAAATAGGATTTATTTTAAGAAAAAGCCCGATAGCTACCCCAGCAAACGAAACATGCGCAAGGGTATCCGCCATGAGTGAATACCTTCTCACCACGAGAAACATACCGATAAGCGGCGCAACGATTCCTATTGCGATTCCCGCCTCAAAGGCGCGTATCATAAAGTCATATTGAAATATCTCAAGCATATAAATTAATTGGGAGTGTCCTTATGTGTTAAAAGTTTCGAATGCTTACCGTACAATCGCTCCAAAACATGTTCATTGAGCAGGTCGTGGGGAAGCCCGTGACAAACAAGATTGTGGTTGAGGCAGAGTACGGTTTTTGTTTCTTGAGAAACTGCGTCGACATCGTGCGATATAAAAATGATAGTTAAGTGCTGGTCGCGGTTTAAAGACGACAAAAAATCATAAAATGTTTTTTGCGCACCAATATCGACACCCACAGTCGGCTCGTCGAGAATGAGGACATCGGGCTCGCTCGCAAGCGCGCGCGCGATAAACACGCGCTGACGCTCCCCGCCGGAAAGATTCCCCACGAGCGTATCACGATACTTCGCAACACCGGAAATTTCCATCGCGCGCTCCACCGCATCGATATCTTTTTTTGTAAATCTTTCAAAAAATCCAAGACGCGCGATACGGCCTGTTTTCACAACTTCAAAAACGGTCGCGGGAAACTCCTTGTCTGTTTGCGTTACTCGCTGAGGCACATAGCCGATGCGATGTTTTTCTTTAAAATCGTGACGATCCTTTCCAAAAAGCACAACCCTGCCTTCCGTTTGATGAAGAAGCCCCAAGATTACTTTGATTAGGGTGGTCTTTCCGCCGCCGTTCGGACCTATGATACCCAAATACTCACCCTTGCGCACTGTAAATGTGAGGTTCTCTATTACCGGCGTGTCATCGTATGAAAAGCTCACATTGTCGAGCTCGATGTATGGTTCTTCTAGCGGCATGTTTAAAATCTAATGACTAATTGCATGACATTGCTTTTCGCAAGTTATTTAAGTTCGTTTCCATTTTGGAAATATAATCTTCTCCCAATTGTACCTCATTTGGGGTGAGACTTTCAATGGGATTGAGCACGAGGGTTGTGCCGCCAATTTCGCGCGCAATCAACTCTGAAAACTTTGGACTTGCAACTGTCTCGGAGAAAATATACTTGACGCCTTTCGTTCGCACAATCTCGGTGATGCGTGAAAGACTCTTTGGCGACGGCTCTTCGTCCGGAGAAATCCCCGCGATTGAAATCGCGGAAAATTGATACTCCCGCGCGAGATAATTGAACGCTTTGTGCAAAACCACCACATCACGCAAAGTGCACAAAGATAACCCTGCCCGATAATTTTGATCTAGCGCATCCAAACTGTTCAAAAGCCGGTTTGCGTTTTCATTAAATAAATCTTTGTGCGCGGGGTCAACCTGACTTAGCACATCACGAATAATTTTTGTTTCACTTTTCATTATTACAGGGTCAAGCCAGAAGTGCGGATCTATCGCTCCGTCGTTTTCGATAAAATTTACCCCTTGCGCTTTTAGGGCGTTTGTCATGTTTATAGCGCGCTTAGGGCGCGGGGAACTCCCTTGTTCCCATTTTTTAATCCACGGTTCAAATGCGGCGCCATTGTAAAGCAAAATGTCCGCATTTCCTATTTTGATAAGGTCGCGCGCGGATGGCTCAAAATCATGCGGCTCCACACCTGCAGGAACCAAGTTATAAACAGTAACAGAATCACCACCGACGGCATTTGCGGCATACGAAAGAGGATAAAAACTCGCGACGATTCGAATACCCGCATTCCCCGTGTCGCTCTCTGGAATTCGCGATGAAAATAAAAATATCGCTCCGAAAACAATGGCAAAAATGGTTGCGACAAGAACAAACTTGCGATTTATAATTATTTTCATCCCGTTAGAAGTTTAATTATTAAGAACTAATTATACACATTACTCTTTTCATTATCTACTGAGTATCCTCGATACATATTACAAAAAAACTTCTAACGGGATTTGACATACTATTTGACCGACTTAACAATTATCTCCAATAGTTCTTCCCTCCCGTGGTGGGTGCGCGCGGAGTATAGCACAACCGCTCCACCAAGAGCCGCTTCTATGGATTTGATATTATGCGCGCGTTCGGTTTGGTTTAAACAGTCTATTTTATTCGCCACAATCACAAATGGAATCTTTTCAGCGCGTAAAATATCGGCCATTTCTTTGTCGTATGACATTGGCTTTACAGTGGAATCAACAATGAGCACTGCTAGCCGCGCGCGCGCCTCCCCGCTCCCCAAATACCACAAAATAAGTTTGCGAATCTTCTCCGCGCCTTTTGCGCCCATACGAGCAAAACCATATCCGGGGAGGTCCACAAAGTAAAACTTTTTATTGATAAGAAAAAAGTTAATCTCTTTTGTCTTGCCCGGCATTGAGCTCGATTTCACCAAATCTTTGCGCATCACGAGGGAGTTGATAACGCTGGATTTCCCCGCGTTGGATCGCCCGACAAAAGCGACTTGCGGATATTTTTCATCCAAAATCGAATCAGTGCCAATAATACCTTTTGCAAATTCCGCGCTCGTAACATTCATTTCATCAGTTTACCACAGAATCGCTTTTATGGACAAAAAACATTGAATAGTAGTATACTATTATGACTTAACAATAATAATTTATAAAAAACATGGATGGAGAAAATGCAACAGCACCACAAGTATCATCAGGGCAAAATTACGCAATCCCATTTGCGATTGTTGTTGCGGGACTTGCTATCGCGGGAGCAGTCTATTTCGGCGACGGTAAAAAGGGGATTTTTCCTGCGGTAGCTGCGCAACCAATAGGAACCGTTGAGCCTGTTACTCCGGACGACCATATCCTGGGCAACCCTGATGCAAAAGTGGTAATTGTGGAATACTCGGATACCGAGTGCCCTTACTGTAAATTATTCCATCCAACGATGCAGAGAATAATGAATGAGTATGGGAAAGACGGCAAAGTTGCGTGGGTATATCGCCACTTGATAGTTGTTCCTCAACATACAAAAGCGGCAAAAGAAGCGCAAGCGCTTGAATGTGCAAACAAACTTGGCAACAATATTAAGTTCTGGGAATACAGTAACAATCTTTTCGAAATAACGCCCGGGAATAATCAGCTTGACCCGGCAGAGCTTCCAAAGATTGCAAATAATATTGGATTAGACGTTACAGCATTTAATAAATGTCTTGAAGGCGATGAGATGAAAGCGATTGTGGACAAGAACCTTGAAAAAAATCGTATATTTGCTCAAAATGGCACGCCGTTTTCAATCATTCTTGTAAACAAGAAACCGGTGGACAGTATTCAAGGCGCACAGCCATACGAAGCAGTGAAAGCGCAGATTGAAGCATTGCTAAAGTAGGCACGAGTGACAATTAACAACTGACAAAAAAAGGGCGGACACGCAAGTGTCCGCCCTTTTTCCTTTCTCGCAAGGACATTACCAAACCAGACGTATTTAAAAACTTGTTGAGCGTGCCTCGTTTTGAGGGGGTTGCGAGTGTGTCGACACGAGCTCTTCAGGATTTTTTAAGCTTCAAAAAATCCGTACCCTCAAAACGAGGCACCGAGAAAAAGTTTTTAAAATTCGCTGGTTTAGTAATTCCGCAGTTTGTCCACCTTATCATGCGCGCGAATCTTCTCTATAGCCTTTGCCTCAATCTGGCGAATGCGCTCGCGCGTTACTGCAAACTCGCGACCTACTTCCTCGAGTGTGTGCACCACGCCGTCCACAAGGCCGTGGCGAAGCTCGAGAATCTTTCTCTCTTTTTCAGAAAGGTCGCCGAGGATTTCTTTTACTTGGTCGGAAAGAATTCGCTGAGCGGAATCCTGTGCTGGTGAAAGAATCTTGTCATCCGCGATAAATTCGCCAAGAGTTGATTTGTCGTCATCGTCCCCTATCGGCTTCTCAAGTGAAACCGTATCTTGGTCGATTTTTTTAATATTATAGATTTTTTCCACATCAAGCCCCATTTCCGTCGCGACTTCGCCCGGAAGCGGCTCGCGGCCTAGGTCCTGCGACAAACGACGCACTACCTGTTTGTACTTTGAAATCGTTTCAACCATATGCACAGGAATACGAATAGTGCGCGATTGATCCGCAAGCGCGCGGGTAATAGCCTGACGAATCCACCATGTCGCGTATGTCGAAAACTTGTACCCCTTTTCCCAGTCAAATTTTTCCACCGCTTTAAAAAGACCGATGTTTCCCTCTTGAATAAGGTCAAGAAGCGTCAAGTCCGCACTTCGTCCCACATATTTTTTTGCGATAGATACAACCAAGCGGAGGTTTGCGCGCGCGAGAAGGTTTTTCCCTTCTTCATCGCCTGCTTCAATGCGCTGCGCGAGGTCGCGCTCGTCCCCCGCCGAAAGGAGCGGGTATTGGCCAATTTCTTTCAGATACATCTGAATCGAGTCATACGAAGAGTCCCCGCTCTTGTAAGTATATTTTTTATGCGTCAAGACTTCCTCCGGTTCGAGCTCAAGGAGTCCGCCGCTTTCGAGAATATCCACACCCGCATCTCCGAGCTTTTCGTACAGCGTATCGAGAAAAATCACGTCCTGTTCAACCTGAGGAAACTCTTTCAAAATTTCGTTGTATGTTATGAATCCGCGTCCGCGACCCTTGAGAATGAGCCGTGTCGCTTTCTCCTCCCATCCAACAGTTGACTTTTTCTTTGAGACACGCTTCGCTTTTTTAGGCAATACTTTTTTGGCAGCCTTTCTAACGGACTTTTTTGCCGGTTTTTTTACTGATTTTTTTGCAACCTTTTTAGCCGCTTTAGAATCAGTAGATTCTCGTCTTGGATGTAAACTTTTATTGGTTGATTTTTTCATTTAAATTATATTCTTAGTTAGCGCGTGTATTTCTTTTGAAATCGCTTGGCATTCGGCGAGAAGTTTTTCCGCAAGAGAGACGTCCCCTTTAATTTCTGCCTGCTTGAGTTCTGTCATCTTTGTGGTAAACTTTTCACGAAGTATTTCTTCTTTAAGATTGTGGAGGAGTTCGTTCAATTCCTTTTCCATATGTTCACTTCCATGAAATCTCGCTTCTGCTTCAAAAATTAGTTCGTCCGAACTTATTGTCTCGAGAGAGTCCGGAGGCGACTCTTCAAGGAGTTTTGCAAATTGTGCTCTATACTCCGGAATATTTTTGAGCGCTGGCTCCGCGATCCCTTCCTGCCACCGAAGCCCGCCCTCTATGGTGCGAATTATGCGCGCCTGACGCGAGATCGGAGCAACTTTGTATTCTAATTTCTCCGCCTCGCGCGCAACATTAGCCATCTTTGCTCTTTTCTTCACTTCATCCCACACTGGCTCTTCTTTAATACCGAGAAGTTTCGCGACTTCTCCGACATAGTGACCTTGGTCGATAGGGCTTTTAAGGAGCGCGACAAACGGAACGATAATCTCGGAAACCTTTTCCCGAAGCTCTGCCTTCTCTGTGTGGAGTTCCGGCAGAAGCTCGAGATAAAGATCAATAACTTGCTTTGCATTCTTTACTGCATCTATCCACATAGTCGGGTTTTTCCGCGCGACATCCGCAGGGTCCATCCCTTTCGGCAGGCGCGCAATACGTACTGACATGTCTTGTGAGAGAGCAATTTCCACTGCGCGATGCGAAGCCCGCATGCCCGCATCATCCGCATCAAATGCAAGAATGATGTTTTTTGTGAAGCGCTTGATGAGGTCGAGGTGCTCCGAAGTGAGCGCGGTACCTGATGACGCAACCGTGTTCTTTACTCCCGCTTGGTGCGAGAGAATAAGATCCATTTGCCCTTCAACGAGCACGCATGCATTCGCATGGCGAATCGCCTCCTTTGCAAGCGCAAGTCCGAATAGCGCGCGCGACTTGTGGAAAACTTCCGTCTCCGGACTGTTCACATATTTTGCAGAGGCCGAAGCGCCTAGCGTTTTTCCCGCTTCTTCTTTCAAGATGCGTCCCGAGAACGCGATTACGCGACCGGAACTATCGGTAATTGGAAACATTATGCGGCCGCGAAATCTATCATAGAACCCTTTTGGAGAGCGCACAATAAGTCCCGCGCGTTCCATCACGCTTTCGGATATCCCTTTCTTTGCGAGAAAATCACCGAGCGAACGCCATTCGTCCGGCGCAAAACCCACACGAAAGTGTTTGACAGTCTCTTGGGTTAGCCCGCGATTCGTAAGATACGCTCCCGCCTCCGGAAACTTCGGTAATACCGCTTCATAAAACCTTGTCGCAAGCTCAAGCGCGGAATATATCGCATCGCGCTCATCCTTTGCGCCCGGTCTTTCACGGGTAAGCGTGATGCCCGCACGGTCTGCAAGAACCTTGAGCGCGCCCTGAAAATCAAGCCCTTCAATCTCTTCCACAAATGAAATAATATCGCCACCCTTATTGCAACCAAAACAATGGTATGTCTGACGAGACGGCGAAATGAAAAACGACGGCGTGCGTTCATTGTGGAATGGACAGCATGCCTTGAAACTCCCCCCTGCTTTTTCAAGCTTGAGGTATCCGCCGGCAACATCAACAATGTTGAGTCGTGATTTTATATCTTCAATGATTGAGGACATTTTTTGAGAAGGTGTTAGGTTTTAGCTTTTAGGTGTTAGGTGGAATACATTTCCTAGAAGCTAAAACCTGTCACCTAAAAGCTAGTTCCCCTCTTCCCTGCTTTTCCCCGGAAGTTCTTTCACACCGCTTCGAGCGCCAAAACCGGTTCCCGCCGGAATAAGGTGCCCGATAATAACATTCTCTTTGAGACCGCGGAGCGTGTCTACGCCTCCGTTGATTGCCGTATCGATGAGAACGCGTGTCGTGTTCTCGAACGATGCGGCCGAGAGCCAGCTCTTTGTGGTAAGGGCGACGACCGAAATACCGAGAACAACAATTTCTCCTTTTGCTTTTTCGCCGCCCGCTTTTTCAATACGCTCGTTTTCTTGAGTGAGTTCTCCTTGCTCAACAACTTCGCCCATGTTGAACTTGGTATCGCCGACATCCTTGATCTTCCTGCGCGAAAACATTTGACGAATAATCACCTCAATGTGCTTGCGTGAGATTGACGCACCCTGAAGTTCGTAAATCTTTTGCACCTCGGTAATAATATAGTTTTCTGCGACATCTTTTCCGGCATACTGGAAAACTTCTCCAATATCTGCCGAACCATCCGAGAGAAGCTGACCTTTCGCGACAGTATCGCCAACCTTTACAAACGGCGTGCGCTTTGCCGATGTTTCGTACGGAATCACTTCACCCTTCTTCTTGCCTTCGCCCTCCGAAGGAAGCACCTTGATAACAAGCTCCTTCTCATCGCGAAGCACCTCGGTGACTACACCGTTTGTGTGAGAAATAATCGCGAGACTTTTTGGTTCTCGCTTTTCAAAGATTTCTTCAACGCGAGGGAGGCCCATCGTAATGTCGCCGCCAGCAGACGCGATACCTCCAGAGTGGAATGTACGCATTGTAAGCTGTGTTCCCGGCTCACCAATAGCTTGCGCCGCAATAATACCCACTGCTTCGCCGATTTCCACAAGTTCATTCCTGCCGATATCGAGACCGTAACATTTGCGGCAAATGCCGCGCGAGGTCTTGCATGAGAGCGGTGATCGAACCATCGCCTCCGTAATACCTTTTGCTTCGGCGTTCTTTGCGTCAAGTTTCGACATCAAATGCCCTTTCTTGTATATCACTGTGCCGTCTGCGGTTGCCATGTCGCGTATGAGTACGCGCCCTTTGAGGTTGCGAGAAAGCGGAATGTCAAAACCAACGAGATTTTCTTTGCGGATAACTTTGCCATCTTTGTCACCGCAATCCTCTTCGGTAATGATAGCATCCTGCGCAACATCAACAATGCGTCGAGTAAGGTACCCCGCCTTTGCAGTCTGGAGAGCCGTGTCGGCGAGACCTTTGCGCGAACCGTGCGTCGTAATAAAATACTCCACCGGAGACAAACCCTCCTTACTTGAAGGAATAATCGGGAAGTCGATTGTGCGTCCTGCGGTATTGATGATAAGACCGGTCATACCTCCCATTTGAAGAATCTGCGCGTACGAACCGCGGGCACCGGACTTCAACATGTCTTCAACAGAACCGTTCTTTTCGAGAGTTGCAGGCATAAACTTTTCAATTTCAGCGCGCGCACCTTGCCATACTTCGATAGTGCGACGATAGCGCTCCTCTTCCGAGAGTAAACCTTCGTTAAATTCAGAACGAACTTCATCCGCCTCGACACGGGCCTTTGCGATGATTCCCTTCTTTTCAGCGGGAACTTTAATCTCGTCAATACCCCATGTGATGCCTGACTTTGAAACATACTTGAAACCGAAGTCCTTGATTTTATCGAGAATTGGCAGTGTCGCATCAATACCGTAAATACTGATGATTTCATCAATAATGCTCTCGAGTTCTTTCTTTGTGATTTCCTTGTTCACAAATGCGAAATCTTTGGGAAGCACGCTGTTGAAGAGAAGTCGTCCAACAGTAGTCTCGAATACTTTGCCTTCGTATATTGCATACTTTGGAGAATCAGTGCCCATTACCTTAATCTTTGCGCGGTAGCTCACGATGTCAAAGTCGTGCGCCGTGATAGCGCTATTTGGCGTCGGAAAAATTTTGCCTTCGCCTTTTGCGCCGTCGATAATTTTTGTCATCGAATAACAGCCGAGAGGGATGTCGAGTTTTGGGTTCACGATCGGGTCTCCATTGCCCGGTCCGAGCAAGTTTTTGTTTGCTGCCATGAGTTTTCCAGCTTCTTCTTGCGCGGCGCGAGAAAGCGGCACATGTACGGCCATTTGGTCTCCGTCGAAGTCCGCATTAAACGCGGTACATACGAGGGGGTGAACTTGAATAGCGTTACCCTCAATAAGGATTGGGTGGAACGCTTGAATACCAAGGCGGTGAAGCGTCGGCGCGCGGTTCAAAAGAACATACTTGCCTTTGATTACTTCTTCGAGAATAGCCCACACTTCCGGCACGCTCTCATCGATAAGCTTGTTTGCGCCGCGAATATTGTACGCGAGTTCACGCGTGAGAATTTCCGAAACAATAAACGGACGGAAGAGCTCGAGTGCCATATGCTTTGGCAAACCGCATTGGTTGAGGTGGAGCTTTGGACCCACAACAATAACCGAGCGACCGGAATAGTCCACGCGCTTACCGAGGAGATTTTGGCGGAAGAGTCCCTGCTTGCCTTTCAATGTGTCGGCGAGCGATTTCAATGTGCGCTTCTGCGCTTGATTCATCGCCACCGACTGCACGCGGCGAATCGAGTTGTCGATAAGCGAGTCAACCGCTTCCTGAAGAATACGCTTTTCATTGCGCAGGATAACGTCCGGCGCGCCGATGGCCTGAAGTTTCTTCAAACGATTGTTACGATTGATGACACGGCGATAGAGGTCGTTTAGGTCTGATGTCGCGTGGCGGCCGCCTTCGAGGGCAACCATTGGACGAAGCGCTGGTGGAATAATCGGAATAACCGTAATGAACATCCACTCGGGACGCACGCCGGAGTTAATCATCGACTTTACAATACCCAAACGCTTGTGTAGTTTCGCGCGCTCCACAGCTCCCGCTTTTTCAAGCAGAGCTTCGAGCTGGTCGCGGAATTTCACCATATCAATCTTCTTGAATATATTGTAGATTGCTTCCGCACCGATGCCCGCTTCAAAAGCAGTGCCGTACTTGAGCGCAAATTTATGGTAGATCATTTCGCCAAGGACCTTGCCTTCGACGAGAGACTCGATTTCGTGCTTTGAAACGAGGAGGAGTTCTTTAAGTTTCTCTTTTCCTTTTTCGTCGGTAAGCGTCTTTAGTTTGGTTTTGTATTCATGGTCGAGCTCTTTCATTATTCTGTCGCGCTCGGCAATGTTCACAGAGGTAATAATGTACCCCGCAAAGTAAATCACTTTTTCAAGCTCGACAATAGGAAGATTGAGAAGAAGCCCCATTCGTGAGGGAATACTTCGGAGAAACCAAATGTGCGCGACAGGGCTTGCAAGTTCAATGTGCCCCATACGCTCTCGGCGCACGATAGAGCGCGTAACCTCAACCCCGCATTTCTCACAAATAATATTCTTGTAGCGAATACGCTTATATTTTCCGCAGTAACATTCGTAGTCCTTTTCGGGTCCGAAAATGCGCTCGTCAAAAAGACCGCCACGCTCACTTCTCTGTGTGCGGTAGTTGATAGTCTCCGGCTTGGTAACCTCGCCATATGACCACTCTTTGATGCTTTCAGGGGATGCAAGCTTAAGAGCGATGGTTTCGAAATTCTGTTGTTCGCGTAGTGTTTTCATGGTGATAAGAATTAAGATTATTTATTCTCCCCCTTTTTCAAGAGTGATATGTCGAGTGAGAGCCCGCGTAGATAATTGAGAAGCACATTGAATGACTCAGGTATGTTGGTATTGAGCACGTCATTACCCTTCACAATAGAGTCAAACGCCTCTGAACGTCCGGTGATGTCGTCCGACTTCACGGTGAGCATTTCGCGAAGCACATGGGACGCGCCGTAACCTTCGAGCGCCCATACTTCCATTTCTCCAAAACGCTGTCCTCCGCCCTGCGCCTTTCCGCCAAGCGGCTGTTGGGTAATGAGAGAGTATGGCCCGATTGAACGCATGTGAATTTTATCTTCTACCATATGGTTCAGTTTCAAAATATACATGTAGCCCACTGCGATGTCCTGGTCGAAACTATCGCCTGTGCGTCCGTCAAAAAGTTTCATCTTTCCGTCCTCACGGAAACCCGCCTTCACAAGCTCACCCTTAATTTCATCCACTGTCGCGCCCATAAATGGAGGAACGATTGCCTGATAGCCGAGGGTGTGAGCGGCGAGACCCAAGTGAAGCTCAAGAATTTGACCGAGATTCATACGAGAAGGCACACCGAGTGGTGTAAGCACCATGTCAATAGGCGTACCGTCAGCCATGTATGGCATATCTTCTTCGGGAAGAATCACTGAGATAACACCCTTGTTGCCGTGGCGCCCTGCGAGTTTGTCGCCGACAGAAATGTTACGCACCTGCGCAACTTCAATGTGAACACGCTTGATGATACCGCTGTCGAGCGCGTCGCCTTTTTCGCGAGAGAACACCTTCACGCCGATGATACGACCGCGCTTGCCGTGATCCATACGAAGCGAGGTGTCTTTTACATCACGCGCTTTGTCTCCGAAAATACTGCGGAGGAGGCGCTCCTCTGGAGTAAGCTCAGTCTCGCCCTTTGGGGTAATCTTTCCAACCAAAATATCTCCCGGGTGCACCTCCGCGCCGATACGGATGATTCCGTCCTCATCCAAATCCTTGAGCTTCGCTTCACCCACGTTTGGAATATCGTGCGTGGTTACCTCTGGCCCGAGTTTTGTGTCGCGCACATTCACCACAAACTCGTCCATGTGTATTGAAGTGAACTTGCTGTTTTTTACCAGACGCTCCGAGAGGATGATAGCGTCTTCGTAGTTGGAACCACCCCATGACATAAATGCGACGAGCGCGTTTTGCCCGAGCGCAATCTGACCCTGATCTGAAGACGAGGTGTCCGCAAGAGTTGTTCCCTTTTTTACTTTATCGCCGACAGAAACGATTGGACGCTGATGAAATGCGGTGAAACCGTTTGTGCGGGAGAATGTTACGAGGTTGGAAGTGTGTTCCTTTCCGTCCGCGCTCTTCAAAACAATTTTCTTTGCATCTGCGTGAGTGATGATGCCGTCCACTGTCGCAATAATAAGGCGACCCGTATCGCGAGCGGCCGCACCCTCCATACCCGTTGCAACGAGCGGCGCTTCCGGCACAACGCAAGGAATAGCCTGCTTCTGCATGTTTGAACCCATGAGCGCGCGGTTCGCATTGTCGTGTTCAAGGAATGGGATCATCGAGGTTGCAATCGAAAATGCTTGGTTTGCGGCGATGTCCATGTAGTGCACATCAGAGCGTAGAACAAGCTCGGGGTCGCCGGCGCGGCGCACCTCTACTTTTTCTTCAACGATGCTGTCGCCGTCCATTTTCAAAGACGCATGCGCAATGTTGTACTGCTCTTCCTCGAGCGCGTCCATGTACACGATTTCTTTCGTAATTTTGCCATTCTTTACCTTTGCGTATGGCGTTTCAATCATTCCGAAATCATTGATGCGCGCGTAGCAAGAAAGACGGAGAATAAGACCGATGTTTGGACCTTCTGGGGTGTGAATAGGGCAAAGACGTCCGTAGTGCGAAGTGTGCACGTCACGAACTTCAATACCTGCGCGCTCGCGCGTGAGACCGCCCGGCCCAAGCGCGGAAAATGTGCGAAGACTTTCGATTTCCGAAAGCACATTATACTGCGTCATAAACTGCGAGAGCTGGTTTGTCGCGAAAAATTCCTTGAGTCGCGCTTGAAGAGGACGAGGGCTGATGAACTGCACCGGCATAGTAGCGTCAGTGTCGATGGTCGACATTCTGTCCTGAATGTTACGCTTCATCTGTGTCATACCAACACGAATTTTCTGCTGGAGCATCTCACCCACAGAGCGAATGCGCCTGGAACCGAGGTGGTCGATATCGTCCGGCATTGAGCGTGGGTCGGCATTGAGCTTTACAATTTGCGAAACGATTGTCGCCACATCAGTCGCGTCAATAGTGCGGCGCGCAATATCGGTCTTCTCGAGACCTTTTCCAAAGCGTTTGTTAAACTTGAAGCGTCCAACCTCCGAGAGGTCATACTTTTCTTTTGCGAAAATAGAGTTCACGAAACCGCGCGCGTTTTCTGCGGTTGCGAGGTCGCCATCGCGAAGCTTCTTGTGAATTTCAATAAAAGACTCGTCTGGAGTTTGTGCTGGGTCTTTTGCGATAGTTGCTTCAATAAATTTCTTTGCATTCTCATCTTTTGAAAATACCTTTAGTATTGCGGCGTTGTTTTCCAAACCAAGCGCGCGGAGTAGCACAGTGACGGGAAACTTGCGCTTCTTGTCGATGCGCACATACACTGCACCGTCGGGGTCAGACTCCACCTCCACCCATGCGCCGCGACCGGGGATGATTTTTGCGCCGAAGTAACGCTTGCCCTTGAGCTCGTCTACCGTAAACGACACGCCGAAAGAACGAGAAATCTGCGGCACAACCACGCGTTCAACCCCGTTCACGATAAATGTACCGTGCGAGGTCATTACGGGAAAATCCGCCATAAAGATTTCCTGCTCTTTCTCACTCTTGAATGTTTTGTTGATAAGCTTTACGCGCGCCTTGAGAGGTGCTTCGTACGAAAGCTTGTTTTCTTTTGCAAAATATTCGTCGTACTTTGGCGCCGAGAGTTCAATGCCGACGAATTCGAGTGCAAACTTTTTTCCTGAATAATCTTCAATCGGAGAAAATTCTTTAAATGCTTCTTTGAGTCCTTCTTCGACAAGCCATTTGTATGACTTCAAGTGTGTCTCGACAAGGTTCGGCATCTCTACTTGCGGCTTCTTGTAGCGCGCAAAATGTTTCTGTGGTCGCATATGGTGATGTAACGCGTTAATTACAAAGCGTCTTTCAGAGACCCTAAACAGCAAAAATCAAAAAGGCACGGAATATCCACCTTTTTGTTAACTAAGGGTATAAAAGACACTTAATACCTATTAAAATTGTAGCTTCTCTATCGTACGGCGCCAAGTACGCAATCAAATTACCGTTGAAAAGCAGTATAACAGGTTAAAATCTGGTGTCAATGCTTTGTATTAGTTCACTACATATGAGAATTTTCTCGGTTCTTCACATAATACTCCTCCGGTGACACAAAACCAAGAGAAGTGTGCGGACGGACGGTATTGTAGTAGATCACATATTCCTGCAGTTTTTCATTCACTTTCTCTAG
>JACRKU010000016.1 GCA_016215205.1 Candidatus Yonathbacteria bacterium | reverse complement strand
TCAAGATACAGACATAAAAAAACCCTGTGCGCAGGTGATGGTTACTAAGACTAATATAAGCGGAGTCATCACCACCGCTATTGACTCTCGCGGGCAGAGCTCATGCGATAGTAATCCGCGCCGCGTGGAGCGCGGGCTGAACATTTCGTACTAAAAACGTAGAGCGTGAGTCGTAAAGCGCGTGGTGATTCAGTAAAGGTTCGACCTTGGGGAGCCTTAAGGTCGAACCTTTTAGGTTACATGTTTAGCTCGTCATGCTCCACGATTCTCTCTGTGTGCGATATACTATGCAAATATGGCTTTAAGAGGCAACACAAATCCAAGGAATGCCCTTGGAAACCATAAAAAAGCACAAGCTCGTGCAGAAAAACTGCGGGTGGTGATCGACAAACATCGTTATTTGTATCACGTACTTGATAAACCCGACATCACTGACGAGGCGTACGATTCGCTCATGGAGGAGTTGCGTGTTATAGAGGAGCAATTTCCTGATTTAGAGACCCCCGACAGTCCCACACAAAGGATAGGCGGAGAGCCGCGCACGTCGTTTAAAAAAGTTACTCACGAAGTTAAACAGTGGTCGTATGACGATGTGTTCAGTTACGACGGACTTCTCAAGTGGGAAGCCCGCGCAAAGCGCTTTATAGACGACCACGTTCACCTTAAGGGTGAAAAACTTTCGTATTGCACGGAACTTAAGATCGATGGACTCAAAATCATTCTTACCTACAAAAATGGGCTCTTGGTACAAGGGGCAACACGGGGCAATGGGCTTGTGGGCGAAGATATTACAGAAAATCTGAAAACAGTTCAGAGCATTCCTCTGTCACTTAATAAAAAAATTGATATTTCCGTTGTAGGGGAAGCGTGGATGAAAAAAGATGAACTTGTTCGCATCAATGAAGAACGAAAGAAAAAAGGGGAACCGCTGTTTGCAAATACCCGTAATGCTGCCGCGGGTTCGCTCCGCCAGCTTGATCCGAAAATCGCGGCATCCCGCAGACTCGATTCATTTATCTATGATATCGATACGATAAAGGGTCTTTCAATGCCTGCGACACAAAGCGGGGAGCTGGATCTTCTTGTTGATCTTGGTTTTAAGGTGAATCCACATCACCGTGTTACTCAAACCATTGGCGGGGTTGAAGAATATTATAAGGAGTGGGCTCATAAGAAAGAAAAGGAACAATACGGCATTGACGGCATCGTCATTAAAATCAATTCCCGAGTGATTCAAGAAACGCTTGGATATACCGGAAAGTCTCCGCGGTGGGGTGTTGCATATAAATTCCCTGCGGAGCAAGTGACGACGGTCATTGAAAGCATTGCGCTTCAAGTGGGGAGAACGGGGGTGCTTACTCCCGTTGCACACTTGCGTCCAGTGCTTGTGGCTGGGTCTGTCGTGTCGCGTGCCACACTTCACAACGAAGATGAGATCAAACGTCTTGATGTTCGCGTGGGGGATACCGTGGTGCTTCAGAAGGCAGGAGATGTAATTCCTGACATCGTATCGGTCATCAAAGAACTTCGCACAGGGAAAGAAAAACCATACGTATTCCCTAAAAATGTTCCCGATTGCCTGCCTGCCGCGTCTGCGGCGCAGGCAGGCCTGCCTGCGCCGCAAGGGGATGCATCGCGGCAGGCAGGCGGTGGCCGTATCGAGCGCATTCCCAACCAGGCGGCATATCGGTGTGTCAACAAAAATTCTTTTGCCCAAAAACGCAGAAAATTTTATCACTTTGTCTCAAAACATGCTCTTGATATTGAAAAAATGGGACCAAGGATCGTGGATGCGCTTCTCGACAATAATCCCATCGCGTCTTTTGACGACATTTTTACACTCAAGAAGGGGGATCTCCTCGCGCTCCCGCGGTTCGGAGAAAAATCTGTCGACAACCTTCTTGCGTCAATAGAAAAAGCGCGTACCACGGATCTTTCAAGGTTTATCATAGGTCTCTCCATTGAACACGTCGGGGAAGAAACGGCCGAAGATATTGCGGGAACGTTTAAGAACATTGAAGCGATCAGGCACGTCTCAAAAGAAGATTTTGAGCGTATACCTGGCGTCGGCGAGGTCGTTGCGCGGTCTCTCTATGATTGGTTTCGAGATGAAGAAAATAAAAAACTCTTACGCCGTCTTCTTAAAGAAATAACCATTAAGCCCGTAAAAGTTGTACAAAATATTGCGACACCGCTTACGGGAAAAACTTTTGTTCTTACGGGGACATTAAGTTCGCTATCGCGCGATGAAGCAAAAAAAAGAATAAAATTGCTTGGCGGGCATGTGACTGGCTCTGTATCTGCAAGCACTGACTTTGTGGTAGTCGGAGAAGATTCCGGGTCAAAATATGACCATGCGAAGCGTCTTGGTGTTCGCATTCTTACCGAAGAAGAATTTCTCAAAATGCTTTCTCTGTAATTTCCTCATACACATATTATTGACGGTCGTCAATAATATGTGTATTGGGTTGGAAATCTAGAAATCTAATTGTTTATGAGCCCCTGCCCATATGGGCAGGGGCTCATAAACAAAAAACTTCTCATGGGGCTCAAGAAATGATAGTATGGCTTTATGATTGAGAAAAAAGACATCGAAAAACTCGCGCGTCTGTCACGGATTGAGGTTTCTGAAGAAGAAAAGAATATCTTACTCAAAGATATGGAATCTATCCTCGATTACGTTTCCCAGATCAAGGAAGCCTCTTCCGGCATTCCCCCTAAAGAAGCGGGTGAATTAAGAAATGTCATGAGAGAAGATAAAAATCCCCACGAGAAAGGAATGTATACGAAAGAAATTATGAATGAAGTTCCCGACAAAGAAAATGGCTATGTGAAAGTTAAACAGATTTTGTAAGCGCGATGCCAATATACGAATGCATTCTAATGATACGAATATGAAAATTGATTTAGAAAATCTTACAATTCGAAAAGCGCACGAGCATCTCCTGAAGGGCGATTTTTCTGCGGTGGAACTTTCCGAAGTGTATCTTAAAAACATCGAAGCTCACAATAAAAATATTAATGCGTATCTTGAGGTGTTTGATGATGTAGCCACGCAGGCAAAAGAGACACAGAAGATCATTGAAAATAAAAAAGGCACTATACTTACAGGAATTCCTATTGCCGTGAAGGATAATATTTTAATACAAAGGAAACGAGCAAGCTCTGCGTCAAAAATTCTTGAAGGCTATACGGCGACCTATGACGCAACGGTAATCAAAAAACTTAAGTCTGCAGGGGCTGTTTTTTTGGGGCGAACCAATATGGATGAGTTCGCAATGGGGGGATCGACCGAAAACTCCGCGTTCGGGCCGACAAAAAATCCGCACGATGTTTCTCGCGTTCCCGGAGGTTCTTCGGGTGGGTCTGCTGCTGCTCTGGCAATGGACGGTGCTCTTGCGGCGCTTGGTTCCGACACAGGAGGGTCGATCAGGCAACCTGCGGCGTTTTGCGGACTTGTGGGACTCAAGCCCACCTATGGTGCCGTCTCAAGGTACGGACTTATGGCAATGGCATCATCACTTGATCAGATTGGACCATTCGGGAAAACCGTCGAAGATGCGGAAATTTTGTTCAATGCGATCAAAGGACATGATCCGATGGATAGTACCTCTGTTCCAGATGAAATAGCAAAAAGAAATAACGAAGTATCAATAAAAATGACCATTGGAGTCCCCAAAGATATTCTTGATTCTCCGGGTATTGACGCCCTCGTGCTTAAAAATTTTAATGAAGAGATCGCAAAACTTAAGGGTAAGGGATATTCGATCAAAGAAATCTCGCTTCCCCATGCGCATTTTGCTCTGTCGGTCTATTATATCATCATGCCCGCCGAAGCTTCGACCAATCTCGCGCGTTTTGACGGCGTGCGTTATGGTCTGTCAAAAAAAGGAGGAACACCATTTGATGATTATGCAAAAACTCGAGGAGAAGGATTTGGAAGAGAAGTGCGCCGAAGAATATTGTTGGGAACGTATGTTCTTTCATCTGGATATTACGATGCATACTACAATAAAGCATGGAGTCTCCGTAATTTGATCGGCAAGGATTTTGAACATGCGTTCAATGAAGTTGATATTATTGCAACGCCGACAACTCCCACCCCCGCATTTAAGATTGGGGAGAAAAACAATGACCCGCTTGCTATGTACCTTGCGGATGTTTTCACGGTTCCTGCAAATCTTATCGGGATTCCCGCGCTCTCTATTCCTTCCGGTACCGTAGATCGCGATGGCAAAAAACTTCCCTTGGGACTGCAGCTTATGGCGCCGCATTTTCGTGAAGATATTTTATTTAGTGTTGGGAAAAGTATTTTTTAAATCTTCGACAGTATAATTGAATGTCATATGGCAGAAAAAGGAACGGGCGGAAAAAATAAAATAGGGTTTGAAAATGACGCGATTGACTATGCAATTCTTGCGTTCATTCTTATTGCGGTAATAAGTGCTTCACTGGGTCTTGAGGACATAAAAGATGTTCCACAATTCCTTAAGGATGGTTACGAGACTTATTCCGGGTCATTTATCGGTGCATTTATTCCGTGGGTAACACTTCATAGCTTGTTCTTTAAAACAACCGCAACCCTTATAATGGTTCTCTCTGTCACGGGGATTACCTACCTTCTCTTGAGATTGCGAAGGGTGAATGTGCAGGAATATGAAAAATATAAAGCTATTGATATTGAAAGTGAAGAGGCGAAAGCGAGACAAGTGCAATGGGAGATTATCTTGAAGCACATGGGATCGGAAAATCATGCCGAATGGAAACTGGGAATCCTTGAGGCCGATAATATCCTCGACGAGCTTTTAGAAGAGCGTGGTTTTCGCGGCGAGACACTTGGCGATCGGCTGAAGTTTGCCGAAGCAAAAGGACTTAAGACGCTCAACGACGCCTGGGAAGCGCATAAGGCGCGCAATAAGATCGTACACGAGGAAGCCACCTCTCCTCTCAATAAGCGCGATGCGCGAAAAATCATTGATCTATACGAAAAGGTGTTTAAAGAATTGGGGTATCTTTAGGGTCGTGTAACCTAGAGCGTAGAACCTGCCTGCCGCGTCGTTGTACTCCACGGCGCAGGCAGGCCTGCCTGCGCCGCAAGGGGATGCATCGCGGCAGGCAGGCGTAGAGCGCAAAGAAAACCAAGTATTCCCTAACAATCATTTGATTTTCTTTTTTAGATTGTATATAATCCTTATACATATGAAGAAACGCTTACATAACGGCGTTTTTGATATTTAACGAGACGATATTTGAAAAATGTCTCGTGGATAGCAGGCAGACTCATAACTTCTTTGTTTTTTTGTTATTAGTTGTTGGTTGTCCGTTGTAAGTTATTTATATAGCGGGGTGGAGGAGTGGTACCTCGCAAGGCTCATAACCTTGAGACACCGGTTCAAATCCGGTCCCCGCAACACGTTGTTTAATAAATAGTGTATATTCCGGATTTGAACCGGGGAAGGGGTCGGGAAACAGGAGTTTCCCGTGGCGGAATTATTCAAACCGTGGGTTTTGAAAACACAGCGACTGGAAGGAGTGAGTAGTGAAATTCCGGTCCCCGCAACACGTTTTCAATGCAGCATCATACTGGAATACGATCACAAGCGAAATGGGGCAAAATTCCGACTCGCCCCGTAGTTCAGCTACGCTGTACTACGGGGGTCCCCGCAACAAGAAAGAAAATGAAAAACCGCCATGTTATTTGCATGGCGGTTTTTCATTGAAAAGTACGTTTAAAAATGATATTGTTTCGTGTATTGCCGATGTAGTTCAATGGTTAGAACGAGGGACTTTCACCCCCACACCAATTAACGCCGGGGTAGCTCAGTTGGTTAGAGCGGGCGTTTCATAAGCGCCAGGTCGGCAGTTCAAATCTGCCCTCCGGCACTCGAACTCAAATTGGTGTGAGGGCAAGCAAGCCCTAGACAGTGGTTCGATTCCACTCATCGGCATTCGATTGTTTTATTCATCGAATTTTGGTACAGTGCCAGAGTAAAAAATGCGGCTGTAGTTCAACGGTAGAACACTCGCCTGTCACGCGAGAGGTCGTGGGGTCAGCACCCATCAGCCGCGCAAATATTTTTAAAAATATTATTGCCGTTGTAGCTCAGTTGGTAGAGCACGTTCTTGGTAAGAACGAGGTCTCCGGTTCAATCCCGGACAACGGCTCCGCAGAAGTTGAAAGTTTCTAAAGTTTATAAAGTGGTGCGTGCCTGACTT
>JACRKU010000015.1 GCA_016215205.1 Candidatus Yonathbacteria bacterium | reverse complement strand
GTCATTTGCGCCAGTCTTGGTATTCTCAATTGCCGCTACCACATCCATCCCTGCGGTCACTTTACCAAATACCGTATGTTTCGTATCAAGGAAATTATTGTTTGCTGTATTGATAAAAAACTGACTGCCGTTTGTATTAGGGCCGGAGTTCGCCATTGCTATAGTACCAATAACATTTTTGTTTTCTGTAGCGAGCTCATCTGCAAACTGATATCCGGGACCGCCAGTTCCCCACGCGTTCATTTTGTTTGTGTCCTTTGAAAGCGGGTCGCCTCCTTGAACCATAAATCCCTTGATGACGCGATGAAAGCGTGAGCCGTTATAAAATCCCTCCTTTGCGAGCTTGGTAAAATTCTCGGCAGTTTTTGGCTTAAGGTCTGCAAAAAGCTCGAGTGTGATTGCTCCTTTATTCGTTGTCATTGTTACTGTGGTCATAGGTCTCTTTGAATTAATTCCTGTCTTAACTTCTGGGGTGGTTGCTGTGGTTTTAGTTTCTGTTATTGCCGGCGCGGTTGGTGTTTTTTGGGCACCGCCGAGCCACACGATACCGACAATAAAAATAACGGCGGTTAAAAGAAAAATGATATTTTTTGTGCTCATAATGTTTATTGGAAACTACTCTCCGCGTCCAAAGCGAAGCATATTTTTAATCATTCCGGCACCGCGACGAACGAGCGTGCGTGCCTTGTCTTTATGTGAGGAAAGTTCGCGCACGAGCTCATTTCGCACATCGTCGATAGCCGCATACAAATCGCTCTCCTCCGATGTCGCGCGGAAATGCTTGCCGCGCACGCGCATATTCACCTCTGCGCGAAACACATCGCCAGACTGATGATGATTGGTTGTCTTTCCGATTTCAACCTCCATAATCGGATTCTCGCTCTGGTGCGGTATTGCAAACTTTTCCACACTTTTCATTTTTTCATCTACATAACTTTCAATGGCGCTGGTCAAATCGATATTTGTTGTCGTTATTTTGATTTTCATACACACAGTATATCACTTCGTGTCTGGTATAGACAAGATTTTCCCGGGACTATGATGCCCTGAAATGATGCGGACCTGCTTGGGCGATACCCCGAAGTGTTCAGCAATAATTTCCAGAACTCGCTTATTGGCGAGATTTTGCTCCGCTTTCTCTTTTACCGACACTAAAAAGGAATCTTTAGTGCTCTGCGACAAAGATTCCTTTTTAGCCCCCGCAGATACGCGAACTCTGATGTACATATTTATTATTTCCCTGGTTCTTCCTGTCCCGAATGTTCCACTTATATCACCTCCACCATTACCATGTTTGTTCCTCCAATATGCCCGAAAGGCACGCCTGCCGCCACAACAACTTTGTCACCCTTCTTTGCAATCTTGTGCTCTTGCACATACGCGCGCACGGCTTTCATCACATCAGCAATCGTTGTAAGGTTATTGATACGCGCTGGAAAACATCCGAAAACAAGCTCGAGTTGACGCACCACATAATCCTTCGGGCTCATCGCAATCACCGGCTGTGCCGGACGATAACGCGAAACCATTCGCGCAGTAAGGCCAGACTCCGAAAGCGCTATAATAGCTTTTGCGCCGACAGCCGACGCGGTGCTCACGACAGAAAAAGTCACCGCATCCACTACATCTTTTCGATGCATGCTCGTGTCATGAGTTGGCAAGAGAATATCACCATAAAGCGCTTCTCGATGCGGATAATTTTTTTCTGATGTTAGAGCAACCTTTGCCATCATGGCAACTGCCAAAATGGGGTATTCACCAAGCGCGCTTTCTTCTGAAAGCATCACTGCGTCCGCTCCGTCGAGGATTGAGTTTGCCACGTCGGAGACTTCCGCGCGCGTAGGCACGGGAGACTTAATCATCGATTCCATCATTTGCGTTGCCACAATAACCGGCTTGCCCGCAACATTACATTTTCCAATAATCATTTTTTGAAGAATCGGCACTTCCTGCGCCGGAACCTCCACTGCAAGGTCGCCACGCGCTACCATTACACCGTCAGTCTCGGCAATAATCGCATCGATATTTTGAATCGCTTCTTCAGTTTCAATTTTTGCGATAATTTTTGCAGTCGATTTTGCTTTTGTGAGAATCGCGCGAAGCTCGCGAATGTCAGACGCGCGGCGCACAAACGAAAGCGCGACATAGTCAACTTTATTTTCAATACCAAAAATCACATCTTTCTTGTCTTTCGCCGTGAGACAGCTTATCTTGAGTGACACACCGGGGAGATTCACGCCGCGGCGGCCTTTTGTCTCGCCGCCGACAATAATACGGCATTTTATTTCAGCGCCCGAAACGGAAATAACCTCTAGGTGTTTTTTGCCGTCATCAAGAAGAATTGAATCCCCTTTCTTGATTTCTTTTGGAAGCGCCGCGTAGTTTACGAACGCCTTGGTCTCGTCTCCTACGCATGCTTTCGTTGTGAGTGTAAAGATAGCGCCCTTTCTAAGCATCACACGCTCCTGATAAAAATCTCCGATGCGGATTTTTGGACCGGACAAGTCCTGCAAGATTGCGGTTGGCGTGCCAAGTTTCAGAGCAACAGCGCGGATATTTTTCAATCGAACCAAATGTTCTTCGTGGTTTCCGTGAGAGAAATTCAAACGGCAAACATTCATTCCCGCTTTTATTAGACTGGTAAGAATTTCCTCGCTCTCGGATGCGGGGCCGATAGTTGCTACGATTTTTGTCTTTTTCATAGTGATTCAGTAATTTTTTAAATTTAGTTTAATGAATTCCAATCTTATCAAAATTTTGCAATTTCCTCAAGTTTTGCTATTATGCACATTGTACTCCATTGCCGAAATAAGTGATGTACTACACCTCAATATATATTCCGCGGTAGCTCAGTGGCAATAGAAATTAGCCAAGCGACTGTTTACAGGCGGGAACGAGCCACCAAGGTAAAAAGTGTTTATATAAAATTATTCCGCGGTAGCTCAGTGGTAGAGCAAGCGACTGTTAATCGCTTGGTCGTAGGTTCGATCCCTACCCGCGGAGCCAGTCAGTATGAAGCCCAAAATAGGGATCGCGCGAAGCGCGAGTGTGTGTGGCGGGCTTATTTTCATCTAGTGACAAAAAGATAATCAGTGATATTGTGGTGTGTATGTAAGAATTGTATCTTATAGACCGTCTTCAACATTGTAAGTATTAACAATATTAGCAATTAAATAAAAAATGATCAAAAAAATTTTTGCGTATCTTATTGTGTTATCTGTATTTTTGTTCCCCGGTTTTACTTTTGCAATGAGCGAAACACAGGGAGCAACAAACTATGTTTCAAACATTTCAAGCTATTCAGAAGAAGATCTTGTCGCATTGATAACAAAACTTCAAAATCAGCTCGAGGAAATCAGAAAAAATAAAGTTCAGTGCATTCTCGCTGGTATTGATCTGTCTATCGGCGATGGCGAAGACGATGGGCTCAAAGAATACGTAATGGGTCTTCAGAATTTCTTAAAAGAAAAAGGTTATTTTAAAAATAAATCAACGGGTTACTTTGGGAAACTCACAAGGGCCGCGCTCAAAAACTTTCAAAAGGACATAGGTATCGACCAAACGGGAGAACTCAATGCGGGAGTGAGAGCATCAGTAAAAAATCTTAAATGCCAAAAAGATTTTCAGATTAAAAAAGCTGAGACTGAATATCAAAAAAAGGAAACTGTCGGCAGTGTGGGAACAGTTACTTCTATCGCCCTTGAAGTAAATGGAAATATGGCAAAATGGTCAACTGTCGGCTATTCAAAAGAGGGGTTTAAAATCGTTTGGTCAAAGAATCCACACCCAACATATCCAACCCGGAACGATGATAAATACTTATACACATCGGACACAGGATCATCCAGTGCAACACTTGATGCATTCAACGGCACCGGAACATACTACGCAAGAGCTTGCGAATACCTTGGCGGGTCATGCGGAATATATTCGAACGAAATCACATTATCACTCTAAGAGTTTGTTCAAGAAAATTCAGTAAAAGTAACCTCAGCAAGACAAAAAAAGACCGCACGATTTGTGCGGTCTTTTGGCAAACGATTTAATGACACATAGAAATCCTTATTTTGTATCAAAACCGCGATTACTTAGTTCTTTAATCTGCTCCATTGCCTTGTCCAATACAGGATACTTCCCGCTTGGATTGTATCCTGGATGCTTCCCTTCAGGCTGCCAAGGTCCCGATGGATACGCGCGGAGTTTCTCGTTTATCTGCCGTGAATACTCGACGAGCATCTTGAGCTGGCTATACGCCAAACCCATCTTGGCTTTCAACGCGCTGACTCTTGCATTGAGGTTATCGGCGTCAGCCTTCGACTTTGCTACGAAAGAATCACTTTCAGCGAATAATGCGGCTACTTCCGCGTCGAGCAACTTTTTTCTGGCGTCAATCCGATCTCGCCACGAGTTGATTCGATTCATGCAGGCTTGGTCAGGACATTTTTGAGCCGCTGCAGCATGTTGCTGCCCAGCTTCTGCATTGTGAACCGCCTGACGACCCTTGAAATCAGCATATCGCCCTTCAAGAGATGCTTGCGTGTTTGCTTTTTTCGTCTCGAAGTCGGCTATTTCTTTGCCCAAAACCTTGTCCGCCTGAAGCAAAGCAGAAACGCCTGCTGTTACTTCACCTGTCGCTATTTCGGCAATACGCCCTCCTTGCCGCAGACTGTTCTCTGTGGTTAAACCTTCGATTGACGCCAAAGTTCGAGTGCCATTTTGAGTTTGGATAACGGTACCACTTGACACGGCGACACGATCCGCAAAAGCGCTTGAGGTGGCGAACAGAACGACAAATACAACCAACGATACAACACGAATGTTTCTCATTCTTCTCTCCTGTGGTTCCAAATGTTAAGGTACGGTGCAAAGCAAAATCATTTTGCCCTGTCTGTCGACACCATATAGATAATTGAGGTTATTGTCAAATGTGACACACTTTTGACAAAAAGATAATTTTTTGGGATACTTCCCGGCAGGCAATCGCAAAAAGAGGGTTATGTATGTCAAACGGAAAACGCAAAGGGCATATACACGGAGCAAAGTTCTGCAGGCACACCACGGTTACCGAAGCGGCGCAAAGGGTTGTGGAGCTCGTCAACAAATTTCCGGAAGTAAAGAAAATCTCGCTTGGAATTATCAAACGATCAAAGGGCGGATGTTTCGGTATTAAATTTATTCCAATTCATGGAGGATGGAGAATCGTTGTTCGCGGAACACAAGCAGTGCAACGGTTGCATATCTATACAAACAACCCGGACAATACTCGAGAGAAACTCGAGCGAGAATTTTCGGAACATGTTCGTCAGCCATCGCCCAGTCTCTCTAAAGAGACTGGGCGATTTTCTTTTTTTTTAACGGGGTTGACTTCTTTATACGGATATGCTATGTTTGTCTTACAAAAGTAGTAGGGGTTGTAGGAAGAGGTCACACCATTTCTCATAGTCTATCATCTATATTTTGTATATTAATTAGGTTTGTTAAAGTAAATAAAAAAATTATGAAAGGTATTGTAAAAAAGGTTACTGATAAGGGTTTCGGTTTTATCACCGCAGAAGGAATGCAGAAGGACTTGTTCTTCCATTCAAACTCACTCGTAGGCGTCGCATTTGACGACATCCGCGAGGGTGATGCTGTAACTTTCGAAACTGAGGATTCTCCAAAGGGAATGTCTGCAGTAAACGTAGAGCGCGCATAATACTGCTCTCCATAAAATCCCGCCGAGCACCATTCTGGTGCTCGGCGGGATTTTGCTTTTTCCTGTTTCAATTATTCATCTTTAGGAGTAGAATATTTACATATGAGCAAAAAAGATTTCTCTAGCTACAAATTATTTGTCTATCTTACATTTGGAATATTCGCGACAGAGCTATTTATTATGTTTAGCTTGAGATATCTTTCTCTTCACGAAATATCTTATATAGATTTTATTGACAGCTTCTTTTTGATTGCAATTGTATCTCCATTAGTTTATATTCTTACAGTCAGACCGCTTCAATCAAAAATCATTGAACTCGAAAAAGCAGGGGTTGTTGTGGAGAAATATACTAGTGAAATTGAAGTGGAGCGCCGCGCTATTTATGATGCTATTGAGAACAGCATCATAGTTTCTATTACCGACGAAAAGGGCGACATCATTTACGCAAACCAAAAATTCATTGACATATCAAAATACTCACAAGAAGAGCTCCTTGGACAAAACCATCGGATACTAAAGTCTGGGCATCAACCACAAGAAATGTTTGTCGAGATGTGGGCGACCATTTCAAGTGGCAAAATCTGGCGCGGGGAAATAAAAAATCGCGCGAAAGATGGGGGCTACTATTGGGTTGATGCAATCATTGCTCCCGTTTTGGGTTCAGACGGGAAACCTAAAAAATATATCGCCACACGCGTAGTTATTACGGAAAGAAAAAATGCAGAAAAAAAGCTAAGAGAGTACCTGAAAAAGATTGAATTGTTAAAAGCAACTAGTGACGCCTTCCTTGCAAGCATCGGTGAAGGACTGATTACTACCGATAAAACAGGGAAGATTATTGAGGTAAACCCCTCGACAGAAAAAATGCTCGGTTGGAGAAAGGAGGAGCTTGTCGGAAAACAAATGACTGAAATTATTATTGGTCTTGACGAAAATGACGAAATAATCCCTCAAGAAAAACGCTCAGTCACGGTAGCGCTCGCTACAGGCAAAGAGACGCCAACAATAGCTAAACAATATATCGCCAAAGACGGAAAATATGTTCCTGTCGCGGGGACAATCAACCCCGTCATTCTCGACAATGAACTCATTGGGGCTATCGCAGTTTTCCGAGACACCACGCGCGAAGCTGAAATTGAAAGAACGCGACGCGACATCCTTTCCATCGCCTCGCATCAGCTTCGTACTCCGCTCTCCGGTACCAAGTGGCTCATTGAAACACTGAAAAAAGGGGTAAATGGAACGCTCACAAAAAAACAAGAGGAATACCTTGACCAAATTTATAAAATAAACGAGCGCATGACCACACTCGTACACGACATGCTTTCCGTGCTTCGCATAGAAAGTGATATCGCGCAACCCAAAAAGGAACGCGTGTCATCATCAATGCTTTTTGATGTCCTTTTTGAGACGCAAAGCGATGTCGCGAAAAGCAAGCATATAATCCTTCGACTGCAAAAAAACGAAGAGTATATTATTGAGACCAATCGGATTATGTTGCGAAATATTCTCGAAAATCTCATATCAAATGCAATCAACTATTCGCCTAAAGGAGGTGAAGTTATTGTGAGTATCGAAAAAAAATCAAACGAACTTGTCTTCGCGGTAAAAGATTTCGGCATTGGAATCCCTAAAAACGAGCGCGCGCAAATTTTCAAGCGTTTCTACCGCGCATCAAATGCAAAGACTTTTGATACGCGCGGCACCGGACTCGGACTCTATATCGTGGCAACACTCGCAGAGAAAATCGGCGCGCGCATTTCATTTGAATCAGAAGAAAGAAAGGGTTCCACATTTTATGTGCACATCCCGTACAATGCCATCGAAGGCTTGCCACAAAATAGCACTAGTGTATAATAAGGGGGATAATATAAATATTATAGTATGAACCATGTATTAATTGTTGAAGATGAAGATTTTTTGGTAAGAGCACTCAAGGACAACTTGGTTTTCGAGGGACACAGTGTGTCTGTCGCAATGGACGGCGAGGCGGTGTTTGATGAGATGAAAAAGAAAAGGCCGAACCTTGTTCTTCTTGATCTCTTGCTCCCCAAGAAAAACGGTTTTGATGTCCTAAAGGATATTCGTTCAAATCCGGAGTACCGACTCATTCCCGTTGTTATACTTTCCAACCTCGGCGAAGACTCTGAAATCAAGCGCGCGCTTGAACTCGGCGCGAATGACTACTTTGTAAAGTCCCAGCACCCTATCCAAGAAGTGATGGAAAAGGTGCGTGAGTATCTGCAAGGCAAGGGCTCGACGAAAGGTGGTCTGTAGAAAAAGGTTTTAAGCAAAAAGAGGGCGACATTGTCGCCTCTTTTTTTTACCCACCTATATTGGAAGCGACCACTTGGAGGCCTTGCCTCCAAGTGGATTATATTTCTTCTGGATCCTCGCGCCTCGTCAAAATATCATCAAGTGACGACAAGGCAAACTTTTTATATTCAGCGTTATTTCGAAATTGCCCTAGGATAATGCCCTTATCGCAAATACCCTCTGCCGTTTTGCTTTTTTCTGTATACTCTCCCCAGCTCGAGCGACTCTCCACCAACTTGGAGGCAAGGCCTCCAAGTTGGTGGACTCTATCATTTAAATTCACATAAGCGCTTATATGAAGAAGATATTCATTTGAGTCTACATGTACGGCCTTAAACTTTCCCTGAAAAAGAGATCCGCTTCTTTTCTCCTTCTCATTAAAATATCCAGTATACCCAGTAGACAAACGATGCATAAATTTTTCTATACCTCGATCTGCAGTCTGCATCAGAAGAAAATGGTAATGATTAGCGTTCAAACAATACGTAACAAACTCTACCAACTTCCCCTCCTCTCTCAACTTGGAGGCCTTGCCTCCAAGTTGCCCGTTAAAAGAATTTTCAAAGATGCTCCCTATCGGCTCAAGAGCATTGAATTCAATCATACTTCGGAGAAATCGATCTACGTCATCTTCATTTGAAAAAATATTCCGCTTATCAACCCCTCTATTATAAATGTGATAGTACTCCCCTTCTACAAACGCAATTTTTCTTTTTGACATACAATCAATTGTATCACTTGGAGGCAAGGCCTCCAAGTGAACCTCCAAATGACTTTTTTGGTTTTGTTGTTTGTAACTGATAGCCAATACAAGGTATAATAAACAGACAAATATGCCGTCATTTTTCAAGAAGCCTCTCACAAAATTTTTTGCCATCATTTTTATATTGGGAGGCTTTTTATTTTTCCAAATCCTTAATGTACTTGCCGCGCACACATTGGACACAAGCCAACAGAACAGCAGTCTAACGGCAAATCCGGCGACATTCGCCTACACCAGTGGCGCGGGAACGACCGTCCTCGTTCTCAATCTTGTTGTCGTCGGTTCGACCGCAAGAACCGGCGGGGCGCCGACCTACAATGGTGTTGCGATGACACAAGCTGATGGCACAAGAATCGCCACCGAGACAAATACCGAGATGTGGTATCTCCTGAACCCGCCAACAGGGTCCGCTTATACGGTGTCCATACCAAACACTAACACAGGAACGATTCACGCTTTTACCGCAACCGCAAAAGCACAAAGCGGATACACGTCTGCGCTTGATGTAGTAAATGGCGCGACGGGAACAACGGCGAATCCTTCAGTATCGGTGACCACGACGACAAGCGGCAATTTTGTGACAAGCATCGTCGGGCACGGCAACGGCAGTCTCACCGGGGTAACCGGAAACAAAACCCAATACGGTGGAGTGTGGGGTATCGACCACGGAGCATACACTTCCTTAAGGATGTACGAATTGCAGGCGACTGCCGGAGCAACGACACATACCTACACGGTCGGCCCGGATGATTGGGGAATGGTCGTCGCGGCATTTAAGCAAGTGCCTCTTGTTACGACGCTTGCCGATGGTGCCGCCCCACCTAGTGTAACTGTTGCGCCAGAGTCTGGAATCATTGACCTTGATTACTTTACTCTAGCAACTAACATAGGAAACGACACTGTGACTGCGGTAACCGTTACCTTAAATCCGGCAGGCGCATGGAATAACATCGCCCAAGTCGACCTGACCGACAACAGTAACGTCGCAAAATGTTCAGCAGTAATAAATCCGACGAGCAATATCATTTCTTTTACCGGTTGCACGGCTCCCGTGACCACAAGCGCGACAACTTACAAAGTGCGCATCACGCCAAAAACACATGCGCTCCAACCGTCACCTAATACGGGAGAAAGCTATGCGACAACGGGAACAGTGACTGCCTTTACCAGCACGAATGCTTCTCAGGTTCTCGCTGACACAGGAAGCGCAACGATTACTATTGATAACCTCTCCCCCGCGCCAACCACCGGAGCAGGTACTACGGTCGGAGATACTCAGTTGACCGTAAGCTGGACAAACTCCACGAGCACGGATTTTTCCAACGTCGTTGTTTTGCGAGATACGGCAACCATCGGAACAGGTGGTACGCCCGCAGAGGGTTCGACTCCTATCGTAGGTTCCAGTTGTGGAGGCACTGCATGTCAAGTGCGGTACATTAGTAGTGGAACATCGTTTGTTGATACGGGGCTTACTAACGACACAACGTACTACTACAGATTTTTTGCAAAAGATACGAATGGCAACTACACCGCGTATGCATCCACACAGCAGGTGACGGGTATGCCGACTGCGGGAAATGCCGTCCCAACCGTCACCTCTCCAACCGCAACTTCCATCTCCACTTCGACCGCAACACTGGGCGCAAATGTAACCTCTCTCGGTGTTTCCGCCGTGCTTTCAGCGCGGGGTATTTGTTACGGACTCACCGCAACACCAACAAGCTGTGTATCATCAGGTACAACAGGCGGTATTTTCACTCAGCCGGTGACAGGATTGACCACGGGAACTCCTTATTACTACCGCGGCTATGCGACGAATTCCACCGGCACGGGGTACTCATCTGACGGAACATTTACGACACTTTCCGTCCCCACCGCTACCCTTTCAGCTTCATCAACAAATGTTGCCTACAACACTGCCACCACTCTCTCGTGGAACTCAACAAATGCCACGGGCTGTACCGCGACAGGCGGAACATTTGCCGGCGCGAAAGCAACATCGGGGAGCGAGAGTACCGGTAATTTAACCACTTCCACAACGTACACTCTGTACTGTACCGGAGCAGGCGGAAACTCAAGCACGCAATCGGTAACCGTGACAGTAGGAAGCGCTCCCTCCGCCACTCTCACTACCTCCACTTCAACCTGCACCATATTGTCGGGAGCAAGCACTTGCCTCATACCTTTCACTTGGAGCATTAGTAATGCAAGCACACCCAATCTTTACAATACAACTACAATAAATACATACTCGACTTCAGCATCTGGCACAAATGTCTCCTACGCAATCACAAACGGACCAAACACTGTCCAAGCAAGAGACTCAAGCACCGTACTCGCGCAAGTCACCGCGACGGGAAGTTGTACGAGCGGGACAACATGGAGCGGAACAATCTGCGCGGCAATCACTTACACCATTACCGCATCTTCTGGCACTGGCGGCACCGTCACGCCATCAGGAACAACGACTGTCGCGCAAGGGGCCTCGCAAGCATACGCAATAACGCCGAGCTCGGGATATAATATCGAGACGCTTCTCATTGACGGCGGACCAGTTGCCACTTCTACCACTTACACATTTTCGGATGTGCAGGGGAACCACACCATCAGCGCTACATTCGTCTATATTCCCCCTCCTCCGGGCTCATTCACTATCATTGCGTACACCGGAGCAAACGGGACAGTGGAACCAAGCGGGTCAACAGTAGTCACTCAAGGAAACTCGCAAACGTACACAATAACACCAAACGCAGGTTTCGAAATCGGGAGCCTCCTCATTGATAGTTTTGCCGCCACAACATCGACTTCGTATACATTTACCAATGTGCAAGCAAATCACACCATTGAAGCGACATTCGTAGCGCTCCCCGGAATGGAAACACCGGTAACAGCCGGACCGATACTCGCAAGCATCACCTTTTCAGGGAAAGCTTTTCCCGGAGGAAAAATATCAATTGTCCAAAAAGAACTCGACACGGAGACAACTGCAAACCAGCAAGACATATCAAGAGCGGACGGGTCTTTTAACATAAGATTCACGGACCTTCCAAAAGGTATACACAGTTTCGGTCTTCTCGTAAAAGACCCTGACGGAAGAACCTCGCAAACAAAATTCTTTCTTGTTGATGCCAATAAAACGGATGCTGTGTTCAAAGATATCGTCGTTCCGCCCACTGTGGATATGCTCTACGGGCAAGTTTCTCGCGGGAGCAACCTAAATGTTTTTGGTTATGCATCGCCCGCCCATACCATTCGCATCTATTTAGATGATATACTGTCTAAAGAAGCGCTTGCGGGCAGAGGAGGCGCATATTCGTTCAACTTGCCCACGGGAGCGCTCGATTTTGGACAACACAAAGTAAGAGCAAAACAAATAAATCTTGACGGCGGAAAGGAAAGCGACTTTTCAACAACAAGGACATTTATCGTATCAAAACTTGCGGTTGTAAAAGCCGACCTGAACGGCGACGGAAAGATTGATATCAAAGACTGGAGCATCTTTCTCGCGCGCTGGAGCGGAAAAAAGTCCGCGGAAAGAGCCAGCATCGATTTGAATGGCGACGGAAAAGTTGATATTGGAGATTTTAGTATATTCATTAAAACAATTAAAAAGAAATAACATGACACGCATTGCTAAATTATTCATCGTATTGGGGTTGTCAGCGCTTTTTGCAAACACCGCGGAAGCGGCTTCGCTCTTTTTTGTTCCCGCGACAAACGAGTACGGCGTGGGAAAAGAAATATCCGTAGACCTCAAGGTTGACAGCGAGGGCGCGGGAATAAATGCCGCCCAAGCAACTATTCGTTTCCCAAAGGACACGCTTGCTGTAAAATCCGTAGACAAAACCGATTCAACGCTTAATTTTTGGCTTGATGAACCGACTTTCTCAAATGAAGACGGAGTAATTTCGTTTACCGGCGGAATTACATCCTATGGCATATCGGGCGCATCGCTTCAGGTTCTCCGTATCGTTTTTATAAGCAAAGGTAGCGGCTCTGCGCCAGTCACCATCAATGACGCCGCCGTTACCGCTTCAGACGGCAGTGGAACAAACATTTTATCAAAAACAAATAACGCTGTTTTCACCATATCGCCTGAAGCAAAGACGCCAACGCCGGCTGTCCCCGCTCCAAAACAAATCACGCGCGAAGCGGCGCCGGCGAGCGGTCTGCCAGAAAAACCGATTCTCACGATTCCCTTTTATCCTGACCAGACCCTCTGGTATAATCTTTCAAACATTTTTGCGGTAAATTGGGTTCTTCCGCGCGATGTTTCAGGTGTTGCAACTGCATTAAACAAACAACCAAACTACGCTCCGGAGGAAAGCGAGGGGCTCTTTGACAGCAAAATGTTTCAAGCGCTTTCTGACGGTACATGGTATCTCCATGTGCGATTCAAGAATAATATCGGCTGGGGCGTCACTGCCCACTACCGCCTTGCGGTAGATACCAAAGCTCCGCTTCCATTTGAAATCACCCCGAGCGAAAGCGAAATAAATGACAACCCGACGCCAATCTTTACCTTCAATACAGGAGATGCGCTGTCGGGCGTCCGTGAGTACCGCATTAGAATGGATAATGAAAACTGGGTAACAATTCCCGCCAAAAATTTCAAAGGAACATGGAAGCTCGCCGCAACAGGACCGGGAAAACATAAGATTACCGTCAGCGCGACCGACACCGCCGGCAACAGCATTGAAAATAATATCGACCACGAGATACTTCCTCTTGCCGCCCCCACATTCACTTTTGTGACGGAAAAACTATTTTCGGATGAAGCGACAAACATCACCACAAAAGGTACGGCATTGCCATCAACCGAAATACTTCTCTCTCTTAAACAGGGTGATGCGCTTATAGAGAGCAAAATCGCGCCTGTGGACGCGCATGGCAACTGGGAATTTACTTTTGACAATCCTCTCCGCAATGGAAGCTATGTGGCAAGCATTCAAAATCGAGACACCCGCGGCGCGCTTTCATTTGTTGTCAATTCCGCAAAGATAAAGGTTACCGGGAAATACACAAATGTGATAATCACTCTCATTGTTGTCCTCCTAGGCGCGCTTGTTACGGGTTTTTGGTTCTACGAAAGACGACGCAAACGCACGGCGCTCCGCATTGATGTCGCAGAGAGCGATACCGCAAAAGTGTTCAAAATAATAGAAACCGATATAGAAAAATTAAAAAGGGCGCAAGACACGCCGACATCTGCGGATGAAGAATTCATCACGCAACAACTTGGAGAAAATGTGAAAAAAATGGGCGGATATATCAAAGAAGAAATCAAAAAAGCAAAAGAATAGACAACCTAACTAAAACACCCAGCTCGTCTATAGACGAGCTGGGTGTTTTAGTTAGGAGATAGCGCGGAAAAACTGTATACTAAAAAACACTTATGCGCGCAAAACTAAAATCTCCGCTTTTTATAATTTTCATCACCATATTCTTTGACCTTCTTGGATTTGGAGTTATTATCCCGGTACTTCCTTCCCTTTTTGCCGATCCGTCATCGCAATTTTTCATGCTCGGAGGCGGCGTAAGCGTGCAAACAGGATATATCCTAACCGGACTCCTTACGGGGCTTTTTTTCTTGGGACAGTTTTTCGCGGCGCCGATACTCGGCGAACTATCCGACCAGCACGGGCGCAAAAAAATAATTTTTATATCCCTCGCTGGAACGCTCGTCGCGCAGATATTGATGGGAACGAGTATCGCAATAAAAAGCACTGTGCTTCTTTTTGCGACGCGACTTGCCCATGGGTTTATGACTGCCATCATCCCTGTTGCGCAAGCGACCATCGCCGACATTACTCCGCCCGCCGAACGCGCGAAAAATTTCGGACTCATCGGCGCGGCGTTCGGACTTGGTTTTATCGTTGGACCATTTCTCGGCGGCATTCTTTCCGACCATACATTATCACCATATTTCGGCGCATCAACGCCATTTTGGTTTGCCTCAATACTCGCAATAATCAATCTTGTTTTTGTCGCGCGCTTTTTCAAAGAAACTCACTTCACGCGCACCAAACGGCCGATTGAATGGATGCGTGGGATAAAAAATATCGTGCGCGCATACAATATGCCGACACTGCGACCGCTTTTTTTGACATCATTTTTTTACAATGCCGGATTTACTTTTTACACCACCTTTGCCGGAATCTTTCTATTTGACCATTTTGGTTTTACCGGCAAGTCAATCGGATTGTATTTTGCGTATGTCGGGGTGTGGATTGCCATCACACAAGGATTTCTTATCCGCAGGGCAACGAGTCGATGGAACGAACGGACTATCCTTGGAAAGAGCATACTCGGCACCGCGATATTCGCCGTGCTTCAAACTCTCACGGGCGCGCCATGGGAACTTTTTCTCATCACGCCATTCTTTTCCATATCAAACGGTTTCACTATGTCAAACATTTCCGGACTATTGAGCAGGAGCGCACCAAAAGAAGCTCAAGGCGAGATTATGGGTATCGCAAGCAGTATGAACGCAATCGCCTCAATGATTCCGCCCGTACTTTCCGGTTTTGTTGCCGCGGCGTTATCACCTTCATCGCCGCTTATCGTTGCCGGGCTTTTGTGCGCTATTGCGTGGGCGATATTTGTATCAACAAAAACAAACTTAAAGACTTCGTAATTCAAAGTCACAATGACGCACGGGGCGGGCTCTTGCACGGCGCACAGCGGCAACCGTACGGTTTTATATATTCGCCGGTATATTCCTCGCCGTAGTCGTAGGTGAGTTCGTCGCCCGCCTCAATACGCTTAATCGTTTTGATGAATACGCGTCCGCCAAAAATCTCCACCTCGCAATTCGGCTTGCATGAGTGGTTGATATACCGCGCGGTATTTAAACGCTGACTTCCGTCTATCATGCGCGTCCTGCTTGTTTCAAACAGATATTTATTGGCAGGATGCTCCGTCACTTCTTTGCCGCGCAATACTTTGCCGACATATTCGATAATCCAAGTACCGCGAGGAATGGCGAGCACGGCAAAGAGCCCTAGCCCCGCGCTCGATTTTTTTATTTTATATTTTACATTACCGAGTTTTGGAATTGGCATAATTCGCAATGGGTAGTATACGAGAAATAGTGTAAAATGCAAAGATGGACAAGAAAAAAGAGCTCGTTTTCGATGTCGCTGTTATCGGCGGCGGACCTGCGGGGATGATGGCGGCGATCACTGCCTCAAAAGAGGGAGCGCAAGTTATTCTTATCGAAAAAAACAAAACGCTCGGGAAAAAGCTCCTCATTACGGGCGGCGGCAGATGCAATGTGACAAATGCCACTTTTGACAATCGCGCGCTTGCGCAAAAATATGGGAAGAAAGGCAAGTTTCTACTCTCGCCTTTTTCAAAATGGAGCGCCCGCGATACGATGGATTTTTTTGAATCGCGCGGAATGCCCACAAAAACCGAAGCGGAATATCGTGTATTCCCGCAAAGCAACTCTGCTCAAAGTGTATGGAATGTTTTGGTGAATGAGCTTAAAAGCTCCGGAGTAAAGGTCCTTGCCGTCTCCCCTGTAGTCAAAATCAAATCATCAAAGAACAAAATTTTGAATGTGGAAACCGAAAGCTCAACCATCTCGGCAAAAACATTTGTGTTCACTACCGGCGGCACTGCGCGTCCTGAAACAGGCTCGTCGGGCGACGGCTTCAAATGGCTCAAAAAACTTGGACACACTATCAGCACTCCAAGCGTTGCGCTTGTGCCTATAAAAACAAAAGAGAATTGGTCTCACAAATTACAGGGGTTATCTCTCCCTAATGTGAAGATTACGCTCATTGACGCTCGCGTGCGCGGGGAGGCACGCATCGGAAAGATTCTTTTTACACATTTTGGACTTTCGGGCCCACTCATTCTTAATATGAGTCAAACTATCGGCGAAGCAATGAAAGAAAGTTCTGTAGCGCTTGAACTGGATTTATTTCCAAACCTGGACCAAACTCTCCTCGATGAAAAACTCCGCGCGCACCTTTCCAGTGCGCAAAATAAAAAGTGGGGCAACGCGCTTGCGGGTTTTGTGTCGCCCCGACTCGCGAAGGTCATCATAGAACTTTCCGGCGGCGACCCGGAAATTTTTGTGAACAAGCTTCCCCGTACTGCCCGTCTGGCGACAGTAAAACTCATTAAAAGTTTAATGCTTACACCCATTGGGCTTCTCACGCCGGAAAAAGCAATCGTCTCGTCGGGTGGCGTCGCTTTAGAAGAAATTGATTTCAAAACAATGCGTTCGCAAAAAATAGAAAATCTTTATCTCGCAGGCGATATTCTCGACTTTGACCGCCCCTCCGGAGGTTTCAGCCTGCAAATCTGCTGGACGACAGGCAAGGTTGCGGGCGAAAACGCGGCACTGCATGGTATAATTACAACCAAATGACCAATGGGCACTTCGATTTTAAGAAAGCTCTCCGTTTTGAAACCGCGCTCGCTGTTCTTTTGCTCATAACATTCGCGCTCTATGTCGGAAATCTGCTCCCAATACAATTCCGCGGAGAAATTTTCGCTGTTGTGGGACTTGTCGGTCTTGTCCCCGTAGCACGGAGCGCTTTTTATTCTCTCCGCAATAAAAAAATAAATGTCGACCTTCTCGCCACGATTGCGCTCGTCGGCTCGTTTGCAAGCGCGGAATGGGGCTCGATGCTTTTTATAAACCTCATGCTCGTGGGGGCGCGCATCCTTGACCTCTATACAAAACGCCGAATGCGAATTTCTCTCGAAAGCCTCGTAAAGTTAAAACCGTCGAGAGCGCGCGTCATTCAAGGCGGGCAAACAAAAGAAATCCCGCTCTCCGAAGTGAGAGTAGGCGACTTTGTGGTTGTAAATCTCGGCGAACAAATACCTGTCGATGGAATCGTGTCTGGGGGTTCCGCGACTGTAAACCAAGCATCTTTGACCGGCGAATCCGTACCCGTGCTTCGCGAAGTTGATTCTCCGGTACTTTCCGCTACCTTTGTCGTTTCCGGGAATATCATAATACGCGCAGAACGCATAGGCGCCGAAACCACATTCGAGCGGATGATAGATCTTGTTGAAGCGTCCAGCAACGCAAAAACCCGTATGAGGACATCCGCCGAAAGTTTTTCGAGTTGGTACATCGGAATTACTCTCGTCGGCGCGATTGTTCTTTATTTTGTGACAAAAGATACGCGGCTCACGCTCGCGGTCGTGCTTGTGGTATGCGCGGATGATATCGCCATCGCGGTTCCTCTCGCGTATATTGCCGCCATAGGCACGGCGGCTCGGCGCGGTATCATTATTAAAAGCGCGGATTTTTTGGAACAAGCGGGAAAGATTACCACGCTCGTTGTCGACAAAACGGGAACGTTGACGCTGGGAAAACTGTCAGTTGCCGAGATGCAGTCATTTGGCGAAACAACCGTAAAGCGAGTGCTTGAATTGTCGGGAATCATTTGCGCGCGGTCAAATCATCCGGTCTCAAAAGCTATAATAGAATATGCTAAAAAAAATGGCTGCGCTTGCAATCCGCCGGAACATTTTCAAGAGGTCGAAGGTCGCGGTATTGTCGGTACCGATACCGACAACAAAAAACTGGTCATCGGTACGCTTGAATTTTTACGCGAGCGCGGCATCGAGCTTGGGGACGAAGTGTACAAAATGGCGGCGAGAAGCGTATCTGAAGGGAACAATGTAACACTCCTTGCTTTAGACGGTAAAACAGTGGGAATGTTCGCTCTCGCAGACGAGATTCGTGAAGGAATTGTGGGCAGTATTGACACTCTCAAAAAAACCGGTGTTAAAGAAGTGGTAATGCTCACTGGTGACAATGAGGGAGTGGCAAAAAACATTGCGGAACATCTCGGTATCGACAAATACTATTCAAAACTTCTTCCGGAACACAAGGTTTTTGTACTTAAAGATTATCTCGGAAAGGCGGGGCGCACCGTGGCAATGGTCGGAGACGGAGTAAACGATGCCGCGGTGCTCTCTCGCGCCGATGTAGGTATTGCAATGGGCGGCATCGGCTCGGATGCCGCAATAGAATCGGCGGATATTGTCCTCATGCAAGATGATTTTGAAAAAATCATCGAACTGCGCTGGTTTTCTAAAAAAGTTTCCGATGTTGTGCGCGGAAACTTTGTCATTTGGGGCGTGGTCAATGCCGTAGGACTTTATTTCGTATTCACGGGTATTTTCGGTCCATCGGGTGCCGCCGCGTACAATTTTCTCACCGACTTTATCCCTATAGCAAATTCACTCCGGCTGTTTCGTTATAATAAAAAAGGGCTATAATATAAATATGGACTTTTCTTCTTACGCCCAAAGCAATACGGCAAAAATCGCAAAATTATTTTCTGTCGACCCTCTGCGAGGGCTGTCGTCCGAGGAAATTGAAGGTCGGCACAAAAAAGGAGGGCAAAACATACTCGAAGAAAGTCGCGTTCATGCTTGGAAAATCTTTTTGCGACAATTCAAATCATCTTTTATCTATCTTCTTCTTGTCGCCGCCGCAATCTCTTTTTCTTTTGGGCAAAATACCGAAGGTGTGATGATTCTCGTCTTTATTCTAATCAATACCACGCTCGGATTTTATCAAGAATACCGCTCCGAACAAACCGTTTTACTTCTCAAGCGCTACATCGCGACGCGCGTAAAAGTGCGTCGTGATGGGAGAGTGACAAGCGTCGATGCCCGCGAACTCGTTTTGGGCGACATCGTTATCCTTGAAGCGGGCGACGGTGTTCCTGCCGACCTTCGTATAATCGAAGAAGTAAATCTCGTGGTAAACGAAGAGCCTCTGACGGGAGAATCCGTTTCCGTAGACAAGGAGGAGGCACCGCTCTCGGGCGATAAAATGGAAATTTACGAAGCAAAAAATATTTGCTTCTCGGGAACCACCGTCATTTCAGGGAAAGCAACGGGTATTGTTTTTGCAATCGGCACTCGCACAATGATCGGCGGAATTGCGGAGCTTGCCGGAAAAATGACGCGCATAAGCAAATTTGAGGAAGAGCTCGGTAAATTCAGCCGTTTCATTTTGTACCTCGTTGTCGCAACCCTCGCATTCATCTTTATAATGAACATCATTCTCAAGGGGTTTTCGGCGGATATCGCTTCACTCGCCGTTTTCTCGATTGCTCTTGCAGTATCCGTGGTTCCAGAAGCGCTCCCGCTCGTTATGACCTTTTCTCTATCACGAGGAGCGCGGCATCTTGCCAAAAACCGCGTTGTCGTCAAGCGCCTCTCCGCAATCGAAGACCTTGGCAGTATCCATGTACTTTGCAGCGACAAAACCGGCACGCTCACCGAAAACAAACTCACTGTGCATCAAACCTGCGGCTCGGATGGCAAGGCGACTATTTTTGCCGGTGTGCTTGGCGGAAACTACCTCACCACAAAAGAACGCGGTGGTACCCCCGACCCTTTTGACATCGCGCTCTGGGAATCCTTGTCGCGCGAGGAACGAGCTCGGCTCGATACTTACACGCACCTAGATGACACTCCGTTTGACCCTGTGCACAAAAAGAGCAGTGCGCTCATCAAAGGCGCGGATGGAACACTCCTCATTGTTCGCGGCGCACCGGAGTCAATAATCAACAGCTCTACTTTGTCGCCCAAAGAACGCGAAGGAACGCTCGCATGGATGGCAGAAGAAGGACGCGCAGGGCGACGCACGCTCGCAATCGCTTCCAAAAAAGTTGTTGGAAATAATTATAACGAGGAAGGTCTCACTTTCATCGGATGTGTTTCTTTTATCGACCCCATCAAAGAAAGCGCGAAGGCGGCAATCAAGGACGCGGAAAAACTCGGAGTTAGAATAAAAATTCTAACCGGTGACAGCAAAGAAGTTGCGGGTGCGGTGGCGTACGAAGTTGGGCTTGTAAAAAACCCCGAAGATGTGCTCACGGCGCGAGAATTTTTTGCGCTCAAAGAAGAAGCGCGCAGAGAAGCGCTTGAACGCACAAACGTGTTCGCTCGCGTTTTCCCGGAAGAAAAGTATCAAATAATTGAACTCTTGCAAAAAAACTATCAAGTCGGTTTTCTCGGTGAAGGCATCAACGACGCCCCCGCGCTCAAAATCGCAAATGTCGCCATCGTCGTCGCGAGCGCATCCGACATCGCGCGCGAAGTATCCGACATTATTCTTCTTGAGCGAAGCCTCGCGGTCGTCATTGGAGGGATTCGTGAAGGGCGTTCAATTTTCGCAAATACTATCAAATATATCCGAAGCTCGCTCTCTTCCAACTTCGGCAATTTTTATTCAGTCGCCATATCTTCCCTCTTTATTCCTTTTCTTCCAATGCTTCCTCTCCAAATTCTCCTCGTCAATCTCCTCTCCGACTTCCCCGCTATCGCCATAGCGACCGACACCAATGACCAAACCCTCCTCCGCGAACCCAAACAATACAATGTTCGCAAATTACTCGCTATGGGCACCGTGCTCGGAATTGTTTCAACAGTCTTTGACTTTATGATTTTTGCGTCATTCTACAAGATAAGCCCCGAAGCCCTTCAGACCCATTGGTTTATCGAAAGCATTTTGACCGAGCTTCTCTTCCTCTTCTCGATTCGCTCGCGAGAATTCTTCTTCCAAACAAAAGCTCCTTCTCTCACGCTTGTAGTTCTTTCCGTTCTCGCCGCATCGGCAACTATCATTATTCCGTTTACAAGCGTTGGCGGCGCATTGTTCCATTTTATGCGCCCGACCGCATCATCTCTCGGCCTCGTGCTCGGCATCGTCCTCCTTTATTTTATTACCACCGAATTCGCAAAAATGTTCTACTATCGCCTTACCGCCGAGCGGCAAGTATGATACGATTAACATATGCAACTCTCTAAAAAACAACTCACCTTGGTCGGCATCGGCATAATAATTATCATCGGTGGATTTTTTATTTTCACTGGTAAAAAAATCGAACTCCCTAACACTGTGACAATAAAGCTCGGCAATGTCATTCAGGAAGTCAGTGTTACCGGGCGCGTCAAGTCCACAAACACTGTCGACCTTGGTTTTGAAAAAAGCGGACGCGTGGCCGGCATATATGCGCGTGTTGGCGAACATGCGGAAACAGGCAAACTCCTTGCCGAAATTGAATCTTCTGGTGCGCAAGGAAGCCTTCTGGAAGCGGAGGCGCGGCTCGCGGAGCTCAAGCGCGGCTCGCGCCCCGAGGAGCTTGCCGTAAAAAAAGCCGAGGTTGCAAAGTACACTCAAGACCTCAACAATGCATATGGTGGCATTATCGATATTCTAAATGACTCATTTGCAAAAGCCGACGACTCGCTCCACAACAAGACAACAGGAATGTTCTCTGGTTATAAAACGTCCTCCTATAAATACACATTTTCTGTCTGCGACAGCCAGCTCGCCGGCAATGGTGAATCAGCTCGTCAGACGACCGAGTTCGATTTCGACGCGTGGCGCGCAGAAACCGCACTTCTCCCTTCGCTTCCTTCAAATACAGATCTGTCTCTGGCGCTCAGCAAAGAAAGCGTGCATCTTGCAAGGGTATCTTCTCTTCTTGAGATTATGAGTCGCGCACTCACGCTTGATTGTACGATTACCAACACAGCCCTCGACACATATCGCGCCAATATCGCTACCGCGCGCAACAACATCACCACAGCAATTTCCAATGTAAACACCAAACAGCAATCTCTCGCGACCTTGACGCTCACACTCGCAAAAGTTAAAGACGAACTTTCTCTTCTTGAAGCCGGCACAGCGAGCGAAGTTATTTCTGCGCAAGAAGCGCGAGTTCTCTCTGCTCGTGGCGAGCTTGCAAAGTACCGCATCATAGCGCCAATCGCTGGCGTCGTTACCAAATCCGACATAAAAGAAGGTGAAGGGGCCACCATTGGTAAAACAGTATTTTCAATTATCTCGGATACTTCATTTGAAATCGAGGCGTATGTTCCCGAGGCGGACATCGCAAAAATAAAAATAGGCGACAGCGCGCGCATCACGCTCGATGCGTATGGGTCGGATGTTTTATTTCCCGCAAGCGTTACTAAAATCGACCCCGCGGAAACAATCATCGACAATGTTCCAACATACAAAACGACTCTTCATTTTACCGAGAATGACCCTCGCATCAAATCCGGAATGACTGCGAACATTGATATCAGCACTTCTGCGCGCGCGAATGTTCTATTCATTCCGGAGCGCGCAATCATAACGCGAAACGGGGATAAATTTATCCGCGCAATCGACAAAGACGGCGTGACAACCGATATATCGGTCACTGTTGGTCTAAAAGGTTCCGATGGGTCGATTGAAATTCTTTCCGGCGCAACCCTCGGCGCTACAATCATCATGGCGCCAAAGGACTAATGACTATGCCACTCATAGAAGTAAGCAAACTAACAAAAACTTATGTGAACGACGAAGTCGAAACGCCTGTCCTTCACGGCGTCTCCTTTTCCATTGAACGCGGAGAATTCGTCGCGATTATGGGCCCGTCGGGTTCCGGCAAATCAACACTTCTTCATGTAATGGGGTTCCTTGACGGCTACACAAGCGGTTCGTATCGTTTTGAAGGGCAGGAGGCAAGCACATACGATGGCGACGCTACCGCGCGCATTCGCAACAAAAAACTCGGTTTTATTTTTCAGTCTTTCAACCTTCTTCCTCACGCAAGCGTATACGACAATGTGCTACTCCCCCTCCACTATTCCGACGTCCCGGAATCGGAGTGGAAAAAACGCACAATAGATGCAGTTGAAATTGTCGGGCTCACCCATCGAACAAAGTACGATGTTACTCGCCTTTCGGGCGGTGAAAAACAGCGTGTCGCAATCGCGCGCGCATTGGTTTGCAATCCGGAAGTCATCTTTGCCGATGAGCCAACGGGAAACCTCGACTCAAAATCCGGCGGCGCTATTATGCAAACGCTTCAAGACCTCAACGAAAAACACGGGCACACTATTATTCTCATCACCCACGAGACCTACACCGCCGAACACGCGCGACGTATCATTCGCATTAAAGACGGCTTGATTGAAAGCGACACAAAAGTTGCGGAACGCCGTCATACAAACGGCGGACTTCTTACGAAATAACACCATGCGTTTCAAACACAGCATCAAAACTGCATACAGAGGACTCGAACAAAACCGCGCAAGGTCGTTTTTGACTATTTTAGGTATTGTTATCGGAGTTACCGCCATCATTCTCGTGATGTCGCTCGGTCAAGGCGCTCAAGCGCTTATCCTCGACCAAGTAAAGGGTATGGGTACTCGTACGATTATCGTAGGTGGTGGAAGAGAGCCAAAAGGCCCATCAGACGCGGGACAAATTTTTAATGATTCACTAAAAAAACGTGACTTAGATTTACTTCTGCGCCGAGAAAATACCCCAAGCGTAAAATATGTTATGCCAATCGTTTTTGGAGCATCAGGCGCTTCTTACCAAAGCGACACATTCAACCTCACTATCTTTGGTGCATCCCCGCTCATGGAAAAGATTTTTGATATGCCACTTAAAAGCGGAACATTTTTCACTGAAGAAGACATACGCGGGCGGGCAAAATATGTGGTGATTGGCAACAAAGTAAAGACAGAGCTTTTCGGCGCCGATGAAGCCGTTGGCTCGGTAATCAAAATGAAAAATCATAATTTCCGCGTCATTGGCGTCTTTGCCGAGCGCGGACAGGATTTCTTCAACTTTGACGAGGCGGCGATTATCCCGTACACCACCGCTCAAGACTATGTTTTGGGCATCAAACATTTCAACCGCTTCATCACAGAAGCCGCGAGTGAGGCGCAGATCAATGATGCCGCAGATGAAATCAAACTCACGCTTCGCGAATCGCATAATATCACCGATCCTGACAAAGATGATTTCTTTGTCATCACGCAAGTGGACCTTGCTGGCCGCCTTTCATCTATCACTTCAGTGCTCACTATCTTTCTCGCCGCTGTTGCCGCAATCTCGCTCATCGTCGGCGGTATCGGTATTATGAACATAATGCTCGTTTCCGTGACGGAACGCACAAAAGAAATAGGGCTTCGCAAAGCTCTTGGAGCGACATATAAAAACATTCTTACGCAGTTTCTTCTTGAGGCGGTTATTTTGACTGGGCTTGGCGGTATTATAGGAATTCTACTCGGCGCATTCTTTTCTTGGGCTATCGCAACAGGTATCACAAAGTTCACCAGTATCGCTTGGACATTTAGTTTCCCTGTATCCGCCGCAATCCTCGGTCTCGGCGTTTCTGGCGCTATCGGGCTCATTTTTGGCCTTTATCCAGCGCGCACAGCCGCGCGCAAAAGCCCGATAGACGCCCTTCGTTACGAATAAGCGAGGTGTTTAATCTTATCAACCACCCAACAACAAAAACAAAAAAGTTATTTGGAGGCCTTACTTGGAGGCCTTGCCTCCAAGTGGTACAGGGGATTTCTTTGAATTAATTGACGACTTCCATCCATACGGTGCCATTGCTGCGACTATACATAGAAACAGTGCTTGAGGAGTTGTTCGCCGTATACACCGAATTCCCATCCGCGGAAATACTAATACCATAAGGACCAGCCCCTGTGGCAATGGTTGAAGTAGCAAGAGGTGTCAAAGCTCCTGTTCCGGTGTTGCGACTGTACATAGATACAGTGCTGTCTGTCCAGTTTGTAGCGTACACAGAAGTGCCATCGGCAGAGATGGCGACGCCACGGGGGGCTAGCCCTGATGCGACAGTGCCGATCGAAGTCAGAGCGCCAGTGCCAGTGTTGCGGCTATATTGAGAGATTGTATTGTCAGTAAAGTTTGCCGCATACACCGATGTGCCGTCAACAGAAATGGTAATACTGTAAGGGGCTACCCCAGTTGCGATGGTGGGGGTTCCAAGAGCAGTCAGAGCACCGGTGCCCGTATTGCGACTGTACATTGAAATAGTGGCGGCGTTGCCGTTCGCAACATACACCGAAGTGCCATCAGCGGAAATGGCGATAGCGAAAGGATTTGACTGGGTGGCAATGGTTGAAGTAGCAAGAGGTGTCAAAGCTCCTGTTCCGGTGTTGCGACTGTACATAGATACAGTAGTGGAAGCACTGTTTGCCGTGTATACCGAAGCGCCATCGGCGCTTATGGCGACACCGCGTGGGTTTCCACCTGTTGCATAATCAGTTTTAGTGGAAAGGGCTCCTGTACCGGTGTTGCGACTGTACATAGATACAGTGCTGGAAGTCCAGTTTGTCACATACACCGAAGTACCATCGGCGGAAATGGTAATACTGTGGGGGTTTGACGCCGTCGTGACAGTAGCAGGCGAAAGTGGGGCAAGGGCACCAGATGAAGTGTTTCGGCTGTACATAGATACAGTGCCGGCGCTATAATTGCCTACATACACCGATGTACCGTCTGCTGAGATAACGATACCGCGGGGGGCCGCCCCAGTAGAAGTAGCGGATGGCGAAAGGGCGGAGAGAACGCCGCTGGCGGCGTTCATTATTTCGCCACTAGAAGACTGGGTGACATTCACAACAAGCGTTCGGGTGCTCGATTTCATAATCCCCTTCGAAGTGATGGTCTTCAATGTGTCAGAACCAGTTACCTGAACCTTGGCGCAGTCATTTAATAAACTGCATCCGTTCGTGCTGAAATCAATCGAATAGCAATCGGTCGTCGTACAAGTATATGTCTTGTCGCGCGCAATTTTTATAAGCGCGTCACGCGCGCCCGCTTCGGCATAAAAATGAGCGCGTGCCGACTGCGCACTGCCTTGCGAAATAAAAAGTTCAGTAAAGGAAAGTGCCGTAATACTTACCGCAACAAGTAGCGCCATAATCCCCAGGACCATCACGGTGGGGAGAGTCGCGACACCGCGCGATGCAGAATATGGAAAATAGAATCTAAACCTGCTCGCCACTGCCTGTCGCTCAAAAAGAGCAGTCGGGCGATGGCAAACGGAAAATAGAAAAGGTTTTTCGATATTTTTTACTGATTTTTTAATTTTGTATTTCATTCTATTTTCTAAATTCTGGATTCTACTTTCTATCTGAATGTTATTGTCGTGCGCAGACTGTCCGAATACACCCAATCAGTACTTGAAGAATTATAGCGCATCGTCATCGCAACTTGCAGCGCGGTCGTTGTGGCGGCCAAAACCGTATTGTAGTTCTCGAGGCGCGTAAAAGTCGGCACATCCACAGAAACGGCGCTTCCTGTCGTTGTCGCAACCACTCCGTTTGCAGTGCGACGAAGCGCCCCGCCCAACATATCATACACGACAGACACTCCAGACACCGTGAGACTAAGTGTGCTTGCCGGAGTGCCGAGAGCGGGAGTCGAGATAGCCGAAGCATTTTTAACATCTTGCTTGATGAGCTCTGCAGAAAAACGGATTGCGCTGTTTACTTCGCTTCGCGCCTCCGACTGTCCGCGCCCTTTTGAAAGCATAATGAACGCGTCCGAAAGAACCACCATAAGTCCGGACAGGATGGCAATGTAGAGCAAAAGCTCCAGCAAACTAATGCCTGAGTTCTTAATTTTAAATTTTAAATTTTGAATTCTATATTCCATATTCTAATTTCTACTTTCTGGCTTCTGGGTTCTGGGTTCTGTCCCCTACGGCGCCCAGTTCACCACCACTCCGCTGACTACAGGACTTGCGGTTCCGGAACTCGAACAATTAGCCGAACAGATTTGTATCCTATAGCGGAAGTATCGCTGATTGTTGTGTTGTGAGGGTGAACACCAAATCTCGACCGGCTTGCCGGGACCGCCGCCAGCTCCAGATGTAAGCGTGTCATACCAATCACTCGTATTGCAGGTCGCTCCATTGTCGGCGCTTCCATAAAACGTCCATGGACCGCTCGACGAATTTGATGTCGCAAACTGAAAACGAATCTTCCCCGTAGACACCCCTTCCGTGCCATTCCACATTATAGAATTATATGCCGGACCTTGGGTTGATGTCGCGGTCGTGTCAAACACTGCAGAATAAAGCTCCCCTGTTGCTGAAAGCCCGCTCCCAATAACTGCTTTTGCGTATTTTGACTCGGTATAAGCCATAGTTGTCGTCGAGCCATTGTTCGTCAAACGAAAACAATAAGTGCCGCCGTCATTAGCCGAGCTCGAAGCCATAACCCCAAATTCCACTTCAGTAAAGTCATGCGAAGTAAGCGTAATCGCGGAGGTAGTATTTCCGGTTGTTTTAACCTGGCCAGCGACAAAGTCAATATTGCTGTCCGTAAGCCCTCCGCTGACATTGGAAGTTGCTACAGGGTCCGTCAAGATAATAGTGGATGTGGCCAAGTGCCATTGTCCAGAGTAGTCGGTCAAGACAGGCGCATATGTACCCGATGCGCATGTGGTGGTGCTCGCAACTTCAAGTCGAAGCTGTGGGGCTGTACCGGCGCGTGTCCACCCCTCGTTTGAAATTTCAATCCTCAAACGCTTTACAGTGTTTTTGGGAAATTGATTGTAGAGTGTGTCTTCGTTAACAGGAAAGGTCGCATCTGTTTCATTGGTACCATCATCATTTCTCCAACGATAGTGGGTTTGTTCATACGATGGCGTAAAAAATCCATACAGCCAATACAAAATCCCGGAGGAAATCGACTTGGTGGTCAAGGACGAAGATGCGGTGGCATTTTGTCCGCCTGCATTATGCAACCTAAATGTCGCAGAAGTTGAGGAAGCGACCGTACTTTCGGTATCCCCCGCATGAAGCTCAAAAGTCGTGGATGTAGCCTCAAAAGCAAGGGCGGAAGGAAGAAAATAGAAAATAGAAAATAGAATGGAAAGTAAAACTGGAACTCCAATTACAATCTTATTATTTTTCATGGTTCTATTTTATAGCCCATAGATTCTACCCCGCTACTTCCTTCCCCCTGTAATGGATTTCACCACCTCCGAATCGGCGGAAAGTTTTTCCCAAAACAAAACGGATGAACGATTGATGTAAATAGTGTTATCGGTCATGGTGTTTTTGTCATCGCCTTGCCTGACAAGCTGATACACCTGCTTTGGCATCTGCTGTACAGAGAAATTTTTGCTTTGCGAGACTGTACTGTCCCCCATTTCATACTTTTCTAAATAATAAGCGCCAGAAACAACAATCTTGTCGCTGGAGAGTTCTGTGATATGGCCAAAATAATTCTGTCCATTGCTCAAATGCACCGCATACCACGATGTCGCCTTTTCTCCACGAAAAAAGGCTGGGCCGCCTTTTACAAAAAAGAATGCTCCACCAAATATGACGGTTACCAACACAATAAGGATAAGAATTATTTTTGTTTGCATATTTTATTATTGTTATTTATTTTTAAATTCTATTTTCTAGATTCTACCCCCCTACCTTGGATTATACCAACTCCCCTTCTCTCCCTGATCAGCGAGGAATAGGTAGTAGTTTCCGGAGGGAAGATTGAAATCCTTTAGATTCACCGAAAGAGTTACAATACCGCTCGCAGGGCAAGGAAATGCGGTATTGTAATACGCCCGCGCCGGGTCTTTGCGATAATCGTCACCACTCTTAAAAATGAGGAGTGTGTAATATGTGTCTTTGCATGTGCCGGCAATAGCAATCTTTTTTCCAACGGTTGCGTCATAAGTAAATGATTTAAAATTCTCCGGTGATTCAAAAATCTTTGGATTGGCAGTAGATATATTTTCTTTTGCGCTGCCCTCCACTTTCCCCATATCCGTTACGACAAACTGCTCCGTTTCCACCTGCTTTAAAGCGGACGCATTGCCAGAAAACGACCCGGTAATTTTGTACTTTTCAGAAGTCACCGTTATCGGCGTGCTACCCCGAAACAGGGCGACGATCGCAATGATAATAAGGAGGAACACAACCGCGGCAATCTCTGCCTTGCGAAGATACCCGCGCCATCCAGCACCCTTCACAACATCTTCTTTTTCTTCTGTGACCATAATATCATTCTATCACTTCACCGCTTTCAATTCCACCATAATATCGGATACTACATTGAAATAGTGCTGCTGAGCAAACTGTCGCGCCTCCTCTGACTTTTTGTCCCACGGCGGGTTGAAAAAAATGACCATATTTGTCACTTCAAAATTGCATTCTACCGGGTAGTGGTCCAGCTTGTTTGCCTTGCGCCACTCGCGATTAAAATACATCCAGGTCGCCTCGGAAATGGCGCGTTTGTGCGTAGGGTCCTGCCAGCACCTGATAGACGTGTAATAGGGCGCGATAAAAGTGACTTTGGCGCCGTCTATGGCAACACGCCATATCTCATCCATAAACTTCAATAGGTCGCCCACATGCTCCACATAGTGGCTCGCGTAAAACTCCTCAATGGAATCATCCTGAAACTCTTTCCATGGGTACTGTTCAAGATCAACCACAAAGTCCACGCCCGGCCCCGGCGCGATGTCCACCCCTTTAAATCCTTGTTGCTTATTTTGCCCGCATGCTAAATCTAATTTCATAAATTTTTATAAATTTTATTTCTATGTTCAACGGCATAAAGAACTATCATTTCCCCTTTATGATCTGCCGAAATAATATTCGCCAGTCACCTACTCTTAATTTGCAAAGTTTTTCTGTGCCTTTCGGCGAATATTTAAGGAATTGAAAATTGTACGAACCGGAACTTAACTCTGATATTTTAAGAATAATCCTTTTCGCGATCGCAGTATCAAGCTTGCTAATATCTTTCTCAAAAACCCTAGTATACACAATTCTATACATAAGCGAGAGAGTGGAACCCAGCAAGGACCCTCCGCGTCTTTGCTGAGATTCCCGAACGAGCGCAATGTATATTGTATCTAGTTATATACATATTTCTTTAGCAAATTCTGAAAGTCCTTTGATTCACCCTTCAGGTGTTCTCCGTGTGCTTTTTTAATTTTAGCAATGATGGTTTTATTATTACTGACCAAAAAATCTTCAATTTCATCCTGCGCCAACTCAAAAAAACGCATGGCGTCCAAAAGACGTCCAACGCTTGCCTTGGGTAAGTTAATTGTCTGTTTAGTGGCAGTATTCATACTTTTATATTATCACGTTCATTGCCAGTTTACCACACAATGTCATTCGCAAAATCATAGTGCCCGACTTTCACGCGCGTGTCGCACGCAAACTTGTACCCCGCCTTGAGCGCATTTTCATAAAAGTACAAATCCTGCGTATACATTTTAGCGCCCTTTTGTGGCGAAAATTCTTGAACCGTCTTGAACCACGGCCTCTGTATCTTCTCGTCCTTAAACATATCAAGCTTAAACAAATTGAACCCCATACCGAGACCATTTGCCGGCTGTATGCCGTCCACAAGTGGCATCTGAGGAATGAAATTAACAGGGGCAACTTTCGGGTCGCCATAGATCATCGGCTGTCCGCCCTCGCCCTTTGTCCAGTAGAGACCGCCGATAACATCGTATTCATTCATGTGCTCATAGAGTTTCAAAAGTCCATCCGGTGGCGGCATATTGTCTTCCTCAATGGTTAAAATGTATTTCCATTTGGAAAGTTCTGGGTTTTGCAGAATCATTTCTATCATACTGTTGTACGCCTCCCCCACCTCCATACCAATGGCAAAAAGCGGGCCAATGACTTTTTGATTCATCGGGCGCATAAGCCCCATCCACGATTGTACCACCTTTGCCGGCACGACTCCGCGCGTGGGACAGATGATAATAGTAGACAGGTCGCGATACGACTTTGATTTCTCAAGCCGAGCATTTGTTTCTGTAGGATTTTGGTTATGAATCCCTTTATAATCCGGTACGACGATTTGTGGTTGCATATTAAGAAAGAAATTTGACTTATTTTCGCCTAAAATTATCTTCGACCAAATTAGCTTGGCGTAAAATTGATTTAAAGGTTCCAAAAGGAATTTCTTTTTTCCCAGCTGGGACAATTACGGTTAATGTTGAACTTCCAATTTTTCTCCACTTGGCGTGACTACCTTTTTGTGAAATATAATTAAAGCCATTTTTCTGGAGAACTTTAATGATTTCTGTGGATGAATAACTTTTAGGCATAACAAACTGACATTTTGACAAGTTCCGGCTTTTCAATTTTCGTCACTTTCGGAATCTTTATATCTTCAAAATATAATTCTAACGCTTCATCTAAAGCGGATAACGCATCTTTTTTGGTTTTACCAAAGCTGGAAACATCTACGTTCAGACATTGAGCAACATAATATTTGCCCTCTTTCCAAACTACATTTTTTAAATCAATTTTGCGCATATATTTATTATTTCTACTCCATAATATTATTAATCGTACTTCATTATTTAGGCGAGTACAAGTTTTTTATATAAATCTTTTGCTGAAATTTCTTTTTTTGAAGCACGCGCGCGGGCGATTTTTTGTTTGTAATTTTTAGAAGTGCTCATTTGGTAATACTCCTCAAGCATACTAAACCGCTCACGCATGGTCTCCAATACCTGCAGAGGCAAAACCACAACGGGCATTTTGCCGATCTTTTGCGTTTTTATTCCTTTATTCAAAATGTTGTTAATTTGAGCTGTTGTCATATCTGTACGTTAGCAAAATAAACATCGCTCGTCAATTTTCAAGCCGATTTTTCATGCTTCTATTTTCTTCATTCTACTTTCTACTTCCCACCTGTCATCCACTACATATAGTATATAGTAGAGCGTTCCCCTAACTTTCGCAATAATGAGCTATCGCTCATTATTGCGAAAGGGGTAATTAAGTGAGTTGCTGGCAGGTCTACTTTCCAGATTCTAGGTTCTACTTCCCCTCTCTAATTATTGATCACATACTTATAGGCCGCGGCGGAGACTTCCGCCATGAATTTCGCGGCGGTTTTTTCATCACCTCCGCTCGCGCCCAAACACAGCAGATAATTCCGATTCGGCGCGTAAACGATGCCGCAGTCGGAAAAAGTCTCTACCGCCGCAGCGACACCGATCTTGTGCGCCACTACGACATCATCCGGCACGCCGGCATCAACCTTATCGTTAAACGGCGTATTCGCCAGATAACCAAAAATTTTATTTGAATGCTCTATGCTGATATACTTCGCATCGTAGAGCGCGACAAAAAGATTCGCCAAAGTTTTGAGCGTGATCTTTGAATAGTTCGGCGTCTCGCCGAGTTCCGGAATAGACGGCAGAGACTCCCAGCCCAAAAATCCGTACACGCTCCCCAACGGATCGTCTATGCCG
>JACRKU010000014.1 GCA_016215205.1 Candidatus Yonathbacteria bacterium | reverse complement strand
TCTTCATCGGTGACCCTTTCGGGCCGAAGTTCGCCGATGCTGGCGCTTGGATTGGACGATTATTCTCGACGCACCCGCCCATTCAAAAAAGAATTGAAGCTTTGCTTCAAAAATAGCAGCATGTAGTGCCGCATTCCGATGCGGCCGCCGATTCCCGATCGCATCAAACGCTTCTTAACCAGGAGGCGTGAATAAGTGGCTAGACGCGAGCGACTGCGCATGCTATTTTCTACCTCGGATTAGTAATTCCGACTCTAAAATCAACCACCGATATCAGGAGGATTGCGATGGCAAAGAACGTTCTGCGCACCTTAGATTCCCTTTCTTCCCAAAATGCTTTCGTCGACGGCAGATTTTTCAGTAGTGGCTCCGATAACTCCGGCTTTGAGGGGGGCCGCAAGGCAGTGCATCCACAGACGAGAAACAGATGGTGGAATCGGCTCCCGTCGGACGCGCATTGCGCAAACAAGAACAAACAAACGAAAGTGTCATGGAAAGAGAAGCTGAAGAAAGAGTAGGATCGTCGGAATGAGAACCGGGCCTGCCGCATGGCAGGCCCGATTTTTTAATCATCGCGTGCATGCCAGTCTGAATTTTGATAGAGTTTCTTGGTCGAGCGCAGTAAATAAAATTGGAGGCGTCGCATAGCGGTCTAGTGCACCGCCCCTGCACCAATTTTGAATACGGTAGAGCGTGGGGTATTATGCACGCAGCTCGATTCACGGCATCAGTCAGCAAACACGGTGAATTGGTGCTTGGGTAAACTTGGAAAGCATGCCCCGGCACCAAAGCGGAGGCGTCGGATAGTGGTTTATTCCACCGCCTTGGAAAGGCGGCATACCGCAAGGTATCGTGAGTTCGAATCTCACCGCCTCCGCAGAGTAGGACAAGTCGCCGCAATAACGGCGATTTGTCGTTTATTATCGGCATTTTTGGAGGTTCGAACCGCAGTAAGTTCCTTTTCCGCTTGCGGCAGCTTTTCGAAGATTAAACTAAACGATTTACGCCATTCTATACTTACATTTTGCCCGCCGAGGTAGAAGTGTGAACCGAGGCAAGCGAAGACGGCGCGTTTAATGTCTCTGTCGCCCTGTTTGAACCAGATGCGAGCGTAGCGTGCAAAGTTGAATGTCCTCTCGGACATTTCTAACCAATCTTCGAGAGCTTTCCCCTGTGTCTTCAAATCGCTTTCGATGTCCGCCTTTTCTTTGAGCAAACGTGTTTTGAGTGTTTGATACTCAAAATCGCTGATAAGCTGTCCGCCTGTGTTCTCTAATGAGGTGTACTTATCGAGCAATACCGTGAGCCGTTTGGTAGTATCGCTCAAAATCTTCTGTTTATTATCAAAAACCGCGTGCTGACTTTGAGCTTCGTTTTTACGTAGCTCGTGCAAGTACTCGATTGCCCACTTATGGAATCTGTCGGAAATGGTGAATTGTCCGATGGCTTCATCAATCTGCGCGTTTAGCTTTGAAAGCTCAATCATCCTCTCTGGGCAGTTCGCATCTTTGCGTTTAGTGCAATGGTAATAGATATAGGTGTGCACGTTGCCGTTTTTCTGTCGCTTAATCTTTTCCTCGGCAGTTATCATTGCTCCACAGTTCGAGCAGACCATTAAACCCGTGAAAGCAAAGCGGTGCTGCTTCGGACGCGGCTTGCCTTGGCGTCCAAGAATCTTCTGCACGCGGTCAAACTCCTCCTCGGTAATCATTGGCTCGTGTTTGCCTTTGTAGAGCTGTTTATCGGCTCCTTTGCCATATTCAAACCAGCCATAATAGAACGGGCTGGTGAAGATGTTATAGATGTTGCTCCGCGAAAGCGGCTTCAATCCCACGTGTCGCTTCGTTGGGCGAGTTTTTAGTTTCCATTCTTTATTAGCGGTGTTGAGAATCTGCATCACGGTATAATTGCCTGTGAGCATCATCTGCCACATCTGCTTCACCATATCAAACCGTTCTGGGTCTTTGAGAATCCAGTTTCTGCCCTTGTCCTCGCTGCGCTCGGTGTTCAAATAACCAAGAGGGGCGCGAGACGGGTACCAGCCCATTTCGAGTTTCGCTTTGAGTCCGCGCTTCACGTTCTTGCTCAAATCCCTGATGTATTGATTGGCGATGCCAAACTCCACGTATGAAAGCAGTGAGTTGTCTTCTGGGCGATAGTCCTTCTCGTGCGTTCTGATGTGCTTAATCTCCTCGCGCTGAAGCATCCCAATGATTTTACCCGCCTCGTCGGGGTTTCTCGCCAATCGGTCAAGTTTCCAACAGAGCACACCTTGCGCCTCGCCACACTTAATACGTGCAGTTATCTCGGCAAACACGGGGCGTTTGTCTGGTTCTTTGGCTGACTTGGATTCTTTGAATATCTTGATGACCCTCAAATCCAAATGTGCTGCCAGTTCTTCAAGTTCTTTTTTCTGCGAATCCAAACTCAATATCTGCCTGTCTTCGTCTTCGGTGGACTTGCGGCAATAGATAAAGTATTTGAGTTGTTGATTGTTGATTTGCATAAACTAAATTAACACGCACCCATATAACAATTACGGTCATCACGACTGTTGCCGTCATCAATAATTCTTTCAATGAAACGCTCCGCATCCCGCGAGAGAAGTTTGATATTTGTTTTTGTATGGACGTTATAGACGATGGGAATAATCAAGAACACGAACAAGGCGGTGTACGCGAGAAGCCATCGAAAAGTTATTCCAGCCGCTCCCGCCATTTCCGCTTCGCCTCGCAAACCAACGGGGTGAGATTCAGTCAAATCCTTAATGAGCTTTCTCATTTCAGCAGATGCCTTTATTGCGACAATAAACAATCCGATACCATAGGCAAGCCAGATGCTTTGAAAAAATAGTAGTGCAAGGGCAATACTGACTGGTACTGTCCAGAGTTTTGACAAATAAGTTTTGAAGTTTAGGGTAGTCATAGTTATATCTCGCCAGCAGTTATCGAAACAAAAAGCGACACCCTGCTGGTACCCCAACACGCTTTTCAGCGATTGGCAGCAAGATGCCGCTTTATGCTGAAAAGCTAACGTATTGGGGTACAGTTGTATTATACCACCCTGACAATCCAAGACAAGGGGATAATTACTCACAGGGGAATTGAACATATAAGTGGAGATTTTATTCATCGTCTTATGTTTATCCACGACGGCAGTTCTTTTTTGAGAATTGCACCGCTCTTCAATAACGCTTCGATTAGTTGTTTGTAGCCGACATCCTTTGCTGACATTCCGCTTTCCTCGAACGCCACGAGCGTAGCGATGATGTCTTCTTCACGGAAGTGCGGAGCTACCACTGACTTCGTTGCTGCTGATAAGCGTTGAAGTACCTCCCCTTTAATGGTTTCCGTCTTCTTATCGGTTTCCGATTCTTCTTTTTTCTTAATTAAATCTGCTTTGATTTTATTATTTGATTCCGTTATATGACTTCGTGTCTCACCAGTGCCACTGTTGGACAATTGATTTTGATACTGTTGGACAGATTCATTTGATACCGTTCGCTTCCTTCTCATCGTCTGCATAACAGTATCAAAATTGGTACTGTTGATAGGTTTCCAATGAGTTGAATCAAGTAGAGCATAAACATTCGGCACGTGCCCCTTTGAGCGATGAACGATGAAGATGATGTTGTAGGCCTCCAGCAACTTTAATGCTTCAAAAACTGTGTTTCGATTCGTGATGCCGCAACGCTCCATTATGTCTTTGGCAGAGGGATAACAGATTTGAGTTGTTTGCTTCGCGCGCCGCGCGAGCCAACCATAAACTGTTGTAATACTATGCGGAAACATTGCAGCATAGCCGCCCTCGTAATACTCGTTATCAAGGTAAAGCCGCGTCTGTTTTACTGGCAGGCGTATAGGCAAACCTTCAAGCGTGTTGAGATTGGATTGAGGCGGCTGCCACTTGCGTTTATTAAGAATGTTTTCTATCGCTTCCATAGTCGTTTAATTCTTCGGGATGGGCTTGAAAGTATTGCTCCAGCCATTCCTTCTTTATTGGGCGATACACGGTATCGTAGAATGTTAAAAGTGCGATAGCTTCTTCTATCGCTTCCTCATCCGAAAGCTCCGCGCCTTTTTCTTCGCGGAAAATCCGTTTGAAATCTTGTAGTGCTTTATCGCTCAACATAAAAGACCTGCTATTGGCTTCACAGAGTGCGCCACTGGGCTTGGCGACCCCGTAAAGCCAGCAACAGGCCTTACGTTATTTTGCCCAGCCGCCTCTGCGCGGAAATAAAATAACCGCAACTCTCATAGTTGCGGCTTGATAGCAGAAGAAGCTGCCATCGCACCCCACAACTGTGAGATGAAATGGCAGCTTCTCAATGTTCCCTGCCCAGCAGACCCCTTATCGGTCTGATACTGATACCTCGTCTTACCGAAGTATAGGTTTGAGAAAACGTTAAGCCCTCTCAAACAGGATTACATTTTAATTTTATCAAACCGCAAACATCAGAGTCAATGGCAAGGGGGTTATTGTGCGCTATCCCGCGCTATAGATTGATAAAAACGTTATCCACAGGTAAAAGCTCACTATGACAAAAGTTGTCTTCTTTTCAGTTTTTTGGTAAAATGAAAACATAATTTGGGCAATTTTAATGATATGAAAATCTATACCATCCCAGAGGTCGCAAAACTTCTCAAATGCTCGGAACGGCAAATTTTCCGCTACTTGAAGCGCGGAAAGTTGAAGGGTTCAAAGCAGGGCAAGTGGAGATTCACCGATGAAGACGTGAGGGAATTTCTTAAAGTTGGCAGAAGCCAGAAGAAAAAATAACCTATGAAATATCCTAAAGATTTTTTAAATAAAATTATTTGCGGAGATGTGGTTCGTGTGATGAAAAAGATTCCAGATGGAATGGTTGATTTAATTATTACTTCGCCACCCTACAATCTTAAAAACTCAACTGGTAATGGTATGAAAGATGGGCGTGGTGGAAAGTGGGCAAATGCCGCACTCCAAAAAGGATATAGTCATCACGATGATTGTATGCCACACGGAGAATATGTGAATTGGCAAAAAGAATGTTTGTCAGAGATGATGCGTCTTATTCCTGAAGACGGAGCTATTTTCTATAACCATAAATGGCGAGTTCAAGGCGGATTACTTCAAGACCGCCAAGATATAGTGAGCGGATTTCCT
>JACRKU010000003.1 GCA_016215205.1 Candidatus Yonathbacteria bacterium | reverse complement strand
TTTCGAGCCGAGGAGTTAATATAGGTTTAATATCTCACCGCTTGCGGTGAGAAAGTGCGAATACTCCAAGAGTCATTCTGCTGAATGAAAAGCGAGCTCCGACAATACACCGTCGGCTTGCCGCGGGGAACCTTTATTTTATTATGAAAGAAAGAATCGAATTAGTAATTATCGAGGCGCTCGAGGCAATGGGGGTTGTGTCGCCAGAGGTCGCGCTTGAGCGCCCAGCGGATTCATTGCACGGCGACTATTCAACAAATGCTGCTTTGGTGTACGGCAAAAAAATCAGCGTTTCACCGCGCGAGTTTGCGGGAAAACTTGTTGAAAAAATTCTTGAAACCTCGTCAGGTGATATTGAAAAAATTGAAGTTGCCGGCGCGGGGTTTATAAACTTTTTCCTTTCAGACAGCGCGCTCGAACAAGCAACTTACAAAGTCCGGGACTTTGTAAAAACGGGAGAGATGGTGAATATTGAATTTATTTCAACAAATCCAACAGGCGAGCTCCACATCGGACACGGACGCTCTGCATTTTTTGGCGACACGCTTGCACGCGTGCTTGCTTTAGCTGGTGCGAACGTGACGCGCGAATTTTATATTAACGACTCGCGTGAGAGCAATCAGATTCGCGAGCTCGGCAAGACGGCACTTGGAACAGGGGAACAGTACAAAACTCCGGAGCTCGAAGAAAAAATGCGCGCTCTCGATTTTTCAGGGAATTCCGAAGAGGAAGCTGGTGCGAAACTCGCGAGCGCGATACAAGCAAGTAACCGCAAGTTTATAGAAGAAGGTTTGGGTGTGCATTTTGACGTGTGGTATTCCGAAGACAAAGAGCTTCGCGCGAGCGGGGCAAACGATAAGATACTCGAGCTTCTTAAAGAAAAAAATCTTACGTACGAAAAAGATGGAGCAGTGTGGTTGAAGACCACGGAATACGGCGACGACGAAGACCGTGTGGTAGTACGCTCTGATGGCACTATGACCTACTTCGTAGCAGACATTGCTTATCATCAAAATAAATTTGATCGCGGATTTCAAACTGTCATCGACGTGTGGGGGGCGGACCACCATGGGCATGTCAAAAGAATGCAAGCGGTCGGGAAAATGCTCGGCTGGCCGAAATCGCTTCGCCCTGCTGACCAACCCATCGTATTTATCGCACAGCTCGTATCGCTCTCAGATGGCGGCGTTTCAAAAAAAATGTCCAAGCGCGCAGGGAATGTTGTTTCGCTCCGCGACCTTGTGGAAGAATTCGGAATCGACATCGTGAGATGGTTTTTCAATGAGAAAGCGCTCTCGACACAAATGACATTTGATATGGCGCTTGCGCGAGAGCAATCAGAAAAAAATCCTGTGTACTACGCGCAATACGCGCATGCGCGCTTAGTTTCAATCGTGGAAAAAGTGCGAGGTGTGAAAGAAGGCCGCACGAATAAATTTGCAGATGTTGTTCAAATTCCATCCGCTCGAGCCCTTGCTTCAAAAATTACTGAATTTCCCGAAGTGGTAATGCATGTCGCCCGCGAATACGCGGTGCAGGCGCTTACGAGTTACGCAACGATGCTTGCCATATCCGCCAATGCTTTTTATCGCGATGTGCGTATAATAAACGACGACGGCGTGAACACTGCCGCGCTCGCTCTCGCCATTCGCGCAAAAGAGACCCTCGCAGAGACCCTCGCTCTTCTCGGCATACATTCTCCGGATAGAATGTAGTTTTTGCGCGTGTGCCCCACATCTGGTATTCTGAGAGAATATGAATAAACCAGAGCGAAAACTCTCGGATATCGCAAAACGCGAGGAGGAAACCCTTGCGCGCTGGCAGTCGGCGCATATTTTTGAAAAATCGCTTGAGCAAACGAAAGGCGGCGAGGAATTTATTTTTTACGACGGTCCGCCCTTTGCGACGGGGCTTCCGCACTACGGACATATTCTAGCCAGCACCATAAAAGACGCAATTCCGCGATACCAAACGATGCGCGGGCGCTATGTGCGTCGCGTGTGGGGTTGGGATTGCCACGGACTCCCCATTGAAAATTTAATCGAGAAGGAACTTGGGCTCGGGCATAAAAAAGATATCGAGGCCTATGGTGTTGAAAAATTTAACGAGGCGGCCCGCAGTTCGGTCTATCGTTATGATACTGAATGGAAAAAAATGATTCCACGCATCGGCAGGTGGATTGATATGGAGCATTCATACAGCACGATGGACGCAAATTACACCGAGAGCGTGTGGTGGGCGTTCAAAACGCTTTATGAAAAAGGGCTCGTATACCAAGGATTCAAGTCAATGCATATTTGCCCGAGGTGTGAGACGACACTTTCAAACAACGAAATCGCGCTCGGATACAAAGATATCACGGATATTTCGGTGACGGTAAAGTTTGAACTTGCGAAGGACCCCGGAATATATATTCTCGCATGGACAACGACGCCATGGACGCTTCCCGGCAATGTCGCGCTTGCGGTAAATCCCGACGAGGAATACGCAAAGGTGGCAATGGGGGATGAACAATATATCCTCGCGGCCGCGCGCGTGGAAACTGTGTTTGCGGGCAAAGAGCATACGGTTCTTGAGCGGATTACTGGCGCGGGTCTCATTGGTACGGAATATAAACCCGTCTTTGACTATTACGCGTCGCAGGGCACACTTCCAAATCGCGAAAACGGATGGAAAATATATGGTGCGGAATTTGTAACAATGGAGAGCGGCACCGGCGTGGTGCATATCGCGCCTGCGTTTGGCGAGGACGATATGGCTCTTGGCGCGCGCGAAAATTTGCCGTTCGTTCAGCATGTGGGGATGGATGGCACAATGAAAAAAGAAGTCCGCGACTTCGCAGGCGTTTCAGTAAAACCAAAGGCAGAGGAAAAAGATGGACATCAAGCGACCGATATTTTAATTATCAAACATCTTGCTGTCACAGGGGCGTTATTTTCAAAAGAAAAAATAATTCACGCGTATCCGCATTGTTGGCGTTGCGACACACCGCTCCTCAACTACGCGGCGCAGTCGTGGTTTGTAAAAGTGCCCGCGCTTAAAGACAACTTGCTTTCAGAAAATGCCGGCACTTCATGGGTGCCAAAAAATATGAAGGACGGGCGCTTTGGAAAATGGCTTGAAGGAGCGCGCGACTGGGCTATCTCTCGTTCGCGTTTTTGGGGCGCGCCTATTCCTGTGTGGGAGTGCGGAGAATGCGGTGAACGCAAAGTGCTCGGCTCGCGCGCGGAGCTTGCCGAACACACAAAGAAGTCCGGCAACAAGTATATCGTAATGCGACACGGCGAGGCCGAGAGCAATGCGCGCGGTATTGTGAGCTCAAAAATCGACGGAAGCGCTTCATATAGCTTGACGGAAAAAGGGCGCGTTTCGGCGGAGAAGGCCGGTAAAAAACTTTTAGAAGAGGAGATTGACATCATAATCACTTCGCCTTTTGTGCGCGCTAAGCAAACTGCGGAAATTGTCGCCGGGGTGATTGGTTTTGACACGCGAAAGATTATCGTCGACGAGCGCGTCAAAGAAATCGATACGGGCGTTTTTGACGGGAAACCAATCGCCCTATATCGCGGACATTTTGCTTCTGTTGCGGAAAAGATTACTAAGCGCCCGAATGGAGGGGAAAATCTCCTTGATGTAAAACGACGCGTGATGGACCTCGTATCACAGCTTGAAAACGAATACAAAGGAAAGACTATTTTGATCGTAACGCACGAATATCCGGTATGGATGGTCGCTTCCGGATCGCGCGGCGCGACCGCCCCCGAGTCTGCCTCAATGCGCGGCGACCGCGAAGATTTTATTGCAACGGGCGAGGTGCTTGATATTGACTACGCGCCGTTCCCGCACAATGCCGATTTTGAATTTGACCTTCATTTGCCGTACATAGATACGGTGGAAGTGTCATGTACATGCGGCGGACGTATGTCCCGCGTGCCATATGTGTTTGATTGCTGGTTCGAGTCCGGCTCAATGCCGTATGCGCAGTTTCATTACCCGTTTGAAAATAAGGAACTTTTTGAAAAAAATTTTCCTGCGAATTTCATTGCCGAGGGCGTCGATCAAACGCGCGGATGGTTTTACTCCCTTATGGTTCTTTCCGTCGGACTTTTTGGAAAGGCGCCGTTTAAAAATGTTATCGTGAACGGCATGGTGCTTGCGGAAGACGGACAAAAAATGTCAAAGAGCCGAAAAAACTATCCGGACCCGCAGGATATTTTGAACCAGTATGGAGCCGACGCGATGCGTTACTATATGCTCGCATCACCAATCGTGCATGCTGAAGACCTCGCTTTTTCGGGGCGTGGCGCAGATGAAGTGGTAAAGAAATTTATTATGCGTTTGTCCAACGTTCTCTCATTTTATGAGCTTTACAAAAAGGATGGCGGTACGGCGGCTGGTGCGCCAAATATCCTTGATCAATGGATACTCGCGCGCCTTGCTGAGATTACGCTCGAGATGTCTCAGTCGTTTGATGCCTATGAGCTTGACCGCGCGGTGAAACCGCTCAGCCTTTTTGTGGACGATCTTTCGACATGGTATCTTCGTCGTTCGCGCGACCGATTCAAGTCTGAAAACGAGAATGACCGCGCGTCCGCTCTCGCAACTACACACACAGTCCTTATTGAGTTCTCAAAATTACTCGCACCGGTAATGCCGTTTCTCGCGGACCATATTTATCTGCGCGCGGGAGGAGAGAAAGAAAGCGTGCACCTTGAAAAGTGGCCATCGTCCACAGAGCCAGACAAGCAAATACTCAAATATATGGCTATCGCGCGCAATGCCGTGTCGCTCGCCCTTGAAGTGCGCGCAAAGGCGGGGATAAAAGTTCGTCAACCGCTCGCGCGTCTTACGATTAAAGATTCATCACTCAAAGACAAGGATGGATACATCTCTCTCATTGAGGACGAAATAAATGTGAAAGAAGTCTCATTTGACGGCGCTATCCCCGAAGACGTGATTCTTGATACGAATATCACATCCAAGCTTAAACGCGAAGGACAGTTTCGCGATCTACTCCGTAGTATTCAAGAGCTCCGCAAAGAGATTAAACTTGATCCATCGGATATTGTTACTCTTCATATTAAAACCACCGACGAGGGCCGTGATATTGTGAGAGAATTTATGGATGAACTAAAAAAGACCGCACTTGTTCACGAGGTTGTATTCGGAGAAGCTCCGGGTGAAGCCATTGATATAAACGGCATCTCTTTCGCATTTTTTTTGAAAAAGTAACACTAACCCCTAGTTGCTAGTGGCTAACCATCTATTCCCATGTCGCACCATATCTATCATACGCGCGGAATAATCTTGAGCAGTCGACCCGCAGGGGAATCAAATCGTTTCTACAAAATTTTTACCGAAGAGTTAGGTCTAGTGGGCGCCACGGCGCAGTCGGTGCGCGAAGGGAAGTCAAAACTTCGCTACACGCTCCAAGACCTATCCATGGTTTCGGTTGATTTTGTGCGTGGAAAAGAAGTATGGCGAATTGTAAGCGCCGGGGCATGGCGCCCACTCGACCTCGTAAAAGAAGATTCAATACGCATAAAACTCCTCGCAAGTTTTTGCTCGCTTTTGTCGAGGTTTCTCCATGGTGAATGGCGTAACAAAGAACTTTTTGAGGAGATTGTCGCGGTGTCGGATTTTTTGGAAACATGGGAGATTAATAGCGAGCTCGTATTATCTTTTGAAACACTTGTATCGCTTCGCGTGCTTGCGCATTTGGGGTATTTAGACCCCAAAGGGTATGAAAAATTTTTGAGCCCTATTCCATACTCTGGGGAGATTCTGCAGGAGTTTGAAAAAATCCGCCCCATGGTTCTCTCTCAAATCAACGAAGCTTTAAGTGCTTCACACCTTTAGTCGTGGTACAATGGCAGGATGGCGGACGATGTAAAAAATAAAATTGCAGAGCTAGAAAAAGAGCTTTATGCGAAAGATTTTAAAACACACACAATAGAGGATATTGTGCCGCGCAAAGAGGCAGCACCAGCGCCCGCGTGGGGTGAGGCGGAGGACACAACTTCATTTTTGGACAAAGGATTCAGCGTTGAAGAAAAACATCGTATAATGAAAAAATTTGTTCAAATCTCGATAGGTTTTTTTGTCATCGCGGCAATAGTTGCCGGATTTATTTGGTGGCGCGGTTCGAACATCATTTCCGGAGAAAACATCGCGATTGATATTGCGGCGCCCTTAACCGTTTCCGGAGGGGAGCCGTTTGAAACAAAGTTTACGATAACAAATGACAACAAAGTTTCCGTTGAAATGGCAACGCTTTTTGTGGAATACCCCACAGGGTTTTATTCTGTCGGAGACAGCGCGGAGCTTCCGCGCACTTCTAAGAATCTCGGCGCAATTACTCCCGGACAGTCGTTGACCTCAAGCGTGAGCGCGCTTTTATACGGCGAGAATAACACAAATAAAGAAGTATCCGTGACTCTTGAGTATCGCATGTCTGGCTCGAACGCAATACTTAAAAAATCAAAAACATATTTGATAAAAATCGCATCATCGCCGGTCAACGTAAAACTGAAGATGCTCAAAGAAGTGAGTTCGGGGCAAGAGGTTAATCTTGCGATAGAAGTCGCTTCAAACAGCAAGGACCCAATCAGCACACTCGTCATTTCTGCGGCGTATCCTTCCGGCTTCAGCTTTTTAAGCGCCGATCCGGCCCCTTCGTACAGCGAAAACACATGGAGTATTTCAGGGCTTTCGCCTCAAGAAAAACGCACCATAAAAATTCGTGGAATTATTGAAGGGCAAGAAAACGAGGAAAAGGTCACAAAGATTTCTCTTGGAACTCCAAGCGCAAAAGACGAGCGCCTTATTGGCGTTGTGTATAATGCAACCACTGAATTGAGTGTCATTACGAAGTCGGTTTTAGGGATTGACCTCGTTGTAAATAATAACCGCGCACAGAACAATGTCGCGTCCCTCGGCAAAGGGGTGAAAGTTGAGGTGCTTTGGCAGAATAATAATCCCACAAGAGTTTCTGACGCGGTAATCGAGGTTAGATTAAAAGGCGGGATACTTGATCGATATTCCATTTATGCGTCAGGCGGCGGTTTTTACAGGTCGGTTGACAACACTATCGTTTGGGACAAGACGGGTGCGCGCGAGCTCGCGTCTCTTGACCCGGGTGCGCGCGGCATCGTAAGTTTTAGTTTTTCTCCAATTGCTCTCGGTGTTGAAGCGGCTCGTCTTATAAAAAACCCGCAAATGATTTTTGAAGTGCGCGCGACCGCTCGGCGCATTTCGGAGGCAAGCGCTTCCGAGGACATCACGACTTTCGCGACGCGTAGCGTAAAGTTTGAGACGGACTTGCGTATTACCGCGCGCGGACTCTACTTTTCGGGACCATTCGAAAATACCGGCCCAATCCCGCCGCAGGCAGACAAAGAAACGATGTACACCATATCGCTTTCGGCGCGCAACTCTTCGAACAGCGTTTCAAATGTATTGGCAAAGACATCGTTGCCTATTTATGTGAAGTGGCTCGGAAAAGTTTACCCGGATGGCGAGGATGTTGCATATAACGAGAGCACGAGAGAGATAACATGGAATGTGGGGCGCATCCCATCAGGAGGAACGCGCGACACATCATTTCAGATTTCACTTTTGCCCAGCGTGAGCCAGATTAACAGTGCACCGTTTCTCATTGGAGATACATCTTTGGCGGGGACGGATGACTTCACAAAAACAGAAATAAACGACAAGAAGCCGGCTTTGACGACTAACATTTCGTCTGACCCGCAATTTAGCCCAAATGATGCAAATGTGGTAAATTAGGGATTATGACAGAAGGAAAAGAAAAGAAGGCATATCCCGCGGATATGATGGAAAAACTCGTGTCGCTCTGCAAGCGCCGCGGTTTTATTTACCAAGGGTCCGAAATCTATGGCGGACTCGCGGGAACTTACGACTACGGTCCTCTTGGCACCGCGCTTAAAAATAATATCAAGAATCTCTGGTGGAGGATGTTTGTCGACGGCCGTGATGATATGTACGGTATGGATGCGGCGATTTTGATGAACCCGCGCGTATGGGAAACGACAGGGCACGTTGCCGGCTTTGCGGACCCGCTTGTCGAATGTACAAAATGCAAAAAGCGTTTTCGCGCGGACCAGCTTGAAGACAGGACAAAGTGTCCCGCCTGTGGCGGTACCACTGGCGCGGAGCGACAGTTTAATATGATGCTTAGTACGCGCGTCGGCGCGATGGAAGACTCGTCGTCTATTTCGTACCTTCGACCTGAAACGGCACAAGGAATGTTTGTCAATTTTAAAAATGTCGTAGACTCGTTTCATCCAAAGATGCCGTTTGGCATGGGGCAGGTCGGCAAAGCATTCAGGAACGAAATCACACCGCGTGATTTTATTTTTCGCTTGCGCGAACTCGAGCAAATGGAGATTGAATATTTTGTAAAGGAAAGCGATTGGTCGCGCGCATTTGAAGAATGGCGCGTGGCGATGAACACATGGATTGATGTGGTTGGCATTGACCGCGCGCGCGTGCACGAGGTGGAGATAGAAGACCGCGCGCACTATTCAAAACGCACGATTGATTTCGAATTTGATTATCCGTTCGGACAAAAAGAGCTTTACGGTCTTGCATATCGCACCGACTTCGACCTCTCGCGTCATAGCGAGGCAAGCAAAGTGGATTTGTCGTATCGCGACGAGGAAGCTGGAGAAAAGTTTATGCCGCACGTAATAGAGCCATCGTTTGGTTTGGATCGCACTATGCTTGCCGTGCTTCTTTCCGCATACACCGAAGATACGATGGGCGACAGCCCGCGCGAGTACTTGAAGTTTCATCCGTGCGTGGCTCCCATCAAAGCCGCCATCTCTCCGCTCCTTAAAAACAAACCCGAGCTTGTGGAAAAAGCGCGCGAAGTGTACGCAATGCTTAAAAAAGAAATTCCCCAAATAATGTGGGACGACAACGGTAATGTGGGCAAGCGCTATCGCCGTCAGGATGAAATCGGCACGCCATTTTGCATTGTGATTGATTTTGATACGCTCGGTGAAACTCCAGAGCACAAAGACACTGTCACTGTCCGCGACCGCGACACCGGCACGCAACAGCGCCTCCAAATCAGTGAATTGACAAATTACCTTAAAAACGCTATATTTTAAGCAGCTTTTTAAGGTTTGGTTCTACTGATTTTTCTTGACAACTTCTGGAGGTACGCAACGAAACATGCCCTAATTACCGCTTCACTGTGCGTGCTTTTTATTGTCGTGGCGGTAACTCAATCCGACTTGAGGTTTTTTATACCCGCCGCTGTTTTTGGGATTCTGGCGTTCTTTAGCGCTTACTATGCCGGTAAAGGGCGAATGCTTACCGAAAAAGAGATGCCGAAAATCATTTATCCCATTGAGGGTGAGATGATATTCGGTAAACACGATGTTGTAATTGTTCGCGATAAGACCAGTAAACTTCGGGTGTGCGTGAGCAACAAAGACGGATTTGATATGTTTGACATAAAGGGAGACAAGGAAAGATTTCTGGTCCCGAAAAATAGATAACGCTAATTGCTGTTGTGTTCAAAACGGCTCGAGAAATCGAGCCGTTTTTCTTTTGCCTGCTTCGTGTGCTACACTTCATTCACTATGAAATTCAAGAAAAAAACATTACCCAATGGCATGCGTATGATCGCGGTTCCGATGGCGGATAATCCGACCGTGACGGTGCTCGTCCTTGTGGAGACGGGTTCGAAGTACGAAATCAAAGAGAAGAACGGACTCTCGCATTTTCTGGAGCATATGTGTTTCAAAGGGACGACCACGCGCCCCAACACGAGCGACCTTTCAAAAGAGCTTGATACGCTCGGGTGCGAATACAATGCATTTACCGGACAGGAGTTTACGGGCTACTACGCAAAAGGAAAGGCAATGGATTTTTCAAAACTTCTCGATGTTGTTTCAGACCTGTACATAAACCCGCTTCTCAAAGAAGATGAAATAGAAAAAGAAAAGGGAGTGATTGTGGACGAAATAAATATGTACGACGATATGCCGATGCAAAAAGTGCACGAAGTATGGATGAATCTTCTTTATGGCGACCAGCCGGCTGGGTGGACTATTACCGGCGAGCGCGATGTTGTGCGCGAAATGTCCCGCAAAGATTTCGTGGCATATCGCAAGGCGCACTATGTGGCGAGCGCGACGACCGTGATAGTTTCCGGAAACATAGATTCTGCGCGCGCATTCAAAGAAATTGCAAGAAGTTTTAATGGGATTGCCGAAAACAAAAAGATAGGCAAGAAAAAAACGCGCGACACGCAGTCAGAGCCGCATGTCAGAGCGCGGTTTAAAGAAACCGACCAAACGCACCTTGTTCTCGGAGTGAGGTCGTTTCCCGTGTATGATGCGCGCAATCTGATTCTCGCTGTTTTGGGCGGCGTGCTCGGGAGCGGAATGTCATCGCGACTTTTCAGAAAAATCCGGGACGAAATGGGAGTTGGGTACTATGTGAATGCCGGAAACAGAGCATCCACCGACAGCGGATATTTTGCCGTGTCCGCAGGTGTTGCAAATAACCGCCTCGAAGAAGTCCTGCGCGCTATTATTGGCGAGCTTGCGAAATTGAAAGACAGCCTCGTTTCCGAGGGCGAGCTTGCAAAGGTAAAGGAGCATTTAGTTGGGATGATGTATCTCGGACTTGAGTCATCAGACGACCTTGCAGAGTATTACGGCACACAAGAAGTGCTCCGTCGTGAAATACGCACCCCAAAAGAGCGCGAACGCCTCATTCGCGCAGTGACGGCGGAAGACGTGCGTAAAATTGCCAAGAAGATTTTTGTGGAGAAAAACTTGAACCTTGCGCTTATTGGTCCTACCAAGGACAGCGGAGCGCTCAAGTCACTTCTTAAATTCTAGCCTTCTTTGTGTTATGATGTCCATATGAAAGGTCAGGAAAAAGATACTGTCATCTCTATTACCGCCGGTACTGTTGTAAAATCTGTCGCCATCTTTTTGGGCGCATGGGTGCTATGGATTTTGCGCGACCTTGTGATGGTTATCGTCACATCGGTTATCCTTGCTTCATCTATTGAACCGGGAATCAAATTTCTTTCACGTTTTCGCATTCATCGTATTCCCGCCGTGCTTGCGATGTATGTTGGTATTGCCGGAGTATTCCTCAGTCTCATCATCGGGTTTGTGCCGCCGATTATAAACGAGGCATCGGATATTACCCAAAAACTCCCCGGGATGATACAGTCTGTCGATAAAAACATTTTAGGTGATAAAAATATTTTGTCTAATACTTTCTGGGGTGACAACAAAGCCGCCGTTTCCTCTGTAAATCCGGCACTCGAAGATTTGTTCGGTAAAATTTCAGGCGGTGCTACTGCAAGCCAAGGAGTGCTTGGCGCCGCTGGCGCAATCTTTGGAGGTATATTTAGTTTTGTGCTTATTGTTGTTCTGTCGTTTTATTTTGCGATGCAGGAGCGCGGCATTGAAAATTTTTTGCGAATTATCATTCCGTTTGGAAACGAGGAGTACGCGATAAATTTATGGGAACGCTCAAAGGCGAAGATTGGAAAATGGATGCAAGGGCAGCTGCTCCTCGGCGTCCTCATCTTTGTGCTCGTGTATCTCGGGCTCACTATTTTTAGCGTGCCGTACGCTATGTCGCTCGCTCTTCTTGCAGGTGTTTTGGAAATTATTCCAGTGTTCGGTCCGATTCTCTCCGCAGTTCCAGGCGTTATACTGGCTGCTACGGTTGGAGGTCCGACATTAGCGGCTGTTGTTGCAGGATTTTATCTTCTCGTTCAGCAGTTTGAAAGTCACCTTATTTATCCGCTGGTCGTACGAAAAGTCGTCGGTGTTCCACCAATCCTTGTCATCCTAGCCCTTATTATCGGCGCACAGCTCGGTGGGTTTTTGGGTATCCTCATCTCTGTCCCTGTTGCCGCCGCAATTATGGAGCTCGTGGAAGACATAGAACGCAAAAAGGGGTTGCTTGCCTAATCATGTTTTTATGAGTGAGAAAAAATTCTACATCACTACGCCGATTTTTTATGCGAATGCGGAACTGCACATCGGGCATACATATACGCTCATACTTTCGGATATTTTAGCGAGATATCATCGCGCAGTCGGAGACAAAACTTTTTTCCTAACGGGTTCTGACGAGCATGGCGACAAGATCGTGCGCGCGGCGCAAAAAGTAAATCTTGGTCCGCAAGCTTTTGTAAACGAAAATGTTGCAAAGATGGAAGCGCTTATCCGGGAGCTCGGCGTATCAAACGATTTTTTTATTCGCACATCCGACAAAGAACTCCATTGGCCCGGAGCGAAAAAGCTGTGGCGCGCGCTCGAAGAGGCTGGAGATATTTATAAAGGCACATACAAAGGGTTGTATTGTGTAGGGTGCGAAGCGTTTATTACGGAAAAGGAACTCGTCAACGGGAAATGCGTACACCACGACACCGCACCCGAACACATTGAGGAAGAAAATTATTTTTTTAAACTTTCAAAATACGGTTCGGAGATAAGGCGACTTATGGAAGAGGGTGTTCTCAAGATAACGCCACAGTCAAAAGTTAATGAAATGATTGCGCTCATAGCTGGTCCTTCAGGCGAAAGCGTTTTGGGCGATGTGAGCATTTCACGCCCAGAGCGCGCAATTCCATGGGGGATTCCGGTGCCCAATGACCCAGCACAGCTTATGTATGTATGGTGCGACGCCCTTTCAAATTATATTTCCGCACTCGGTTACGGAAGCGATAACGAAGAAAAATTTAAAATTTTTTGGCCTGCAGACATTCAGGTACTCGGGAAAGATATTGTGAGATTTCACGCGCTTTTGTGGATAGCAATGCTTCTTTCCGCAAAGCTTCCGCTCCCGCGCGAGCTCTTGGTTCACGGATTTGTAAATTCCGGCGGTAAAAAAATGTCGAAAACTCTCGGGAATGTTTTAAGCCCCGGTGAATTTATTGCGGAGTACGGAAAAGATGCTCTGCGGTACTACTTCGCACGAGAGGTAACTCCCTCGGAAGACTGGGATTTGACTCGTGAAAAATTCAAAGAAGTTTATAATGCAAACCTTGCGAACGGGTTGGGTAATCTGGTCTCGCGCACGCTTAAAATGGCGGAGCAATATTTTGTCGGGAATGTCACGGGAGATGTCGCAAGCGTCCCCGCCATTCGCACAAAAATTTCAGCCGTAGAAATATCTGGAGATGTTGCGGGGTTGAACATTCCGTACATTATTACAAACAGTATCCTTACACGCTACCATGCTTATATGAGCGCGAATGAAATAAACAAGGCCGCAGATGTTATCTGGGAGCTCATTTCACACCTCGACCAATTTGTCACTGACTTCGAGCCGTTTAAGCTCGTAAAGACGGACAAAAAGGCTGCCGAGAATGTTATTTGGGGACTTTTGTACGGTCTTCGAGAGGTCGCACAAATGCTTATCCCTATGATGCCGGACACAGCGAAAACAATTCTCGAATTGGTGGGTGCTTCCGTAAGTGCGAATGGCGAGACAGCTTTTTCATCAAAAGCTCCCGCAGAGCCGCTTTTTAAGCGCAAAGAATGATATGGTTCCGCGATTTTTTGACATCCATGCGCATGTGAATGACGCGCGTTTTGATGAAGACAGGAATGATGTTCTTGCGCGGATGCGCGAAAGGGGAGTTTTTGCGATTATGGTCGGCACTGATTATAAAAGCTCGCAAGAGGCGACGACCATGGCTTCATTTGTAGGTGGCGGAGTATATGCGTCTATCGGTGTTCACCCTATTGACGACCGAAACGAAAAATTTCGCGAACTACTTTTTGTAGACCTTGTTCTGTCTCCGCGCGTTGTTCTTGTGGGGGAGTGCGGGCTTGATTACTCGCGCCTTGGCGATGTTTCAGACGTCGCCGCGGGAAAAACGCGCCAGCGTGAACTTTTTGAAGCACAAATCGACTTTGCGCTTGCGCGAAATTTACCGCTTATGCTCCATGTGCGTGACAGTGACAAGGCTATTGCGGATGCGCACCAAGATATCCTTGAAATTCTATCTGAAAAGAAAAAGATGGCAGGGAAGCGCCTCCGAGGCAATGTGCATTTTTTTTCGCAGACTATCAATATCGCGCGCGAATATTTTGAACTCGATTTCACGATTTCGTTTACCGGTGTCATAACATTTTCAAATGAATACGATGAAGCGGTGCGCCTCGCCCCACTCGACAAAATTATGTCCGAGACCGACTGCCCCTATGTTTCTCCTGTACCGTATCGCGGGAAACGCAATGAGCCTATTTATGTGGAAGAGGTGGTGAAAAAAATCGCCGAGATTCGCGGAGAAGATTTTGAAACTGTCCGTATCGCGCTTGTTCAAAATGCCCTGCGGACATTCAATATCACCCCATAGGCGAGGCCTATGCATTTTTTGACTTATATGGCTCTCTCTGGTAGGATACACGAGTTACTAGGTTAATTAAAAAAACATGAATCATAATGAACACACGGAGCCTCGCATTTACGAGCTAGGCTACCATCTCGTTCCAACGCTTGCAGACGGGCAAATCCCGGAAGCGTCGGGAGCCGTGCGTGGTATGATTGAACGGATTTCCAAGGATATTATCGCCGAGGAATTACCCGTATTCATCGACCTCGCCTATCAGATTGTGAAAACAATCGACCACAAGAACAAGCGCTTTGATGAAGCCTATTTCGGGTGGATTAAGTTTGAAGCTTCCCCCGTGGCTATCTCCGAGCTTGAAGAAGGTCTCAAAAAAGACGAAAATGTTCTTCGCTACATCATTGTAAAAACTGTTCGCGAGAATACGTTTATTGCAAAGAAGTTTGCTTCTACAAAAGTAAGAGCGTCAGAAGAAGAGGTTGTAGCCGCCGTAGAAGAAACAGCAGTAGTGGCGCCGGTCGAAGACGCACTGGACAAGGCCATTGAAGAATTGGTAGCATAAATAAGAACTTAATTTTGGCGCATTCCTTTGTTGCCCGCTCCGTTTCTTCCCGCGCAGTATTACTATACAGCTTGGTCAGAATACTCACGGGCGCATCGGACTGCATCCAAAATGTAAGCCCTTATAGGTTCTCGGTCTCAAACCGTAAAAGTAGAAATTAATTACAATTATGTATATCAACAAAGCAATGGTTTATGGGAACTTGACGCGCGACCCGGAAATGAGGGCGCTTCCGTCCGGGCAGCAAGTGACAAATTTCAGCCTTGCAACCAACCGTGTTTGGAAAGATAAAAGCGGCGCCAAGCAGGAGAGCGTGGACTATCACAATATCGTGATGTTCGCCAAGCTTGCAGAGCTCGCGGCTCAATACTTGAAAAAGGGCTCCGCTGTGTTTATCGAAGGTCGCATGCAGACTCGCAGTTGGGATGATGCGACAAGTGGCGGGAAAAAATATCGCACCGAGATTATTGCCGACACGATGCAGTTTGGACCGCGCGCGAGCGGAGCACCAGCCGGAGGCGGATACTCTGCGCCGAGAGGTTCATCAAAGGGAGCACCCGCCCCCGTACAAGAATCTCTTGAAACCATTGAATACCCACAGGAGGATATCAGCCCGGACGACATTCCTTTTTAGAAAATTAAGAAGCGAAGCGACTATAATTTTCTTATCTGCCTAAGTTTTTTAATAAAAATTTTGGCGGGTGGAAATTTTTAATCTCACCTCTGAATGTTCTAGATTAAATTAAAAAAACTACCATGAAAACAAACACCCAATGCTACTTTACGGCAAATAATGTAAAACTTATCGACTATAAAGATGTCGATATTTTGAAAAAGTTTCTTACTCCGCATGCGCGTATGATTGCGGGAAGACGAACCGGCGTGTGCGCAAAGCATCAGCGCCAGCTCGCAGGAGCAATCAAGCGCGCGCGCTTCATGGGGCTTCTTCCATTTGTCGCGAAATAAATAGTGCGAAACAAAGAAAAAATCCTAGCAACTCTAAAGTTGCTAGGATTTTTTCTTTGTTTCGCATCCTGTCCTCAGAGCGAGCCAAATTGCTTTTTATGAGGTTGTGAGTGTGTCGACACGAGCATTTCAGGATTTTTTAAGCTTCAAAAAATCCGTACCATGAAAAGAATTTAGCGAGCGGCCTTTATTTCTTACCTACTCGCTCGGTATATTCTCCCGTTTCCGTGTTCACGCGAATTAGGTCGCCCTCATTGATGAACATAGGTGTGTTTATTGTCGCGCCGGTTTCAAGGACGACTTGCTTGGAACCGCCCTGGACCGTGTTGCCGCGTACGGCAGGCGCCGCTTCTTTGACTGCGAGGTCTACTTTGATAGGAAGGCGAATGTCAATTATTCGATCTTCAAAACTCATTGCGTCGACGATTGAGTTGGTCTTTAGGAAACCCTCTTTCCCTCCAAGGATATCTTGTTTGAGCGAGAAACGATTTGAAGGTTCTTTTGGGTCGCAAAACCACGATTCGCCACAGTTAGTGTAAAGATATTTTACAGGTTTCAGTTCAATATCAGCTTCCGCCACTTTGTCGGAGGAATGAAAGCTCACTGGAATTACACGACCAGACAAAAGACTGCGCAATTTTGTCTGATTTTGTGGCTTGCGTTGCTGAGTGCGCGCAACATGAGAGTCTACAACTTCGTACGGCTCGCCCTGATACACAATATATTTTTTTGGTGTGATTTCGTTATATTCAAGCATAATCTGCCCATTTTACTCATTTTTTAGCAAATTGCAACAAACGATACACACAACCCCATACCTAGGAAGGCACGGCCTTCCTAGGTATGGGGTTGTGCATGGTGTTATGACTACTCTGTCTCCTTCAATTTTGTACGAATTTCTTTGAGAAGAGTCGCGCGCACCGCTTTGTTTTCTTTGTCTGCGAGGAATGTGCACGCTGAATCATACCCGCGCCCGATTTTTATGTCGCCATAAGCATACGAAGAGCCGGATTTCTGCAATATTTCAAACTTTTCTCCGAGACCCAATATCTCGCCTTCTTGCGAGATGCCTTTGCCGTGCATTAGGTCAAACTCCGCCTGCTTGAATGGCGCCGCGACTTTATTTTTAATCACTTTCACACGCGTGCGACTGCCGACAACATCTTCACCTTTTTTTATTTGCGCAATACGGCGGATGTCGAGACGAACAGAAGTATAAAATTTAAGCGCCTTGCCGCCGGGAGTTGTCTCGGGGTTGCCGAACATCACGCCAATCTGCATGCGAATTTGATTGATAAAAATAACAATGGTTTTTGAGTTGGCAACGATGGCGGTGAGTTTGCGAAGAGCTTGTGACATCAAACGCGCTTGCTTGCCTACATGGTGCGCTCCCATATCGCCCTCAATTTCATCTTTCGGAGTGAGCGCGGCGACAGAGTCCACCACAATGACGTCAATTTTCCCCGAACGTACGAGTGATTCCACAATCTCAAGCGCTTGTTCGCCCGTGTCCGGCTGAGAGATGAGTAACTCGTCAATGTTCACACCGAGTTTTTTTGCGTACTCGGGATCCATTGCGTGTTCCGCATCCACAAACGCGCAAATACCCCCCATTTTTTGCGCCTCCGCAACCACATGCAGAGTAAGTGTCGTTTTCCCCGATGATTCAGGTCCAAAAATTTCAATGATGCGTCCGCGGGGAAGACCACCAACGCCGAGAGCGTAGTCGAGCCCTATTGAACCGGTCGAGATGGCATCCACGCCAACTTTCGGCTTATCCCCAAGTTTCATAATAGCGCCTTCGCCAAACTTTGCCTGGATAGCCTTGATTGTATCCTCAATATTCGCGCCCGTCTCCTTTTTCTCCTTTGCCGCCTTTTTTACTAATGCCATGATATTTAAGATTGATTAATTGTTGTGGTTGCTGTCGTTGTCGAGCTTGTTTCTTTTTGAATTAGATTTATCTCTATTGTTTTTTCTACAGTTCGTGCGTAATTATCTTTAGCGGTAACTCTCATTATATTATACCCAGGCGCGAGTATCAATTGGCTCCGAAAGTTTCCATTGAGGTCAACGGGCGTTCCCGCGTCATTAATCGTGATGTTGTTTGCATGAACAGCTTTACCAAAAATAATAATTACCGGAGTTGTTGTTGAAAATCCGTTTTCCGGACTCAAAATCACAATTCGCGGCCCGCGAACAAAGTCATTGAGAACAAAGTAAGAATATCCGATGATTATCGCAACTCCGAGCCCGCTTAGTCCCCACTTTATTAGCTTACGCGCGTCCGTGTTCGCTTGCATGTTACTTATTCAACTGTGCTACCCGACTTTTCAAGAACTTCGCGTGGTTTCGCGCCGTCTCCGGGACCGATGACATTGCGGTCCTCAAGCATATCCATGAGGCGCGCCGCGCGCGCATAACCCACCTTGAGGCGTCTTTGGAGGTACGAGGTCGATGCCTTTCCGGCTTCAATGACAATCATTCGCGCATCTTCGTACAAGTCATCGTCATCACCGCCCTCGTCTTCGTCAAATGAAGAGCTAAAGAGGGAGTCGCGCTCGTTGCTAATGCTCCCGCTTGATAGATTGATCTCGTCCGGAATACCATTTGAAGTTAAATTCGCGAGGTATTTTACTACCGCTTTTACTTCATTTTCGGACATAAATGCCGACTGAATGCGCGTAGGTTTGGACATTTCTCCCGATATATAAAGCATATCGCCCGCGCCAAGGAGTTTTTCCGCGCCGGAAGCATCTAAAATTGTGCGTGAGTCTATTTGCGAGGAAACCTGAAGCGCGATACGGGCAGGGATGTTTGCCTTGATGAGTCCAGTGATTACATTTACCGATGGGCGCTGAGTCGAGAGAATGAGGTGAATGCCCACCGCGCGGCTCATTTGCGCAAGGCGTACGATAGCGCTTTCGAGCTCGCGCGGGTATGTTTGCATAATGTCTGCGAGTTCATCAATGATAATGACGATATACGGCATCCTTTCCGGCATCATTGCATCTTCTTTCGCATTTGTACCTACTTTCGACTGCTTGAGCGCCGGCTCAAGAATATTTTTATGATATGACGAAATGTCGCGCACCGACTCGGACTCCAATATATTGTATCGTCGGTCCATTTCCTTTGCCGCCCATTTGAGGGAAAGAATGGCTTTTTTGGAATCCGTAATGACGGGAGTCAAAAGATGAGGGATTTTGTTGTAGAGGGTTAGCTCGACGCGCTTCGGGTCTATCATAATGAAGCGCAAATTTTCCGGGGCGTTCCTATAGAGGAGCGAATTTACGATGGCGTGGATGGTCACGGATTTACCCGAGCCGGTGGCGCCAGCGATAAGCACGTGCGGCATTTTTGCGAGGTCGGCAAAATAAAGCTTGCCCGACACCCCGCGCCCAAGCCCAAGGAGGAGGTGTTTTGACGAGTTCTGAAATTCTTCCGAGCTAAAGAGTGTCTTCAGTCCAACTACTGTTTTTGTGGAGTTTGGCACCTCAATGCCGACGAGCGATTGACCCGGGATTGGCGCTTCGATGCGAAGCGGGTGCGCGGCGAGAGCGTACGAGAGTTCATTTTGAAGCCCCACGATTCGCGAAAGTTTTACACCTTCCGCGGGCTTGAGCGCGTAGCGTGTGACCGATGGCCCGATAGAGATTTCGTCCATCTCGACCGTAATGCCGTATTGCGCGAGGGTGCGTTTGATAATGTTTGCATTCGCTTTTATATCGCCGACTCCGGGCTTGCCGCGGTCGTCTTCAAAAATAGAAAGCGGGGGAGGGGTGTATGCGGTGCTCATAACTTCCTTGAGCGATATACCCGACTCATCCGCATCAGTACCCACTTTCAACTTCGAATCAACTGATTTCGTGGCTCGGCCATAAACACTTTCAACTTTCAACTTGTTTACCGTTGGTTTCTCTTCCAGAACCTCGTCCCTTACTTCAATTTTCTTTATCGCTTCTAGAACCTCCGCATCTTCTTCAGTGTTTAGTCCGCTATCGTCCTCGTCCACACTCTTTCTCCAAAAAAAGAGCGCGCTAAAGTTTGGTCGCGCGTTGAACATTATCAGGAACGATATAGCGAGGAATGCAATAAGAAAAAGCGTCGCGACATATGTGTCGAAAAGTTTAACGAGTGGAATAGAAACAAGTTGTCCGAGGATTCCGCCGGAAGAGTCACCCGAAAATATATTCACCAGTCCGAGAATGGAAAAAAGAAAAAGGAATGCGCCGAGGCTTGCCGTTACCGCAATGTTTGGCCGCGACTCGCGAAAAAAAGAAATACCAAGGAGGAAGAGAAGTAATGGGAGCGCAAAGTATCCCACGCCAAGAAGGTACTCAAATCCGCCGTAGACTGAGTGTCCAAGCACCCCAGCCTTACCCCACGGCGCGACGGAAAAAAAGATACCGACCACGAAAAAAAGGATAGCAATGACACTGTGCCTCGTTTCATCTGAAAGTCCGCCAAGAAATGAGATATTGCTAAATAAAGAAGTTTTTTCGCGTGGCCCGTCCTCTATTTTTTTAGTAACTTTAGTATCGTTCTTTCTGCGGCCGCTTCGTTCTTTTTTTGACATATAAATATCTCTACATAGTAACAGATATAAGCGTTCTTCCCAAGGACTAATCCATAAAAGACAATATATAATCATTGACTTTGTTTGAACGTCAGTTATATAATGGACAAACATTACGAAGTTCTCAATAAAGGACACTAAAAGGACATACAATGGATTACAAAAAAGACATAAAAGATATTGATATCGCGAGCAGGCATCCGTCAAACGGAATGATTGCTTTTGGCGTCACCATATCAAAAAAGTGCGAGCGTCTTGCAACGGCAATCTACCTCGTAACCAATTTTCTATCGGACACAGAGCCGATGAAGTCCCGCCTTCGTACCCTGTCGCTTGAGCTTGTCCGAGACGCGTCCTTTATAAAAAACGGTGGTAAAATGATGGAACACAATGTCCTTGAAGCGCTCCGCGCAAACATAGAGGAAACCATCTCTCTCTTAGAGCTTGCATTTATTGCTGGTCTCGCGTCCGAGATGAATTTCACTATTTTGAAGAGGGAATATGTTTCGCTTCGGAACACGATTGAGGTTAAGAAGGTGTCGCGTGAATCGCAGAGCGATAGTATTTTGGGGGACAACTTTTTTGCTCCGCAGTTTCGAACGGAAACTTCTGCTCTGGCGCGCACAGCACAGCCACTCCCTAAAGGACATTCTATCGGACAAATGAATATCACAATGTCCGATAGAAAAGCACCAGCACCCTTTCTAAAACCTAACACCCCAAACCTAACACCTGCCCATACACCCCGCGCCATCACCGACATCGCTAAAGAGTCCCGCCGTACACGCATTTTAAAACTTATAAAGGACAACCGAGAAGTTACGATAAAGGACATCGTCGCACACTTTCCGGAGCTTTCCGAAAAGACCATTCAACGAGAGCTTGTTGCAATGTCCGATAGCGGTGTCTTAAAGAAATTTGGCGAACGCCGCTGGTCCCGATATGCGATAGCGTAAACTTCCGTTTTCTTTTGATTTGTTGCTTTTTACGCCTTTTTCTGCTATTTTTAACCTGTGTGGAGTGATGTCGGTTCTGGTAGTTTGCTCTACAGATTTCTTTGATTTCTCTGGGCAAATTGCTTTTCCACGAGTTATCCACATATGTACTTTGCAGGTTCATCTTGCACCGTATATAATGTATGTAAGTTCAGTGCTGGGTAAAAATACTCGGCACTGGATTTAGGCGTAACAACGATGTTCTAATTGTTGTTGCCAATTAAATAGAAAGCTCCCGGCTTACGATAGATTGCAAGCAAGGGGAGAGTCCATTGAAAACTAGATCCGGTGCGAAAAGATTTTTTGCACCCAAGGACCGGCCTTAAGAAATTTGGGCCAAAGGCCGGTCCTTTATGAAATCTTTTCGCACCGGGTCTTGCATAGGAAATCGCATCACACAAGACGGTGCATTTTCAGTTTTCCATGGCCTCGACCCGAGTGGTCGAAGCACTACCGCATGACCGACAAAACGACAGAATTAGTTCACTTAGTATTCGCGAACAATTGGCATCTTAGTCGAAGCCAAATTAAGTTCGCATGTGCGATTAGAAAATTACTATTAAATATGAATAAAATTATTTCATCAAAGTCTGCAAAAATTGCTGCAGGTTTCGTTGGCGTAGTTGCCGCTTTTGCATTCGCTGCAACAGCATCAGCTTACACATTCACAACAAACTTGAAGCAAGGCAGCAAAGGTGCTGATGTAAAGAACCTTCAAATGGTTTTGAACATGAGCGCTGATACGCAGGTTGTAGCAACCGGCGCAGGTTCACCAGGGAATGAAACTTCAACCTTTGGTCCTGCAACAAAAGCTGCAGTTATCAAGTTCCAGAATAAGTACGCATCAGACACTCTTGCACCAGCTGGCCTTACAGCAGGTACGGGTTTCGTTGGCGCGCTTACTCGTGCAAAGTTGAACACGATGGGCGGTACAACAACCACCACATCAACAGTTGCAGGATGTACTTCAAACGTTGGCTTTAGCCCAACGACAGGTCAGTCATGCGCTGGTTCACAAACAACCGCGACAACCGCGACAACCGCGACCACAACAACGTCAGGTCCGATTTCAGTAATGCTTGCTAACGACAACCCTGCAGCATCAGCTGTAGTGGCTGGACAGGCAACTGCTGATCTCGCACACTTTACGTTCACTGGCAATGGCACACTTTCAACAGTGAAACTCCAGCGCACTGGCATCTCATCAAACACCACACTTTCAAACGTGTACCTCTTCCAGGGGAATGCGCGCGTATCTGATGGCGCTTCGGTGGATTCCAACGGTGTTATCACCTTCAACAACCTCGGTCTTGTAGTCACTGGCTCACTCACACTTTCAGTGAAGGCCGATATTGCCGCAAGCACCGGAGGTCAGATTGTCGGTGTAACCCTTACTGGCTACACACCTACGGGCGCTACCTCAATGACTACTGCAAGTATTGCAGGAAATCTCATGAGTGTTGCATCTGCAGGTACCATGGCAGGAGTTAGTATTTCAGGAACACAGGCAGCGGCAGCCAATGTTAATGCTGGGACAATGGCATACACATTCTGGTCACAGTCAGTTTCTGTAACATCACGCTCAGTTTTGCTTAAAGGCGCGACATTCAAGTACATTGGGTCAGCTACGACTGATGCTCTTGCAAACATCAAGCTTTATGTGAACGGCACGGCAGTGGGCACAGCAGGAACAATCAATTCAGCAACGAATCTTCTTGCGTTTGATTTCGGTTCAGCTCCTGTCACATTGAACACGGGTGCTTCAACAGTTGAAGTACGCGCGGATATTATGAAAGGTTCAAGCCGCACGGCATCGTTCTCTCTTCAGAACTCAGGTGACCTCATTCTTACCGATTCACAGCTTGGTGTAAACGTTGCATTGTCTACGTTTACTGCATCTGCAGGCGGTACGATGAGTATCAATGCCGGTTCGATTACAACAACAATTGACCCTTCGTTCAACTCGTTTACTACGGTAACGGGCGGAGCAACAGGCGCAGTTATTGGTAAGTTCAAACTTCAGGCATACGGTGAAGATGTAAAGGTTTCATCACTTTCAGTGACGCCAACTCTTACATCTATGACACCTGCTTCTTCGACAATCAACAACGTAGCCCTCTATTACGATGGCGCTCAAGTTGGTTCACTCGCAGCAGGTACGTCAGGTACTCAAATTGTATTCTCGCTCGGTTCGTCACTTATCGTTTCAGCGGGCACTTCAGGAACTCTTGAAGTACGTGCTGATCTTCAGACGGCTGGGAATGCAAACTACACTGCAGGTACCGTAACTGCTACTTTGAACGTTGGTACGAACTACGGTCAGGGTCAGACATCGTCTACCTTGGTTAATGTTCCTACAGCAGCAGTTGCAACAACGGGCTTGACGGTAGCAACTGGCGCGCTTAGTATTGCGCAGAATGCTGGTTATGCTTCTGCGCAAACAGTGAATCCAAACACGGCTAACGTAAAGTTGGGTTCGTATGTTCTCCAGAACACAAGCACATCAGAGTCAGTTCGTGTTACAAACCTCGCGGTTGCAGTAAGCACAACAGGTGTTATTACAAACTTGAGTAACTTGCGCACTACAGAGACGTCTGGTTCCGGCTCAACGCCAATCAGCCCAGCTCTTGGTGCTAACAACTTCTCAGTTAACTTCACTCTCGCTCCAGGGCAGAGTAAGACAATTGACGTAATGGCTGACCTCGGTTCTGCAACATCTACGAGTACGTATTCATCAACACTTCTTCCTACAGCAACGGGATCAAGTTCAAATGTGACGTTGACCCCAAGTTCTGCAACAGCAGGTCAGACACTTACGGTTCAGACAGGTTCAGTTTCTAACGCTCCAACGCTTAACCCTGCTCCAAGCTCGCTTGCAGCACAGTTTGTTGTTGGTGGTTCTTCTAACCTCGGGGTTGCTCAGTACAACTTTGTCGCTACAAACGGTGTGGCAACAATCTCTGAGCTCAAGTACCTTGTTACCGGAACTTCAACAAGCCCAATTACACAGGTTTGTGTAGGTGGCGTATGCGCTCCAGTAGTGAACAACGTTGCTTACCTCACAGGTCTTGCTCTTTCCGTTCCTAACAGCTCAGCTGGTTTGAACGTAACGGCAAGTGCTACGTTTGCTCCAGTAGGTGTGAACGGGGTAACGTCAAATACGACGGCTGTCTTGAATCTTACCTACATGAAGTACACAATCGGTGGTACGACAACTTCAACGAATGTTGGTACAGCTCAGGCAATCGGAACGTATAGTGGTGGTCCTACGCCAGCAGCTGGTGCTACAACCGCACTTGCGATTATCGCAAGCTCAACTCCTAAGGTTGGAATGGTAATCACTGCAATCGGTGCTACATCAAGTCCAGCTACTGTAGTAGCAGGTCTTGGAACCATTGCAACGGTTACGGACAATCAGAACTTTATGGTAACGTGGGCATCTACTACGATTGGAACCCCTCTTGGGTTGATCTCGTTCTCTGCAGTTCCTTCTAACACGCTTACGATGGTTGGAACAAAGCCAACGGTAACGATCACTGATTCAAGTGACACGCTTCTCAATGGCCTTGTAAAACTTGCTGAAATTACCGTTACGGCTGATGCCGCAGGTGATGTAAAGCTCACTGCATTGCCAATTAGCGTAACGTCAACGGGGGCTGTATTGGTTGCTTCAACCACGACTTCCTACGTTGTGAAGGGTACTGATGGAACTACAATTGCTTCCACCAACACGTCAGTTACTCCGGGTAATGATTCCGTTATTACCATCACCAGCGGTTACTTGATTCCTGCAGGTACTTCAAAGACCTTCAGAATCTACAACACCGCATCTCTCGTATCTGGCGCAGTAAACACGATGTCGCTTTCTACGAAGCTCGGCGCAGCCGCATCGTTATTGTGGAATGATATGGTTGGTGGTGTAAACGGTATCACTGGAACTCTTATCTACAACTACCCAACAGAAACATCGGTTATTACTAACTAATGTTTGAACGGCTAGATTAGATAGTTTCCGAAAAGGGAACGGTCTCAATTAGGTTGATTTCTCGCATCGAAGAAAAATTATTCTCGATCAGATAGACCCAAAACGAACCAATCTCAATTCAACAAAAGCCCCGCCCCTCGCAAGAGGTGGTGGGGCTTTTGCGTCCCATAAAAACCAAGGCCTTGCCTTAGTAAAAATAGTAATATGTTGTATACTTTTGCATATGATACGGAACATTATCTTTTCTGTTGACGAATTTTATCACCTTTATAGTCGTGGCACCGATAAGCGTATTATTTTTATGGATCACCATGATTACCAGCGATTCAAGGCACTATTGTATGTTTGCAATAGCACAAATCCAGTGGATATAGCAAAGCATTTTCGAGGAGGGCGCACATTCGAGGAGCTTTTTGATATTGAGCGCGAGGATACATTGGTGGATATAGGCGTGTATTGCTTAATGCCGAACCATATTCACCTTTTGGTACGAGAAAAAACAGATGGTGGAATTACAAAGTTTATGCATAAGCTTTTGACTGCGTATTCCATGTATTTTAATAAAAAAAATAGTCGCACAGGCTCTCTTTTTGAGAGCAAATTTAAGGCAAAGCATGTAAATACTGATGAATATTTGAAGTATAATTTTGCATATCAGCACCTAAATCCCGTAAAGATTATTGATCCAAAATGGAAAGAAAACGGCATCGCCGACCGCGAAACAGCGAAACGATTCCTTATGGAGTATTCATACTCAAGTTATCCTGACTATCAAGGGGTAGTACGACCCGAGTCAAAGATTCTCAGTCGTGCGGCCTTCCCAGAATATTTTACAACAGTAGGAGATTTTGATGCGTTCATTAGTGATTGGCTATCGTATGGCGGAGTCAATTAGATTTACTAAAGCAAATTTACTAAGGCAAGGCCTTAGTAAAAAGGCCTTAGTAAAAAGTTATCCACAGGTTTGGGTGAGGGAATTAGGGGGTTGGCGCGGTGGTTGGTAGAATTAGGGGAAATATGAAAAATTTAATTAAGATTTTGAAGTGGATGGCAACAACAATACTCGCTGCTTTTATTTTGTTGATGATTTTGCGTTTACCGTTTTATCTTCAAAACAAAAAAACAGATGAGCAAGTGGCGAAAATTCATGCGACGAAGCTCACTATAGATGATGTAATGGGAGTAAATCTACCGCCGGATCCTGGTGCAGAAGCGGATAAAACTATTGCTGGCATTGATGCAAACAAAAACGGCATCCGCGATGATGTGGAGCTTGCGATTTTTAAAGAATATCCAAACTCGGCAAAGACGAGAGCAGTGCTTTTGCAGTATGCGCTGGCGCTACAGATGGAGTTAACGCAACCGTTTGAGAATGAAAAGAATGTAACGGAGGTGGTAAGGGAGCAGAGTAGAGCGCATTATTGTGTTGGCGAAATTACTTCAAGAGATGATATGAAGAAATTTATTGAAGTTGGGGATAAATTACATGGGTTTGTCGAAGATAAACAACGAAATACACAAGCAAGGGTGGATTTTAGAAAAGATTTTGTCAAAAAAGTAAGGAGTTACTCTGAGTCAGAAAATGATGTGTGCGACATCAAGCTTTCAATGCTACCAAATTAAAATCTAATGAAATTATTTTTAGCAAAACATAAAACATTCGTAACACTTCTTTTGTTTGCTTTGTTCCCGTCGGTACTTTTTGCTCAAACCGGTAGTCAGAACTGCTCGTCAAGTGGTTATACGATTACTACCATCAATGGAGTGCTTACTGACGAAGACGGAGCTATCGCTAATAGGGATGCTTTAAAATATTATTTTAAGAATACCTATAATGGCGAACCCCTAACCATCGACTACCTCCTCAACCCTCCACACGCTCTCGGCCTCGGGGACATTCTAAAATCAATTAAACAAGGACTTTTTGATTCGGAAGCCGTTGTTGATTATGACCTGGCAAACATGATCAATGATGCAAGCGCAAAAGTGAAAACTCAAAAACTTCTCCTTGTCGCCCATTCGCAGGGCAATTTTTATGCTAATAGTTTCTATGATGTCGTCGCGGGGCAAGTGGGCGGAGTACCGAAAGAATCAATTGGTGTATTTAGCGTAGCGACTCCATCGGACCATGTTGCCGGTGGAGGGGGGTGGATAATATCCGATACAGATAAGGTAATTGCCGGACTTGTGGGACATATTCCGTTTAAAAAAATTATGCCACCCAATAAGCATATTGGACTACAAAGTGGAGATGATTCATTAGGTCATGATTTTTCGGGAGTGTATTTGAAATATCTCGGTACAGAAATCGTCTCGGGTATTCAAAGTTCTCTTGAGAAACTTACGACAAATACTATTCAACCGGTAGATTCATCGTGCATCTCTGTGCAAAAACTTTCGTTCATGAATAAAATAGCTGGAGTAACACTTGCTGTAGTTGATACCGTTTTTAATACTACCGCAGGCGCGTTTGCCGCAAGTTACAATACCTATGCTAAGATTTTTGTGTGGACATACGATACTGGAATCGCTGTTTCATCTGCCGTGTACAATGCAATTGCATCGGCATTTTCTAATGGCTTCATCGCAAGCAACAATAACGCCTCGGTGATACTTGCTACATTGCCGGCGCAAACTCAAGAGAATTCTACCCCGGTGAACAATCAAGTTGTCGCCATTCTTCAGCCACCAGTTACAGAGCAATCGGCAACAGCCCCACAAAAACCGCAAGCGGTTTTTGTGTTTGAGCCGAAGGTGCAAGTGGGGACAAATGCGCCAAAGCTTGTGTTTGTGGGGTCGTTTGGGGGTGGGGCGCAGGCTTTCGCCTGCGCCCCAAGTACTCGGCACTCAAACAACCGTTGTGGCGGCGGATGAAGCGACAACTGATGGAGAAGTAGTAGGTGGTGCGGGTGCGGGCGCGGCCATGGCCGCGCCCGCTCTTTCTGTCCCCCAATGCGCATTGTCGCTCGCTACCGACGGATGCCTCCTCGCCACCACCACAGTACGTTTTGAATGGTCGCCTGTTTCCGGCGCAAATCATTATCTCACAAACAAAAATGGCGAATACGCGACGACTACCAATACAACGCTTGACCTCACGATAAAAGATTTTTCAGATTATACGCTCGAAGTCGTGGCGATCGGTTCAGACAGTAATGCGAGCGCGACGAGCACGCAAAATGTTTCTGTTGCCACGATCCCCATAGCCATCAACGAAATCGCATGGATGGGGACCACTGCATCATTAAACGATGAGTGGTTTGAAATTAAAAACAACACGAGCCACACACTTGACCTCTCACAGTGGGCGCTTAATGCGAAAGACGGCACGCCGAACGTCGCGATGAAAGGCACAATTGATCCGCACGCGTATATTATTTTTGAACGAACAAACGATGAAACAGTGAAGGATGTTTTGGCTCATGCGACCACTACGGGCGCATTGAATAATGGCGGTGATCAGCTGACCCTCTCCCGCGATTCCGTCATTTTCGATCAAACGCCCGACGGCGCGTGGGTTGCAGGCGCTACCTCAACGAGACAGACAATGGAGCGCTATTCTTCGCGAGAATCCGGCACTGACCCTTCAAACTGGGGTACGAACCTCGGCTATATTAAAAACGGCACTGATGCCGCTGGAAAACCAATCGAAGGCACCCCCGGCGCGCAAAACTCAGTGAGTACGCTTATCAACAAGGGGCAAGATATTACGAGTAACCTCACCCTAACACCTGACGAGGAGCGATATGTTGTGCCGAACCAATTATGGGTTGATGCCTCAAGCACTCTTGTAATTGAGCCGGGGGTCACGATCCAATTTTATAGCGGAGAGATGTGGGTTAATGGGGCAGTTCTTGCGCGCGGAACTCAAGAAAACCCAGTCATCTTCAACTCTTTTTCGGAAAAACGCGATGGTGATTTTTGGATTGACAATGCCACAGGGACAAGCACTTTTGAATACGCGCATTTTGAAAATATGAATAATGTTTTTGCTGTTGATGGCGGGGTACTTGAAATTTCTGATTCAGAATTTGTAAATACAGACGGAGGCGTAAGTGCTTACGGTAAAAATTCCAGAGTTTTTATTGAAAACACTCGTTTTGCAAGTTCTACTGATGATACGATTGGTGTGTATAATGGCGGTGTGGTTTCCATAGCATCCTCAACAATTGAGAATCAGATAGACGACGACGCAATAGGAGTGTATTACAGCTCCCTTATTATGTCTTCAACGACTATCGACGGTGTGCATGACGGCAATGGCATCGGTGCTTATTACTCGCTCGTTTCAATCGCAAGCTCAACTGTGAGTAACACAGAAAGCGATGCGCTGTGGCTCTCAAATAGCACAACGACGATTGCGAATACGGTTGTGCAAGGTGGTGTACTGAATGATAGTGATGGTGTGAGCGGAATCAGTATTGATGGCGGTATGGCGGCAATCACAAACACCGCTGTTTCCGGGTTTACTGGTGGAATTGGTATTGCAGTTTCAGAACCAAAGGAACCAGTCGTAATCACTGGCGGAGAGGTGACGTGGAATGCGGTTGGAGTGGCAATGTATCCAGACGGCGCAGCGGTTGTTTCCGACGTTTCTTCCGTACACGATAATGGAACGAGCGAGAGTGATAATATTGTCGCGTGGTAGTTTTCTGTCGCTTCGAGGCGTGGACGTGTTTTCTAGTATGTGGTACAGTAATTTCATGTATGAAGTCGTCAAAATGATAGCGGGATTTACGGCGATTTTGCTCGTCGGTCTTGCCGGCGTGACTATTTCAAAGGCGATGAGGCTGGGGGATATGAACGCAACTGTTATGACGGTTGACAACATTGTCCACACACGCTAATATGAGCCCGAAGCCCGAAGAAGTAGGCCGTTCTGGAGAAAAGGAACATTAAGCCCTGCGGAGGTCGACTCATTTCTGTAAAAAGAATGGCTTTTGACCCGAACGCTTCGCGTTCGGGTCACAAAAATATCATGGCAATTACAAAACAAAAAAAAGCAGAACTTATTGTGTCTATGAAGAAACGCCTTCTTGGCGCAAAATCAATCGTTTTTGTAAACTTCAAAGCACTATCGGTCGCTGAAACAAAAATGCTTCGCAGGAAGCTTTCAGCGGACAATGTGGGGTACTTCGTATCAAAAAAGACTTTGGCAAAGCGTGTTCTCGGCGACCTAAAAGCGAAAGGCGGTATGCCTGAGCTTCCCGGTGAGCTTGCGATAGCATATGGAGATGACCTCCTTGCTCCCGCACGCGAGACTTACGCATTCCAAAAGACTTCCCGCGACAAGGGTTCAATCTCAATCGTCGGCGGTATCTTTGACGGAGAATACAAAACACAAGCCGAAATGATGGCAATCGCCACAATTCCACCGCTTCAGGTGCTTCGTGGAATGTTTGTAAATCTCATCAATTCACCAATTCAGCGTTTGGCTATCGTGACCGAGGAAATTCGCAAGAAAAAAGAGGCACAAGTGTAATACGAATTTAACAATTAACAATAAATATTATGACAGAAGAAAAAAAAGACGTAGTAATTCCGGCAAAGTTCAAGGATATTGTTGAGAAAATCGAGACAATGTCAGTCCTTGACCTTCACGAACTCGTAAAGGTGCTCGAAGAGAAGTTTGGCGTATCTGCAGCGGCAGTAGCCGCGGCCCCAGCAGTAGGCGCAGGTGCGGGTGCCGCAGAGGAGAAGGACTCATTCAATGTAGAGCTCACTGCATCAGGGGAGACAAAAATTGCCGTTATCAAGGTGGTAAAAGAGGTTCTCGCCCTTGGTTTGAAAGAGGCAAAAGACCTCGTAGATGCTGCTCCTTCAATGCTTAAAGAGGGTATGAAGAAAGCAGACGCAGAGGAATTCAAGAAGAAGCTTGAAGCTGCGGGTGGAAAGGTTACGTTGAAGTAATCTTCAACGTAACCTTTCGGCCGGAGCGCCCGAAGCGTAGCGAAGGCCGCGCAGCGGAAGCGAGGCGGGCCGTCTACAGGTGTCCATCTTCAATCTGATGGACTTCGCGAGTACTTAGATTTTTATGAGCGAAGCGAAATGAAAAACTTAGTAACTCGTGACAAGGTTACGCTGAAGTAACTTAAAGTCCAGGATTTTGTAAAAAGGAAAAAGAGGGGGCGGCCTTACGGCCGCCCCCTCTTTTTCCTTTTGCCCCTATAAATGTTACAATACCCGCTATGGATATTCTCGGAAAACTATTTGGAAGTCAGGCGCGGGTGAAGATTTTGCGCCTATTTCTCTTGAACCCGCTCGAAGTATACGATACGACAATGGTCGCAGAAAAAAGCAAGGTATCAGTTGCGGAAGCAAGACGCGAGCTTTCTCTTATAAAATCCGCCGGAATTTTAATTAATAAGTCTTTTTTTAAAGAAATACTGTCAAAACGGAGCAAAAATAGTAAACCAAAAAAGAAACGCGTAGATGGTTTCCAGCTCAAAACAACATTTCCGCTACTTTCAGCCATTAAAAACTTGGTTGTTTCAGGGACGCCGTTAAATCGTGATGAAATCGCTCGACGTTTCAAAAACGTTGGAAAAATTAAATTTTTAGCCATCTCCGGTATTTTTATTGATGAGCCAGAAGCTCGCGTAGACGTGCTCATCGTTGGCGATAATCTTAAAAAACGCTCGATTGAGAATGTTTTACGCACTATTGAGGCGGAAATAGGGAAGGAGCTTTCTTATGGAGCGCTAGAAACCCCGGAATTCCTTTACCGTGTGAGCGTGTATGACAAATTTGTCCGCGATGTGCTTGATTTCCGCCATGACCGAATTATTGATAAACTTGGGGTGGAGTAGTTTTATAGGTAAAAGTTATCCACAGCCCCCTTTCTTTCGTACCACCTGAAATGGTATAATAAAAAGGTAGAAATCAGTCTCATCTGCTCGCCGGCGCAAACCGCAGGCGCTGTGCAAGTTGAATTGATGATACGAGATAATTTATCAGTTTTAGTTTTTAAAATAATGTTTTCACGCGAAGAGATTCGCGTTAAGCAAAAAAAGATATGCCTATTATTTCAGATTGGGGGGTACAGTTGAGCGACGCTTTCACCGGCATTGGTGTGCAGGTACTCCAGTTTCTTCCAAAGCTCATTCTTGCCATCATTATTTTTATCGCAGGATGGGTTGTTGGTTCAGTTCTTGCAGAGGTTGTTTCAAAGATTGTAAAAGCAATCAAAATTGATTCGATTCTCGAAAGCGCTGGCGCAAAGGGCCTCCTCGAAAAAGCGGGATTCAGCCTCAATACAGGCGCGTTTCTCGGCGGTTTGATTAAGTGGTTTATTATTATCGTATTCCTCGTTACCGCACTCGATATTCTCAAGCTTGAGGCAGTAAACGCATTTTTGACGAATGTTATTCTCGGCTATATTCCGCAAGTTATCGTCGCAACCTTGATTTTGGTTGTTGCCGCAGTACTTGCTGATCTTACGCAGAAAGTTATGACAGGAGGCGCGCGCGCTCTTGAGTCAAAGTATGCTGGTATGGTTGGAGGTATCGCACGCTGGTCTATTTGGATCGTTGCAATTCTTGCGGCTTTGAACCAGCTCGGTATCGCAGGCGGAATGATGCAGACTCTTTTCACTGGTCTCGTTGCAATGCTTGCCCTCGCTGGTGGTCTTGCATTCGGCCTTGGTGGCAAGGATGCAGCAGCACGCTACATCGAGAAGCTCCGCGGGGATATCTCGAATCGCTAAGTAGCAGAATCTAGAATCTAGAAAGTAGAATCTAGCACAGAAAAACCCGCCTTCCGGCGGGTTTTTCTGTGGGTTTTCCATATTCAGCTAAAGTCCTTGACATCGCTTTTCTTTTGTATATAATGGCTGGATTGTTGCATATGAGCAAAACAGAAAACTTTAGGCGGGTATAAGGGGGGCTCATGGCCGCTCGTTGCCCGCGTTATGCGGGTTTTTTGTTGGAGAGGCCAGCTCATCGAATGTTGATTGACAATTAAATTCTGTCACGCGTACTCGTTAATGTGGGTCTTTAGAGGTACGTGTAGACAGGCAGGTAAAAATTACGCCATCTTCGATTATCCTCTTCGTATTTTGCTAAAAATGTCGGCTACGACCTCGAATCAGCTGATTCGTGTCTTGGACATAAAAGAAAAATTTTCTTCAAACCTCGGTTTGATTCAAATTTTTCTCTTCGTCTCGCCTGAAATTTTTAGCAAAATTACACGAAGAATTTAATCGAAGATGGCTAGTCCTCGCTCTAAGCAAGCGAGGCAGTCCCCCGCCACGAGTGGTGGGGGAGAACAAATAATGATTGTGGTTTTTAAATTTCCTAATAAGAAATTTAAGAGCATATGGTGGATGCCTTGGTTCTAAGAGGCGATGAAAGACGTAGCATGGCTGCGATAAGCTTCGGGGAGGTGCCTAGCAACCTTTGATCC
>JACRKU010000012.1 GCA_016215205.1 Candidatus Yonathbacteria bacterium | reverse complement strand
TTCTTCGTTCATATTCCTTGTTTTTAGAATATGAGTATACGTGGAAATGAATCCTTGGGTATTCTGGAACTTGTTGAAAATCCTCATTTTTGCCAGTTTTTAGGCCAGAGAGAATTCTCATATGTATGTGAACTTATTCAAACACAACTTGTTGCAACAAAAAGGCCCGATTGATAATCGGACCTTTGATTTTTTATTCAATCTTTTTTGAATGGCAAGATTATTGCGTCCTTTCTTTCTTGAGCTTTATCTTTCTCTGTCTCATTTAGGATTTTGCGAATTCTATTGAAATAAAATACTATAGAAACGAAACCGTCCTTTGCGTAGAACTGTGTCCACATCATCTTGTTTAATCGTACCATCGCATCAATAGGATTCTTCGCCTTCCTTCGCTCTCCGTCGATAACCCACTGAAGCTGGCGTAATCCTTGTTGGTGTTCCGATGGTGCTCGTGAAATAACTTCTTCAATCGCCCTCTTGCGTTCTTTTTCAAATCGCTCAGGATCAGATTTTGAAAGGTTGGACCAATACTTAAAAAAGATATCCGAACCAGAACCAGAAGAACCACGGTTATTTCCTGTAGTACCCATGACACTCTCCTCCAAAAAAGTTCTATATTAATACTACACAAAAACAGCAGGAACTCAAGTCGCAAGATTTTTACTTTTCCATAGCGTGCCTAAAACTTGGGTTCCCAAGACGAGCTTTAAATTTTTCGTCGCGAGAAGCCGAGACGGAGAAGGAAATGTATCGGGATACATTGAGTACGAGACTCGTGCTTCGTAGCAGAAAAATGTAAATCGCAGTTAGGGAGAAGTTTTAGACACGCTCTATGTCCAGTACCTCGTCGATGCGAATTTGTTTGACGAATTCAGGCACATGAGAAACAAGAATCATCGCACCCTCGTATTGATCAAGCGCTTTTGCAATGACTGGCAAATGACGGAAGTTGATGTGGTTCGTCGGCTCATCGAGAATTAGGAGGCCGGGGCGCTCTAACACAAGCTGTGCGAATGCCACAAGACCCTTCTGCCCTTCGGACAAACTGCCGATTTTTGTGTAAATAACATCCGAAGTAATGAGGAAACTTGCCGCAGTGGCGCGCATGCGTTCTTCATCAAGCTTGCCGTCCACCGCTTGCGCCGCACGCGCGAGCGATTGATACACAGTATCGTTGAAATCGAGCGTGGAAAAATCCTGACGGTAATAACCAATGCGCACACCCTCTGCAATTTTTGTACCTTTTGCTTTGCCTGTTGCTAGCGCTTCAAGGAGTGTGGACTTCCCGATGCCGTTTGGGCCCTTAAGCAAGAGATGAAACTTTTTCTTGAGTGAAATCTTTGCCGTCCGTTCAACAGGCTTGTGATTTTTCAAAACAGTAAATGATGAAATATGGAGAAGCTCGCCGGTAAGCTCGGGCTGTGCGGGAATAGTAAACGAACGAATAGTCTTATCCTCTTTGCGAATATCCACCTTTGCCTCCTCCATCTCTTCTGCCTTCTCGCGCATGCGCTTTGCAACCATTCGCATCTGTCCCCCTTTCATCGCAAAAAAGTTTGCCTTGTCCTTGTTTGCTTGAATTTCCTTTGCGAGTTGCGCATTCTTCATATTTTCTTTTTCAATCTGCGCCGTGATTTGCTTTACCACCGCGAAGTAGTCACCGACATAATTTTCAATCTTGCGCGAGTAAATATTCAAGTAGAGCACGCCATCGGTAAACGAGTTCAGAAATTCCGCATCGTGAGAAATGACGATAACCGTCTTATTGTATTCTTTGAGGAAATCTGTGAGGTGCGCGATGCCAGCTTTGTCTAAATTATTGGTCGGCTCGTCCAAAAGGAGCACATCGGGGTCCTGAATAAGCGCCGATGCAAGGAGGAGGCGCGCCTGCTGACCACCGGAAAAAGACTTCACGATACGCTCGTGCATTTTTTCGTGTCCTTTCAAATTTACCACCTCAAGAACCTCATCAATCTTTGGGTCAATATCATATATCTTTTTACTAAAACATTTCTCAAAAAATTCCCTGACGGTAAGTTCAAGCTCTCCGCGTGGAATTACCTGTTTTGAAATGGCGATTGATATTCCTTTTCCGATGTGAATGTTTCCATCCTCTGGCTTATTTACGCCAGTGATGAGCGCGAAGAGGCTCGATTTGCCTGCGCCATTTTGACCCATGAGGGTGAGCTTTGCTCCGCGACGCACGGCAAAAGACACATCATTCAAGATGGGTTTATTGTGCCCGTATTCAAACGAGACATTTTCGAATCGTATGATGACTTCTCCTTGGGACATTAGTCCTCAACCTTACCGCATTTTTCTAAAAATACCAAACAGTTTCCAGCACAATTGTTTTTACGCCGCGAGCCAACCGCCATCCACATAGAGTGTTGCGCCGGTAATATAACTTGCTTCGTCAGATGCGAGGAAAACAACTGCGGCGGAAACTTCTTCCGGGCGTCCGATGCGCTTGAGCGGCACGCCGGCAAGCATTGCATCCATCGCTTCTTCGGGAATATTTGCGGCAGCGACCATTGGCGTATCAATAGCACCCGGCGCAATGACATTCACATTTATACCAAGTGGCGCAAGTTCGATAGCGAGCGTTTCGCTCATTCCGATAATGCCGCCCTTTGACGCGGTGTATTGGGAACCGCCCGCGATGCCTACGCCGACACCACCAGATGCAATTGACGCGATATTGATAATGCGCCCCCATTTATTTTTTGCCATCTCTTTTGCGGCGCGCTGAGCGCAAAGGAACTCTCCTTTTAAATTGATATCGAGAGTTCTGTCCCATTCCGCTTCAGTCATTTCCAAAAATGGGTGTGACTCATAGATGCCGGCATTGTTCACAAGAATATCCAAGCGTCCATACTTTGCAATCACTTGGTCAAACACATGGTCCACATCGGCTTTGTTTGAAACATCAAGTTTGAAGCAAATCACATCTCCGCTTTTTTCGCGCACCTCGTCCGCCACGAGCTCGCATTGATTGAGGTCAATGTCGGTAATGACAACCTTTGCGCCCTGCCACGCAAGCGCGAGCGCGTGCGTCCGCCCCATCCCGCGACGAGCGCCTGTAACCAAAGCAACTTTTCCCTGTAGATTGAACATGTATGTAAATTAATATCGAGTAATATTTACATTATACTCCTTTTGAAGCGGAGAAGTAGTATGCAAAAAAAATGCCGCGGCTTGCTTTAGCAAGCCGCGGGGACGCCGGTGGATAAACCTTGTACGGTTCATGTCGAATACTTATTCTTTCGTCTCTTTTCCGCACCTCGGACATGTCTACCGTTTGTACGCTGAAACCGCAAACACGGTTATCACATAAACAACACTGACTGTTATGCAAATTCCGGCGACGAGGGATATACTCCACAAAACCAGGTAAGAAATGTAACACCCCCACAAGGAATCGTAGAAAAACGCCTCGCATACGGCTAAATTCATAAAACCTCCGTAATTTTTGAGAGTAAATAATACCAACAAACCATCTTTTCACATTCAACCACAAAAGAATATTATTATCAAACTCTCAAATACTTTTTCCTCTTCGGCTTCGGAAACCTCTCAATGGCATAACGAAGCATCGTGCGAGGCATTTTCCTATAGTGTGAGTTCTCGCGCAAAAAATTTTCGAGAGTCGCGAGGTTGCGCTTTCCTACCTCGCGAAGCATCCAGCCAGTCGCTTTGTGTATTAAATCGTGTTCATCATTGATAAGATGTCTTGCGAGCGCAAGCGTCGACGCAAAATCGCCTTTTCTAATGAGATAAAACGTTGCAACGATTGCTGAACGGCGTTCCCAGAGGTTTTTTGACTGAGAAAGTTTAATGAGGAGGGCGCGCATCTTTTTGGCCTCTGAAATATTTTGCCCAAAAAGATGCGCGCCCAAAATCTGCGGTGCCGACAAGTCCACCAAATCCCAATTGTTTGCGCGTTTCAAGTTTTTTACATAAAACTCAAAAACTTTTTCGCGCGCATTTGCGTCGCCTTTTTGATATCGTTCCACTAAAATGAGGAACGCAGTGAGGCGCTCCTCATGAATTTTTGAATCCAAAAGTTTCTGAATGCCGGAAAATGGAAGTGTATGATATTTTTTTGCAACAATACGCGATTGCGGCACCGTCACACCCAAAAATACATCACCCTCGCCATACTGCCCCTTTCCTGTTTTGAAAAATCCCGCAAGGGTTTTTGCTTTTTCTATTGATGCAACCTTACGAAGATCTTTTTTGAGCGCCTGAAACATATTACTCCACCTTAAACAAGAATGCCATTCCCGCTTCAATATGTTCCAAAATGTGGCAGTGCACCATCCAGATACCGGGGTTTGAGGCATCGAGAACAATGTCCACATACTCGCCCGCTGGCACAAGCACAGTATCTTTCCAGACGAGATTTGTTTGAGCTACTCCATTTTTGTTTACGACAAGAAAACGCTGTCCGTGAAAGTGAATAGGGTGTTGCATGGGGTGCATTGAGTTTGCATCATTTTCAATGCGTATTTTTACTGGACCTCGTTTAAACGCCCAATCAATGTCCATATTCTTTTTGCCAGTATCTTGGTCAATGATGTTCCATTTCACGCTCGCGACACTAGACATCATGTTCATCGCAGACATATCGGTGTCCTCCCATTCAATGCCACCTTTTGGAATACCCGTATTCATTCCCATGCCACCACCCATCATCGTGCCGCTTTGCATCATATGTCCGCCCATATTTGACTCGCCCATCATGTCTACAGAAAGTTTTATTCGCCTCTGCTGTGGCGAGTTAAAAGAGTGGCGAAATTGATCAATGCTTTTGATTACCTCAGGATGAGTGCGGAGAACGACAAACGATTTTGCTGAAGACGAAATAATCTGCTCATTTGAAACAGTAATCTTACCCATTGTGTATATTGCGTCTGGGGTTTTATTTTGTAGCGCATACTCACCTGCTTTATCAAAAAGCACTTCAACTATCGCGCGCTCGGAAGGATTTATCATTACCGCATCCACCCACGTATCACGCTCATACAGACCGCTGTCTCCACCAACCAATTTCATTTTCACTCCCTCAATCGCTAAATTAAACGGACTCGCATTGGCACTATTTGTAAAGTAAAACCGCACCACCTCGCCTTTTTTTATGTTGAGCGAATAACTTGTTTCGCCATTCACGAACATTGTGTTTCCATAGCGACCCATGAGTGCTCGTGTTGCCCCGTCTTTTCCAAAAGGCGCGAGAATATCATTCTGAAGCAAAATATCATCAACAAAAACCATCTCCTCACGATCAACTTTATTCCACGATGATCCTTCATTCGGCAGAACCACAATACCGCCATAAAGCCCCATCTCAATAGTGTAGTCATCGCGCACATGCGGGTGGTACCAGTACGCGCCAGCATCGGGAAACGTAAGCGTGTAGGCAAACGATCCTCCAACAGGCACTATCTTTTGCGTCACATCTGGTACGCCATCAAATTCATTTTTTACGCGTAGCCCATGCCAGTGGATTGTGTTCGCGAGGTCAGTGTTATTTTTAAAGTTGATTGTAATTTTTGACCCCTGAGCGACTTTCAATGTCGGTCCGGGAATCGAACCGTTGTACGCAAGCATGCGCACCATATTTCCATTTATGTTTTTCTTTACAAAGCTCGCGGTAAGATTATAAACATCGCCATCTTTTAACTCTATGACTTGCGACGGTTTTGCTTCAGTAAGCCCGCGCACGCTCGTCGAGAACTCTTTTCCATTATCATCCCCTGACGAAAACAAACTAAGACCGATAAGCACCGCCGCGACAACAATAGCAATAAGATAATTCTTTTTCATTTAGCCATACTACCACCTTACTTTCTTAAAATACAGGTACACCACAATACTCAAAATTGCAGAGAAAAAACACCACACGGACACATAGGATGCGGTAAAAAAGTAATACGCAATCGCAAGCGCGAATACCACTAAAACTCCAAATAGGTTAATGATGCGGTGAGTGGAAAAAAGACAACTCACGCATGTTGCGACCAGATACATTGCCACCAAAAACACTCCGTACTCTTTCGGCATCGGGTAGATGATGCTTTTGTTTATCACATGTGAAGTTATTGGGTTACTAACAATAAAATACAGGAGATACAAACTCGTGGCGATACCAAGTGCTTGGAATGCATAAATAATTTTCTTGCGATGCGAATCGGTTTCAAGCAGTCCAACCGCAAACGGGATAAACACCGGCCAAAAAACATATGCGAATAACATAAACGCATATGTCGCGATCTGATTGAGAAAAGGCAAACCATATTGAAACGACAGCCACACTCCGCCCTCAATAATCTGTTGAATGCCAAAAAGAAGCGGTATTGATGCAAAAGGCAAATCCGATTTCTCTTTTGCTTCCGCGAGAGTCACCGCCCCCGTCGCCGTGAGCGCGGTCCCTGCCACAAAACTTGCCGTTGCTGAAAAACACATACCTATTTTACGCTGTCTATAATTCCTTGAATAGCCTTATCAATTTCTTTTGGCATCTCTCCCAAGTTCGCATCTGGGAAAAATTGCGACAAAATAATCGGGCGCATACCGGAGATGAACGTTTGTCCGTCTTTAATATACACATTTATCTTGCATGGCATACAAAGCCCTATTTTAATATCCGCATTCAAAAACTCGTTCGCGTATTTTGCATTACAGAATTCAATAATCTTGAACGGCTCTCTGGGGAACCCTTTCTCAACCAAAGATTGTTGCACATCATGAACATACAAAACCCGCATACCCGCCTTTGCAATCTCGTCTTGCAATGTATTAACCGCTTCATCAAAAGTTTTTGCGGTGGTTGTTGTGTAATCAAATTCCATGATTCTATTATATATTATTATCTATTTTACGCCATGCGATATGTTCGTAGATGCTTGACCAAATAAATCCAAAACTGAACGCAAAAAGTAATTCTTCCAAAGGTATGCCGACAATAATGATTCCTGAAATATCTTTGATATTCCAAACTTGATCCACGTAACCAGGGTAGAGCGCAATAAGCGTGAGAAAATAAATGAAATAGATCATTAAAAATATAAATGCGCTCACGAGCATTTTCTTTTTGAGGTCGGGACGGCAATACCACGTGGCGATACCTCCGACGACCATTGCGATGATTGCAGAATAAATGGGGTTAAGCGACGTAGCAACAATGAGCACAAAAAGAAGCGCTGGCGCGGACGAAAGAGCGAGCAGATGATACTGGTGACGCGAGCGGTGTTGCTCGTGTTTCGTCATGCGCGCATGCACGGTACGAAAAATCCGCTCATAGATCACGACCGCGATACCGCCAATGCCGAACGAAAAAATAAAACTCTCAATATCAAACCCGGTTTGATGCGCGAGATCAAAGAGCGACGGCGGGTTCCAGTATTCAGGAACAAAGAGCGGTTCCGTAATTCCGAAGAGCGCTGTCCAGAAACTCACCACGAGCATTTCTTTTCTGCTCTCTTTGCTTTTGAGAAACGCATACACGAGCGCCCAAACCACAATGAGTATCAAGCTCCAGATAAGCCACACGAATTTCGGTTCGTGTATTGTGTCCATATTATTCATATCTCAGCGCTTCTGCAGGTTCCATCTGTGCGGCACGACGCGCAGGGAGCGCCCCCGATATCACGCCTGTAATGAACGTGATGATCAAAATAGCCGCAAAGCCAAAGAAGTCGAGCGATGCGAATGAAAACAACCCCCGTATGCCAAAACCGTCGGCAATCAAGCTGATGATATACGCTGCGAGTACGCCAAAAATTATTCCCAAAATTCCACCGACGAGTCCGATTAGCCCCGACTCAATAAGAAAGAGCGAGAGGATTGCTTCGCCAGATGCGCCAATCGCTTTCATCGTGCCGATCTGCTTGGTGCGCTCAAGAACTGACGTGTACATCGTATTCATAATACCCACCGCCCCCACCACAAGCGATATCAAAGCAACGACGATGAGTATGAGCTCAACGACAGAGAGTACATTGCCAGCGAGCCGGCTGGCCTTTTCCGGCGTCAAAAGAGTAAAATCCCGAACAACTTCTTGCTGTGAAAGTTTATACCGTATCTGTTTGGCGACAATATCTATTGGCACTCCCGGCTCTACTCTCACGAAAGCGGACCCGGCACTCGATCTTGAACCGGTCAATTCGCGAAAGAGATCTAGGGAGATAAAGATCACGCTGTCTACCATTTGCTCGCCTATCTGAGACATGGTGCCGGACACGATGAAGCGTTTGGATTTGATGATTATTTCATCGCCAACCGCGACCTTTTTTTGGAAAAGATCTCTTGTTGTCACATAGCCAAGCACCGCCCTGCCGGTTATTTCATCCCCCGGCCATTGCCCTTCTTCAAGCTTTATCCCCTGTAAAGATTCCAGAACATTGGTGTATTTCTTCCAGTTTGCCGCATGAAGCAAGACGGACTTTTTTTCACCGCGATACTCCACATTTGCCATCCCGAAATCCATAGGCACCACAAATTTTATACCCTCGATTTGCTCCAGATTAAGCAAATCTTTTTCTCTAAACTTTTGCCCTCCCAAAACTCCCAAGAGCGGATTGGTTTCTTTGCCGGGTAAAATGATAATTGAATCTGAGCCGAATGCCTGCAATGTCCCCTTGATGGCACTCCGAATACCGTTGCCCAAAGAAAGGATGATTACGACGAGCATGATGCCGATTACAATACCGAAAATAGTAAGCCAGCTCCTAATCGGCCGGTACCGCACACTTTTAAATACCAGTTTGAAAAAATTTTTAAGCATGTTCGTGAGAAGGAACTGGAGTATCGCTCTTAATAAACTTTTTATGCACCTGATGATCGCGCACGAGGTGCCCGTCTTTGAACGCGATTACTTGGTCAGCCTGTGCGGCAATATCCGCATCATGCGTGACAATGATGAGCGTCTTTTTGCGCGATTTGTTGAGGTCAATCAGCACCTCTAATATCTTGCTCCCCGTCGCCGAGTCGAGGTTGCCCGTCGGCTCGTCGCCTAAAATTATCTCCGGATCGTTGGCGAGAGCGCGGAGGAGCGCCGTGCGTTGCTGTTCTCCTCCCGAGAGCTCAAAAGGGCGATGGGTCATGCGCTCGGCAAGCCCCATGGTTTCAAATTTCGCAACAATCTTTTCCGTCTCGGTCTTCTTGCCGGAAAAAATAAGGGGCAGGGTCGTATTCTCAAACGCCGTAAGCCATGGGATGAGGTTGTATTGCTGAAACACAAAGCCGAACGTTTTAGAGCGGAGCAGGGCGCGAGCTTCATCATCGAGGAGCGACGTATCGCCCTGTTTCAAAAAAATATTACCGGAAGTGGGCCGATCCAAAAGCCCAATCATATTGAGGGCCGTGCTTTTGCCGGAACCACTCTGCCCGATGACGGCGACAAAGTCCCCCTCCCATACATGCATGTCGAGCCCTCGCAAAACTCGGGTCTCAACGACACCGGCCTTAAAAACCTTCCATACTTTGTTCAGTTTAATGAGCGGCACCCCCTGAAACCGTTCCGGATCTTTCTGAAACCTTCCTTCGCAATGCGCCCCGCAAAAATAAAATGCAGTGCCATTATGAACGAATTCCGGCACGTCAACATACTCGGACAAATCCATCCCGCATACGAGGTCAGTCTTTGGTTGTGCGGTTGCTGGAGACATAGTGTTTATTAATCGGCCAAAACTGTCACCGTTTGTCCTTGAGTAAGGCCTTTTACGATTTCGATTGATTCTCCGTCGGAGATACCTGTCTCTATGCTCACTTCTTTTTGTTTGCCGTCTTCAAGAACGGTCACGAATGTGTTCCCTTCTTTCTTGCGAACAGCGAGCTCTGGAATTTTCAACACATTATTTCTGGAAGAAACAAGTATCGTGAGGTCGGCACTCATCCCTGAGCGAATCTCGGCGCCGTGCGGATCCAAATAAATATTGGCACGATAGTATTTGTCGCCTTCTTTAATTATTTCTTTAGCATCCACCGATACAACTTTCCCGGCAAGTGTGCGCCCGGGGAAAGCATCGAAACGAATTGACACCTCATTGCCACTTGCCCCGTAGGCTTGCCCTTTGAGGTCGCCTTCTTTTATCTTCCCTATTTCCAATTCTGAAATATCGGCTTGGATTTTATGACCAGTCGTTGCGAGCGTAATGACCGTCTGTCCCGGCTTCGCAACCTCTCCTCTTTCAACGCCGACGACTACAATACGTGCAGACACCGGCGCGGAAAGCGTGGATTTTTTTATCTTTTCTTTTATGAGCGCAATCTGACTTTCTATCTCCTCAACCTTCGCCTCGGCAATACGCACATCCTCGGTACGTACCTTGGCGCGCTTGAGAGCAAGCTCGTCTTCGGCGAGCGCAAGATTTGATTCAGCTGTTTTAAGTTTTTCTCGTGCGGCACTCAAACCAGCAATCGCCGTGTTCACATTCGTCCGCGCGAGAGCGGTGTTCGACCTCCATGTATCAAGCATAGTTTGGGAGACATTGGAATTCGCCGTGGCGCTGTTTATCGCCAAAGCAACCTTGTCGAGGAACGACTTCGCCTGATCGATGTTGTTTTGCGCGATTTCTGCAGAGAGTCCGATCAATGATTCCCACGACTTTAGCGTAGTCTCCATCTTCGCCCTTTCAAATTCAATATCACTTTTCAATTGGGAGTCCGCAGTGAGAAACCTGACTTGCGGATTAGCCGTCCGCGGATTATCAAAAAACTGATCGACTTTGTTTCGTATTGCGTCATCCGACGCGGTATACGCTTCATGGAGTTTATCGGCGAGATTTCGCCCCGCTTCAAGAAGTGCGGTCCTTGCATTCTCTTCATTTGTCTCAGAAATGCGCAGATTCTCTTTTACCGGTCCTGCGATAAGTTTGTCCAAACTGGCCTTGCCTTGCACAAGCATCACCTCTGCTGTCTTCAGCTCAAGGAGTGCATTAGTCGTCTCGAGAAGGAGGAGTGGGTCGCCCTGCTTCACCTCTTGTCCGTCGACCACAAAGACCTTTTCAACAGTTCCTGAAAACGGAAACTCAAGAGCAAAATCTTTTTGTGGCACCACTTCCCCGCGGACTTTCACCACTTCTTGGATGTCACCCTTCATCACAGGAAATGTTAAAAATCTGGGCGCTTCCGTTTTAAAATACCGCTCCCATACCCAAAAAGATACAACGGCTCCCCCTGCAAGCACGATGACCAACAAGTAATAAAATATTTTTCTCATAATTATCCTAGCGTAAACTATCAAACTTTTCTTTAAACTGCTTCTCAGTGACGATTCCCATTGAGAAAAACTCATTGTTAATGAGGACCCCGGGGCTCGACATAATGCCATGCTTATGGATCAACTTCTGCCCATCCTCGGTGAGTGCGCTAATCTCTTCAACGGTTAATTCAGGATACTCCCTCTTCATTTTTTCAAGGGTCTTTTTTACTTCCAAACAATGACTGCAATTTGGGGTGCTGACTAATGTTACTTTTATCATCTCTTTTTATTAATTATTTGTTGTTAATTTCTACCTATTACCCAATCCAATCCATCGCACTGAAGCCAAAGTCAAAGAGTAGGAGGTTCCAGACGAGTATGACGGCGAGCACAATAAGAATTTCCTTTTTGTTTTGCGAATATTTGCGCCAGTACCAAAGAACGGGCAGGAGGGTAATGACCAAATTTATCCAATCACCATATTCCACAAAAGGTACCGGTTTTTCAAATTCCTCGATGGCAATATCCGCCTCACCAATCATCGTGCCCCCCAGAGACATAAAGGTTGCGTTCAACCCCTCATGAAATACTCCGCCCTCGTACCACAAATGTCCGAACACACCGTTCAAAAAGATAAAGCTTCCCAAGGCGATGAGCGCCCATGCGGTGAATTTTTTGATCGCTTCCGTTTTTGTAGTAAGCCATGTCACCGCGTTAACTCCCAAGATCCCCAAAATAACAAGGAGCAGGAGCGGTAGCACTCTGCCAACGCCGTTTACCATCATTAGGAGCGCGCCTTGTAGCCAGTCCCCGCTCGTTGCTGCAAAGGTAAGCACGACGTACGTCACCGGGTTCGGACACCCAACACCCGCATTGCCGAGAAGCAACCCCAGAAAAAATACTTTGGCATAATCATTCTGCAAGACCGCAATGGCGCGGGGGATGCCGCCATAGCTTGGCATTTCAAATCTAAGAAGCCCCAATTCACTCAAACCAAAAAGTAGCGCTGCAGCGCCGGCGATACTGTACATAATGCGCGTTGCATTATCGAGCCCCAAGTATTGGCCGGCGAACCCAATCGTCGCACCGTAAATTCCCAACGTAATAATGAGCCCGAGTCCAAAGAGGAAGGTCATCGCAATACCCCTCCCCGCGCTCCGCGTGCTGGCAACCATTGCCATGGGGACAATAATGAACACAAGCGGAAGCGTGCACGGTAATGCAATATTCGAAATACCTCCAGCGAGGGAAAGGAGGTAAGTTGCTGTCGCGGTTACCGTTGTTGATAAATAAATAAATCCAGACAGCACAACCACAAAAAGAATCGCCGCCGAGGTAACAAGGAAAATACGCAAGCGCTTTTGCTCGTGCGTTAATTCCGTCGGTTTTTGTGTCTGTGCTTCGTCATTCATATTTCCTTTTATTATATACCTTTCGTGAAAAAAGCAGAGGGGTAAAATATGAACAAGTATTTAAAGGGTCAACTTCCTGCCCCTCAGAAGCACTGCATTGATTGCCACTACGACCGTAGACGCGCTCATAAATACCGCCGCGACCGCCGGTTGCAAAATGATACCTTTAGAGATAAGTACACCAGCTGCAAGCGGAAGCGCAACAATGTTATACCCAGTCGCCCAAAAGAGATTCTGAATCATCTTGGTGTAGGTGAGCTGTGAGAGGCGAATGATTTTCGGAATATCGCGGGGGTCGTTTTTAACCAAAATAATTCCTGCGGATTCAATAGCAACATTCGTCCCCGCGCCGATGGCGATGCCAAGGTCGGCCTGCGTGAGCGCAGGCGCATCATTCACCCCGTCCCCCACCATCGCGACCTTGTGTCCCTTCGCTTGAAGCATTTTTACTTTTTCTGATTTTTCGCCGGGGAGCACGCGCGCAAAATATTCATCTATGTGAAGTTCTTTTGCAACCCATTTTGCAACATCGGGGCTGTCCCCAGTGATCATTGCTGTGCGAATGCCGAGTTCGCGGAGCGCCTCCACCGCCTCCCGCGACTCTTCACGAATCGTATCTGCAAGCGCGAGTGCCCCCACGAGCTGGCCTTTTGATACAACAAAAATCACCGTCTTGCCCTCACTCTCAAGCGCGCGAGTTTTTACCAAAACGTCAGGAGTAAGAACAATGGTCACCTCATTCATAAATGCTTCATTGCCGATAAGTACCGTCTCCCCACCCACATCGCCTCGCGCGCCCATCCCTGCTATGCGCTCAAAACTTTTCATGAGGGGCAGAGCAACTCCGCGTTTGCGCGCCTCGGCAACAATCGCTTTTGCAAGCGGATGTTCCGAACCTTGATCAAGCCCCGCGCCTTTTTGAAGCACGTCTTGTTCTGTAAATAATCCTGCGGGGATAATTGCATGCACACCAAACGCGCCGGTGGTGAGCGTCCCTGTTTTATCAAAAAGCACAATGTCGATAGTACGCGCTGACTCAAGTGCAATGCGTTTTCGCACAAGAAAACCATTGCGTGCAGCCATTTGAGTTGAAATGGATGCAACAAGCGGCACCGCAAGACCGAGCGCGTGGGGGCAAGCGATGACGAACACGGCGACGAGACGCTCGGTTGCAAACACGATTCCCGACTCTAGAAAAATCCACGCGACAAATGTAGCGGTGCCTGCCACAACCGCAACCGCGGTCAGATAAAGAGCCGCGCGGTCAGATAAAATTTGTAATCGCGACTTGCTCGCCTCTGCTTCGGCAACCAGACGCATCACACCGGCAAGAAAAGTCCCTTCGCCGATTTTCCGAATTTCGATAGTCAAACTTCCATCGCCATTAATTGACCCCGCAATTACCTCGGCGTCTTTTCCTTTTGAAATAAGTTTTGACTCGCCTGTAAGAATAGATTCGTCCAAACCAGAGTACCCTTCTGTTATTATTCCATCAGCAGGAACTTTTGCACATGGACGCACAAGTACTTGATCCCCCACGCGAAGTTCTGAAATGGGGATGGTTTGTGTAGCGTCGCCACGCACCACCTCTGCCGTGTCGGGCAAGAGCTTTGCGAGTTCTCTAAGCGCCCCTTGCGCACCCTTGACCGCTTTCATCTCTATCCAATGCCCGAGGAGCATAATGGCGATAAGTGTTGAAAGCTCCCAAAAAAGCGTGTGCGGGCTCCACGTCAAAACAGAAAATACGCTGAACGAATACGCCGCCGTGATTGCAAGCGCGATAAGTGTCATCATTCCCGGCAAGCGCGCGCGGAGTTCACGGTATGCACCGCGCAAAAACACCGACCCTCCATAGAAAAATATCAGTGACCCGAGCACGAGCATTACATAGGACTCCCCCGCAAACTGCGGTGGTTGCCATGCAAATGCTCGTGCAAAAATTTCCGAGTACGCAAGAATCGGAATGGTGAGCGCAAGCACTACCCAAAACTTTTTCAAAAAATCCTCTGTGTGGTGCCCCTTGTGCTTGTCTATTGTGTCGCGCTCATGAACCCTTTTGACTTCCGAAATCTCCATGTGTTCATGGTTCATGCTATCTTTTATTTTGAACAATTATTTTTTTATAACCATACCCCCCTCCTGCTCCCAATCATTCATTCCACCCGTTAAGTTGTACACATTTGTGTACCCGCGTGAGGCGAGCTCCTGCGCCGCTTTCGTACTCATACTGCCGCTTCGACAATACAGTACAATCTTCGCATTCTTATCGCTCGGCAATTTCCAGAGGTTTTGCCCGATTGTATCGTATGGAATGAACGCATCGGTATTTGCCAATTCGCCGGCGTAGGGAATGTGTACATTCACCAGAGCAAAATCCTTGTTCTTGAACATCTGAATAAGTGTCGCGCTATTTATATCATAATATCCATCTGCATTTTTTACACTAATGGAAAATGGTCCTTGAGAAACAACCGTATTCTGCCCGCTAATACTCCCGCGCAAAACGAAGTATCCAACAAAGAGAATGACAAGTAATGTGATGACAATAGACATACTTTTATTTTCTTTCATATTTTTAATTTTTTTAGAAAACTACGCCCCGCAGCTGCCGCCCCCTTGCGGTGTTCCCTTGATACTCTTTGCGACTTTGCTAAAGCCCGAAGCGCTTGAATACTCTTTTCCTAAAATCTCTTTCGGACTGACCTCGCTTGGTACGCGCCCCTTTGACGCAAGGTACTGGTCGATCATTTGATACTGCGCCGTGAACCAAAATCTGTTCATTTGAAGCGCGTCGGTGTACATTTGGTCCTCCGTTGCGCCCTGCGAAGCGAGGAGCTCAAGGAGTCCGAGCATCGCCATACCGTGATTGCAGTCGGGAAAAATGGCTGGGTTGTCGCAACACGGACGATAGATATTACTGCTCGTGCTTTCGACCAGTGCTTGCTGTTTCGGAGTGAGCGTAATGAACGAATGCGCGCTGTAATGCCCCATCGCGTCGCCCACGGCGAGTGTCCATCCGCCAGTAGAAGCAAATCTGCCAGCTCCGCCATACTTAGGGTCGGCCATTTGCCCTTTTTCCAAAATTGTATTTTTGTTACCGAGACCGAGCGCCCACAACAAATTGAGAACAAACCCTGCATTTTCTTGTGTAACGACAATGCGCCCCTTCATATTGGTTTCAAGAAAACGCTTGTCATCAGAGGTTAGACCACCACGCTCCGCATAGAGCGGGTCAAACTTCGCGCGGTCAATCACACCGGTAGAAATCATTTGCGCGCCAAGGTCGCCCCACACGGCGGGCAGCTCCACGGCTTCTTGCTTAACGCTCTCTATATTTTTTACAGCTGACTTTTCTTGTAGTGATATTTTGAATCCCGCATTATCAGCCGCTACAAAAACAAGGAGGGTTGCGACAATAAGAATAATTGCACGCGCGCGGCTACCAATACTCTTCATAGTGAATTCTTTTTTCAATGGATTATTCAAAAGTTAAAACAATTTTGTCCTTATCTTTCATTTCGTAATTCTCAAACTCCATATTTTCCACCCCATTGACGGTCATTTTCATGTTCGCGCCAAACGACCGAATATCTTTGCCCCACACTTGGAAAAACTTTCCTAGCAGAAGATCGTCCCGATACACGAGTGCTGGAAACTCCATATGGATGACCCCTGGCTCTTCATGTGTGTGCATAGGATTATGCGCTCTACCGATGCCTATATCCGCGGGTATAACAACGGGCTTCCCTTTTACGATGATGGAGAGATCGGTGTGCCAGTGAAGCCCTGCTCTGCTCACAAAACTTTCACCTCCAACTGTCGTCTTTTTCTCTGTGCTTTGCAGGAAAGCCCCGAAGAGAAAAATAAGCGCTACGATGAATGACGAAATAATAATTCCAATTTTTTTGTCCATAATACGCCCAGTATATACCGCTTGCGGCAGAATGTCTACACGCGACCAAGTTCATACCCAAGCCAAATTCCGCCTATTCCGCCGACCCCGGAGAAAAACACCGATGACATTGAAAATGAATCTCCGCCCCACAAAAGCGGAATGTATGCTCCCACTGTTCCACCAATCGTCATAAAAATCCAAATGAGGGATTTCATGGTTTTGACTGCTTTTTCCGCGCTTCAAGCGCGCGTGTGAGCTCTGTCATTACGGGATCGTCTTTGTAGTCGCTAATATCCATTCCACGCTTTTCGCGCAGGACAGGCGCAAACACCGAAATATTCGCATCGTAAATCTCCGCAAGGTCGTGTCGTCCAAGCCCCTCTGCGTAATCACGATATGCTTTGAGTTGCGCCATTATTTGCTCCAAAACTACAAGCTGAATCGGATTTTCACCGAGCTTGCGTTTTTCCCCACGAAGCCATTGTCCCGCAAGCTCAATCACATGCCTTCTTTCCACACCAACGATAATATGAGGCATGCCGGAAAGCTCGCCCTTAAACTGAGCGTAGCCCGGGTCCATAAAATACCTTACGGTGCCAAGCTTACCTTTTTCGATTTCTCCAAAAATACGATTTATTTTCTTTTCGACACTGTTCCGCCCAAAAGTAACATCAATCCCCATGCCGACATACGGAAATGCGCGCGCGGAATCATTTAAATGCACCAGCACGTCCATGCCATTTTTAATGTCATCAAATTCCGAAGTCATGATGGTGTGCGTGTTCTCGCCAAGCCAGTTGCTCATCTCCGCATTTTCATAAAATACCGCTTCAAAAACATCAGCGTATTTCTTGTGCGCTTCATCTGCGGAACCGAACTTTGCTTTCATAGAACGCACATACTCAAGATCTCGGACAACCGCGCCCTGACCATAGACACTCTCGAAGATGGTTGGGTCTATCGCCTCTTCTTTTTTTACCTCGCGAGCTTTTATCGCCGCCTCGACGATGAGGGGATGCAAATACTCAGGATTCTTAAGAGAACGTTCAGTCGCATGTTCGGGGCTTTCGAATTTCATGGATACATTATACTGCCATTCCAAAAGCACCACAAATTGGTATGGTGTCGCTTACTTGCCTCCCCCATTGGGCGTATGCCCCAGAAGTGCTCGCGCTAGGCGGATGTGTAGAAATGACACATTCGGTCCGACTTTGTTTTTGATGGGTGTCAGAAGTAAAACCTTTCCGTCTTTCAAAAGCTCCGCTATCGCTTTTTCTATTTTCAAAAAATGCGGACTAGAAATCTCGTATTTCAGATACTCCATATTCACGCGCGACTCTTCTTCAATAAGTTTTTCTATGTGCGATACGATAGTCTCGGCTGTTATTCCTCTTGCTTCCGCAATCTCCGCCAAACTTTTTTTCGCCGCGATAAGAAGCGCCGTCTCTTCGTGTATTGCGAGCTTCTTTTCTTTTTTGGAAGGACGCGAGCGCGCGAGAAATTCTTCTTGCAAGCGCGCAAGTTCTTCAGGATTCGTCTTTTTCATTTCCTCTCGCGCGAGAGTCGAGAGTGCCAGAAACTCTCGATCGAGTTCTCGCACTTCATCGTGCACTCGAAGCGCGGTGTCATTCATTCCCAAAATAGTCAGTCCTTCGAGTGAGCGCACGCGGGAAAGCGCCACATACCCCATTCCCGGTTCGAATGATTTCGAGAGATCCACCTCTACCGCGTCCAAGCTCATCCCTTGACTCTTGTGTACGGTAATAGCCCATGCAAGCCGAAGCGGGTACTGCAAAATTTCCGCTTTCACTTTTCCGTCTTCTTCAATCTTCCACGATGCGCGTGGAATAACTATTCTTTTCCCTGTGACGGTGAGAATAACGGGGTCTTCCATCTCATCGCACGATACAACCACTCCGAGCGTGCCATTCACATATCCCGCTTCAAAATTATTTTTTACACACATCACGCGCGCGCCCGGTTTCAAATGAAGCACTTCGGGCGCGAGGCAAGACTTTTTGAGGCTAGCGGCGAGAGCCTCCTTCCCCGAGCTCCCCATCGCGTATGTTGTTATCTCGTCCCCCGGAGTCCTGTCGAGTTCGGCATTATTCAGCATGTCTACATCTGCATTGTGCGTAAAAAGTTTCGTCGATGCGGTAAATCTGGGCGAACGCACATTGTACCTTGCGCGGAGGTGCTCTCGGGCGCGTGCCGACACTTCCCCCGAACGAATTTCATTCAAAATCGAAATTGCCGCATCATCCTGTTGGCGAAACTGCTCGGATAAATAGCAAATGGTAAAACCCGCCTCCTGCCACGCATCGCTTTCGTACACAAACTGCGCGGCCGGTTCGCCATGTCGCGCAATCGGCGGCAGTTGAAAAAAATCTCCGCATAAAATAACTTGGATGCCGCCAAACGGCTTATCGCCGCGTTTCATTGTTTTAAGAACACGATTCACAAGGTCAAGACGAAAATGATGTAGCATCGAAATTTCATCAATGATAAGCACTTTTACTTTTTCAAAACGCTTGTACAAATATCCTTTCTCGAGCATCGCCTCGAGGTCGTATGGCGAAAGGTGTGCGGCAACGCCTATCCCGGCCCACGAGTGAATGGTCACTCCGCCCATATGGGTTGCCGCAATGCCAGTTGAGGCTGTAATCCCGATGTCGATGTCATGTTCGCGAAGATACGCAATGTAGCGATTGACCAAGTGCGTTTTCCCGCTTCCCGCAGGACCAGTCACAAAAACATTGCGTCCTGTTTTGAGTATTTCAAATGCTTCGTCTTGTGTCATCGTAGGGCTAGTTTACCATACAAAAAGCCCGCGCGAAGCGCGGGCTTTTTGCCTACTTATTCCACGGCATCATTTCGAGAAAATTCGCCATGAGACAATATCCGGATGCGCCCGAGAAAGTGAGACCTGCTCCTACGACAACCGAGATGACAAGAAAGTAGGGATGTACAAAAAGGGCAAGCATAACACCAACTAAAACAAGGAGGCCTGCCGTAAGCATTACTTGGCGAATAATCGGCATACGATCACCCTTTCCACGCACAGCAAAACCGCTATGCAACCAGGCAGCCAGCCCGCCTTCAAGATTCACAACATTGATACCACTCGCTTCGAGTATTTCACATGCTTTCTTGCTACGCGCGCCGCTTCCGCAATTCACATAAACGGTTTCATATTTTTTCAATCTGCCTGCCGCACTCCCAATTTCACCGAGGGGAATATTTTCTGCCCCGGGAATAGCGGCGTCTTTGTATTCAGAAGGCTCGCGCACATCCACAAGAACCTCGTTGTGATTCCTGTCGCGCAGAAGTTCATTAAGTTTCTTGGGGTCAATGTTTTTCATGTGCTCATATATTATCATAAATATCCGCAACGCAAAAGGCCCGCCGAGCACCATGCGGGTAGCTCGGCGGGCCTTTTTAGCAGATTTTACTTTAACGAAATTAAATCGTTGTGGTAAGCGAGGCAGTTGATGTTGCGGTGTTATTTACACCGTCTTTCGATTCAACCATAAACTGATATGTGGTGCTTGCGGTCAATCCGACAAGATTGAATGAGTGGGTGTACGAGAGTGTCGTCGTGCCCATGGACAAAGTAAGCGGCGTACTTGTGCCATAGTACAATTTCCCGGTTGCGAGCTCATTTGTGTTCCACGATACCATTGCCGTGGTGCTTGCAATACTTGAAACGACTGTATTCGAGATTATGGGAGCAACAATATCGACAGTTGTTGTCGCTGTGGTTGTCCCCGTTGAACCCATAATAGCTTGCAGTCTCTTTGCAATGTTCCCTGGCAATTTTACGCAGTCTTCTCCAAGAAAGTTCGCGCCGTTATTATCCTTCAAGGCCTCCGCCGGAACAACGTTCCAGCCGGTTCTTGTAACACAGAAAAAGTAATTTATCTTTTTGGTTTTTTGTTTTTTTATTTCTCTCTTTTCTTCTTTTTTCTCTTCTTTCTTTTCCCTTTTTTCAAAATGAGCCGCCTCTACTGCGAGAGCCGCATGACGAGCGCCATTTTCTCCTTTTCGCTCTGAGTTTTCGTTAGCGAGAGCAAACGATGGCATGACAATAGACGCGCACAAAATTACCATTAAGAATTTTTTCATATTTAAGATGTTGTGTTAGGTGGGGAAAATTAGTTTAACCCACTGTAAATGCAGACGATGCAGGGCGCAAAATCTTACACTATATCTGCCGCCTATTTCCACTCTGTTATGCAGAGCGCAGCGCGTTCCACAGAGTGCGCTTTGCGAATATTGCGCTCATTTCCTTTGGGAACAACGCGGATGTGCGGCATATCAAAAATTGTTTCTGCAATATCCCATAAGTCTTCTATTGCGTTAATCCACTTCGTGCCAAAGCGCTTCATGTTTATCGGGCGAGTAAAGCCCCTCATTGTTTTTTTTGCCATTGCCAAGAAAATACTCGTGGAAATACGAAAGTGCGAGCTCGCGCGTTGTGCGGTAAATCGGGTCGCGGAAGCGAAGCACCGCATGATTAGTCTTGCTTATCGCGCCCCAGTAGCCGTTCTTTTTATAAAGGGCAACGATGTGGTCCTCGTCTCCGCGCGAAACTTTGAAGCTCATAATGAGCGGCTTCTCGCCGGAGAGCCAGAGTGCGGTCGCGGCAAGCATCGCGCCCTCGATGCAGTGCGCTTTCTTTTCTTTGAGAACGCGAGATGGCGACATGCATGTCTCGCCGTTCTTTTCGTGATTTTGCGGAAGACTATCCAAAAAATCCTGAATCTTCTGCGGAGTATTCAAACGAGAAAGTATTTTCTTGTCAGCTTCCGTGAGTGGCGGCATTCACATATTTTACCACAACAAGACTTTTAATTTCTCTATATTTAAGATAGGCTCTACTAATGAACAAAAAGTTGCTTGCTCTCGCGACAAAAAATGTCAGCGACATCATCAATATAGCCATCGAACACAAACCCATAGGGAACGCTTTGGTTGTATACGATACGCGCTATGGCCTCACCGATATTTTGACCGAGGCATATCGCGCGGTCTTGCCAAACGCACGCTTCATTGATTTTGATACAGTCGAAAAAGAAAAAGTGATTGCCGCTTTTGACGAAATGCGCGCCGGCGATTTAGTCGTGCTCATTCAGTCATCCAACTTTCTACTTGATGCATTTCGCATTCGCCTTCACCTTTTTAACAAAAAATTAAAAGTCATTGAACATCTGCACCTCTATCGCAACACCGAGGACGTATGGGATGTGTACATAAATGCAATCGCGTACGACCCCACATGGTATCGTGTAATCGGACCAAAACTCAAAGCAAAACTTGAAAACATAAAAGAGCTTCGCATTGAGTCCGGCGACCAAGTGCTCACGGTTACAGGCGGAGTGGAGTCGCCAAAGCTCAATATCGGCGACTACGCAGGAATGGAAAATGTTGGCGGGACATTCCCTATTGGCGAAGTCTTTACCGAGGCGCGCGACTTCGCGCAGATGAACGGGTCCTTCATGCTCTACGGATACGCAGACACAGAAGCATTCACTATCGGCATGCACAAGCCGTTTCGCGTAGATGTAAAAGAAGGCTTGATTACCTCATGGCAAGACAACGCGCCTGAATCATTCGGAAAAATTATTCAGAACATAAAAGAATTCGAGCGGCCAATAATTCGCGAAATCGGTTTTGGGCTCAATCGCGCCATCACCCGCGAGCGCTATATGCAGGACATCACCGCCTTTGAGCGCCTCGTTGGACTCCATTTCTCTCTCGGCGAAAAGCACAGCGTTTACAAAAAAGAAGGAATCACCGCACACAAATCAAAATTCCATGTTGATGTTTTCCCTGTCGCCGACCGTATCCTTGCCGACGGCGAAGTAATTTTTGAGAACGGGAAGTATGTGGTGTAAATATAAAGATCTAACCTTAATATTTACAAAAAACACCCACAATGAGTATTTTTTGCCGAAAATTTTAAACTGAAAAATCAGTAATGATATCGTAAACTATTTACCTTGAAGAAGCTCCGTGAAGGGCGGGAATGTTAAAAGTAGACTGAGAAGAAGGAACGAGAATGCGAAGATGTTGACCCATTTCATTTCCACGTTCTTGTCATGCCACGCTCGTGAAAGAATGTACCAACCAACAAGCCAAATAATTATGGCGCTTGTCGTTACGCCCGATAGAGCGCCAGTCGGTTTATAAAAAGTAAAAAATTTTGACACCACAGGAAATGCGTCACCGATCAAGGCAAAAAGTCCGACCAAGAAACACCCAAATCCTGCTGCGAGAATAGCCGCTGCTCCGGGACCATTTGGTATTGTATCAAAGTTTTGTGTCATATTCATTTATTTTTCAGTATTTTGAAGCAATTGAATTGTCGCCCCACCTCGTATCGGCGCATATTTGCTCAAGAAAGCCCCGAATGCTCCGGCGACAGCTGTTGCGACAAAAGCAGCGATGGTAAACACGAGAGCTGCGGTGCGAATTTGTCGATGCTTAGCAAGTACGGAACTGTACTTCATAAAAATATATGCAACCATTGTCATGGCAATGGGTGCGATCCACGCAACATGCTCTTTCCATTCCATGCCAATACTATGCCATAGAGACGTTGAGGGACTTGCCATAAGGAGTGCCTTTGGATAAAGACCGAGGTCTAGAGTACCGAGTGGAGGGACTGCGCGATACCAAGGGTAAATAAAGTATGCCCCTGACAATACCGTAGCCCATGCAAGCACCACCATCGCATATAAAAAAACGCGGAGGAGCATCTGACCCTGAGGGGTTGGGGTAGGCGCGCCGACAGCGGACATCCGATACAGTTCAGCGATAGCCCCAGAGAAAGCGAGCATAAATAACGCTCCAAATCCCATTCCGTGAAACACGGTGATTAAATCCCGCAAGCTAATTTCCATATTGTTTATTATACCACCCACTTAAAATAAAAGTCTAGTACAAATCAACTTATCCACAGCTGTGGTACATTAGTTATATTTCCAGTACGCAATCGGCTAATGCTCCTTATCAAAATGAAACAGCAGTAGCAAACGCGGCAATAACCCCGATTGAGTAAATAAACATATTGCGCGCCCAGAGTTTGTCATCGGTCGCCCAAAAACCTCTCACCGAGAGTCCGAACCACAGTGTGCCAAACAAAGCCATCGTAAAGAAATACGCATAGCCCGCATAACCAAATACCGCAAGCGCAAATGTTGCAATAACAAAAAGCGCTACATAAATTAACATTTGTATTTTAGTAACAAGAATTCCTTTTTTCGCCGGAAGCACCGGGATTCCGGCTTTTATATAATCATCAATCCGATAGATGGCAATCGCAAATGAATGCGGCATTTGCCAGAGGGCGAGAATGAAAAATAAAATGATGGCGCCCGTATCAATGTTGTTTGAAACCGCGAGGTACCCCACAACAGGCGGCACAGCCCCCGAAATACTTCCAATAATAGTTCCGTGAATCGAACGCCGCTTGAACCACAAGCTATACACGACGACATACACAAAGAGCCCCGCGAGCGCCGTCGCAACCGTTAGAACATTGGTACAAAAAGCCAAAATGGCGATACCGGTAAACCCTAGAATCGTTCCGTAAACAAGAGCCCCTCGCAAAGAGACGGCGCCCTTTACCAACGCGCGGTTTTTTGTCCGCTCCATACTCGCGTCGATATCGCGGTCAATAAAATTATTAAACACACACCCAGACGCAACGACGAGGGATACTCCCACAAGTGTTGTGATCAAAAGCAGCCAATCAATATGGCCTTTTACGGCAAGCATGAAACCCGCCACAACCGTGATTGCGTTGCCGTATATGATGCCGGGTTTCGCGAGTGAATAATAATCTTTAATCAAAAAGGTTTTACTTTGGAATATATCCCTCATTCGTATTAGCCGGAGAAGTATCAGTCATGTTGTAATTTAAGTTATACATTATCCACAAAGACCCTATTACCAAAAAAGAAACAACAAAAATAGTAAAAGCAAATACAATCATATTCCAAAGAGGCTTTGATTTTTTGCTTAAATGTAGAAAAAATACAACCTGCACAAAAAGCTGGGTGACGGCAAACAAAACCGCCGCCCAAATTAAACTCTGTTCCTCAAACATGTGCCTTACCACGATGAAATACGGAATAATCGTGAGGATGACAGACAGAACAAATCCGGTCACATACGACCCCAAAGCCCTGCGGCCGGCTTCATATTGTTCGTCAATTACTTTGAAATCGTTTGTCATATTAGTTTTATATAGCACCTATTAGATACACAAAGGTAAAAATAAATATCCATACAATATCAAGGAAGTGCCAAAAGAGCCCGAGTGTCCCGACCTTCCCAATCGTTGTCGTTGTAATCCCGCGGCGCCAAACCTGCACAATGAGTCCGCTCATCCAAATAAGTCCCGCGGTCACATGGAGCCCGTGCGTGCCAACGAGGGTAAAGAATCCCGACAAAAATCCGCTCCTTTGCCAACTGTTCCCTTCTTGAAAAAGTTTTGTGAACTCGGTAGCTTCCATCGCTAAAAACGCCACGCCAAGCAAAAATGTCACGAGGAGCCACGCGAGCACTTTATTTTTACTATTGTGATGGTGCGCATAAAGCGATGCGAGGCCGAATGTAAAACTGCTTACGAGCAAAATGAGCGTTTCTGTCAAAACAAACGGCATACTGAAGAGCTCGCGCGCAGACGGCCCGCCGAATGTATTGTTTTGGAGCACCGCGTATGTCGCAAAAATACTTGCGAACAAAAGAGCGTCGCTCATAATATAAATCCAGAATCCAAAGAGCGCTTTCGATTCTGAATCAGCAGATTCACGTCTTGGACGGAGACTTTCCTTTTGATGAGTTAAAGTTTCGGTGGTCATGGTTGTTTATTTGTTTCGCTCGCCTTCTATACTTGCAATTTGTTTTGCTGTCACTACATATTCGGTGTCATAATCAAATGAACGCATCATTAATAATGCCAGAATCATTACGAGTGAAAGTACCGCAAGCCACCACATATGCCAAATCAAACCAAAACCCAAAAGGAAACTTGCGCCCGCAATATAAAATCCAGTCGCTGTGTTCTTTGGCATTTCAATATCCTCATAATGTGAGGCATTGTGCTCGCCTGCGCCGTACTTCATATCCCAAAACGCATGCCGCCCATGTACGGTGGGAATGATTGCAAAATTGTAAAATGGCGGTGGCGATGATGTCGACCATTCCAAAGTTCTGCCGTTCCATGGGTCGCCCGTTGTATCCAAATTCTTTTTGCGGTCTCTGATACTTACGATAAATTGCAAAACCTGAAGCACGACACCGATACCGATGATTACCACGCCAGCCATAGAGACATACAAGAGCGGTTCCCACCCTGTCCCTGCATCAATATGGCTCAAGCGGCGCGTCATACCTTGAAGGCCCAAAATATAAAGCGGGACAAAAGCAACAAAAAACCCGACAATCCAATGCCAAAAGGCCGCCTTGCCCAAGCGTTCATTCAGCTTGAATCCGAAAATCTTTGGGAACCAATATGTAATCCCCGCAAAGTATCCGAACACCACTCCACCTATAATCGTATTGTGAAAATGCGCAATCAAAAATAAACTGTTGTGAAGCTGGAAATCAGCGGCTGGAACAGAGAGCAAAACACCGGTCATTCCGCCAATAGTAAAAGTAAAAATGAAACCAATAGTCCAAAGCATCGGCGATGCAAAAATGATGCGCCCGCGAAACATCGTAAAGAGCCAGTTGAATACTTTCACCCCTGTGGGGATGGCGATAATCATTGTCATAATGCCGAAGAATGCGTTCACATTCGCGCCCGCGCCCATCGTAAAAAAATGATGCGCCCAAACCAAAAATGAGAATAGCGTTATGACGACAGTCGCGTAAATCATCGTCGTGTATCCAAAAAGTTTCTTCTGTGAAAAAGCAGAGACTACTTCAGAAAAAATGCCGAATGCTGGCAATACGAGAACATACACTTCGGGATGACCCCACGCCCAGATGAGGTTTACATACATCATCGCATTCCCGCCAAAACCAGCTGTAAAGAAATGCATACCAAGAAGGCGGTCGAGTGAAAGCATTCCGAGGCTGGCGGTGAGAATTGGAAAAATAATAATAACGAGCGCCACAGAAGAAAAAGCCGTCCACACAAATACTGGCATTCTCATCATCGTCATCCCCGGAGCGCGCATCATAAGAATGGTCACAAAAAAGTTGATGCCAGAAACCAAGCTCCCAACCCCGGCAATCTGCAAAGCCCAAATATAATAATCCACCCCCACGCCCGGGCTGTACACTATCCCCGAGAGCGGCGGGTACGCTAGCCATCCCGTTGCCGCAAATTCGCCCAAAACGAGAGAAAGGTTTACGAGCACAGCTCCCGCGACAGTAAGCCAGAGGCTCATGGAGTTCAGAAATGGAAACGCAACATCGCGCGCGCCTATTTGGAGCGGTACAACCAAGTTGAACAAACCGAACATCAAGGGCATCGCCACAAAGAAAACCATAATCACGCCGTGCGCGGTGAATATCTGGTCGTAGTGCTCCGGCGGTAAAAACCCCGCCGAATTCCCAACAGACAAAATCTGTTGCAGGCGCATCATCACCGCGTCAGAAAACCCTCGCAGGATCATCACGAATGCGAGAATAATATACATCACGCCAATCTTTTTGTGGTCTAGAGATGTAAGCCATTCCGTCCACAGCCACTTCCACTTTTTGAAATAGAACAACGCGCCGATAATGCTGAGCGCGGCCATGGCCATAAAAATAGAGGCCCCGAGAGTAATCGGATTATTGGGAATCGCAGATAGTGTTAAATTTCCAAGCATAGTTTTTATTCTTTGATTTTGTATAACTTCTTCTCCCCACTCGACATTTCATACTGCAATTCGGTGTCAGAGAGCCATTGAGGCTTAAAGCTCCACAAAGGATCTTCGACTGTATCAAGTAGTGTCTTTTCTTTGGTAAAAAGATTGTAGAGATAAAAATTAAGTTTCTTCCCTTCTTTTTGCTTTGTTGATTTTATCAAATTCAACATCGCCTGTCCATGGGGGGCCGTCATCGTAAGTAATGTAGCCATATTCTGCATTGAGGGCAGTACCACCCATAGTATACGGCGGCACTTCAAACACTTCCCATTTCCATGTTGTAGAATCTATTCGGAAAACTGCCAAGACATCGGCACCGTCAAAAATATCTCCCCAGAAATATCTGCTATCTTTTGTCCATTGTCGCATACCAAAGCTTCCTGCAAAGTCTGGGTTCTTCTTTGCGATGTCTGCTAAAGACAACGCAAGGACATCTTTGAGAGTTTTAATATCTTTGATAACGAGAGAGTAGTCATCTTTGCCGAGATAGCCTTTTTCGAGGACGATGTATTTTTCGAGGGGGTCAATGCGGAAAGTTGGAGAGTAATTATTATTATTGAGATTATTTTCTTTTCCAGATTCAAACAAAACCAGTAATGATTTCCCTCCATCATCACTATAGCCATACTGCCATAATTCACCTCTGTAGTTTGGCAATGGTAACCCTTTTCCGTTATCGGAATTAAATAATTTGGTTACATAAATATTACATTTAAATAGTTGCAGGGTATAAAACCCCTCAGAATTATCATTAATCTGAAAATTGCGTTTTTCATAGTTGGTTTTTTATCTTTCACGAAAATGGTCACCGGGGATGTTGCGAAATAACCCATATTTCGATTCCATTTTCCTTGTTCATCTCCGGGTGCAGAGTTTTCAGCCATTTCATCGTCACCCAAGCAGACACCTTGTATCTGCTTTTCTTGATTCCCTATTATAGTTTCTCGCTGATTGACAATGATGTTTTTAAAATAGAAAATAATAAAAATCACTAATCCCAAAAACACTAAAATTGTTGAAATTTTTTTCATCATTTTAATATTCAAGGATTAAAACCCCTGATTTAGTAGTCAGTTTGATAATGACGAGCCTAGGAAGCGTCTGTTTCGTTTCTTCTTCGCCGTTCTTTTTAATCTTTATTTCCGTCTCATTCTTCTCATGACCGTATTTTGCTTTCACTTCAAACATATCTTTGACATCCAGTTTCTGCTCCAATTCTTTAATTTCTCCGGTGTTTTTGTCTACCGACCATTCGTACTTTGAGTCTGTTTCGGGTAATTCAATAGCCGGGTTATTGTTATACTGAATCGATTTCAATTCTGCTTTGATTTCTTTGCCTTCTTGCTTGAGTTTAGAGAAAACAAGCTTGGTGGTGTTTCCTGCTTCGTCTTTGATTTGGTAAATAGTTTCTTTGTTTTGTTGAGTGTAGAAAACGATTGGATTTACAGTAGTATTGTCTGTCCCTTGAATTATCAGCTGTTGTACAACTGGGTCAAAGGAAATTTTTGCTTCTGGTGGAATTTCGTCGGAGAGGCGGGTAGCGGTCGGGGTGGAATAGGTGGTTACGGCGATGGTGGAGGTAAAGAAAGAGGCTGGCATGCTTTGTTATGAATTCTTTTTGAGAGTTTTATAGACAACGAAAAGGACCGAGAGAATAATATATAATAACGTTAAAAAGAAC
>JACRKU010000013.1 GCA_016215205.1 Candidatus Yonathbacteria bacterium | reverse complement strand
TTCTTCGTTCATATTCCTTGTTTTTAGAATATGAGTATACGTGGAAATGAATCCTTGGGTATTCTGGAACTTGTTGAAAATCCTCATTTTTGCCAGTTTTTAGGCCAGAGAGAATTCTCATATGTATGTGAACTTATTCATTTTGCATAGGCATAGGGTGGTCTTAGGTAAAATCCACTGGGACGGCCTAGCTCTTGCATTTTCTTTTATTTCCTGTAGAATACGGGGACTATGAATTTTGCAGTAATACAGACAGGTGGCAAACAATACAAGGTCGCTCCGGGCGAATCTCTCGTTATCGAGAAGCTCCCCGGCAAACCAAAGGTTGGGGACAAGATTGTCTTCGATAAAGTGCTCCTCATAAACAACGGCTCAAAGACTCTCGTTGGCGCGCCGGTCGTTTCAGGCGCTTCGGTTCACGCGACACTCGCGGAAGAAGGCAAAGGAGAAAAGGTTATCGTTATCCACTACCGCCAAAAAAGTCGCTACTTCAAGAAAAACGGTCACCGCCAGCCTTTTATGAAAGTCACCATCGACGCGATTAAGTAAAAAAACCGGCATCATTGCCGGTTTTTTTACTTTCTATTTTTCAATGCATGACGAAGAGTATCGCCATCGGAATACTCAAGCTCGGTGCCAGTGGAAAGACCTCGACCGAGAGTTGTAATGGCAATGCCTAGCTGTTCTGCCAGTGGAGTAATGGCTTTTGTGATATAGTCGCGCGTAAAATCACTTTCAGGATTTACGGACATTGCGAGAATTATTTCGGAAAGTCCGTCCTTGGCGCCGTTTTCAACACGGGTGAGAAGCTCATGAATGCGAATTTTTGAAGCCGGGTCGCGTTCAAGAACGGGAATTGTGCCACCGAGAATGAAATAATGCCCAGCGTAGCCGCCGCTACGACGCACGCTTTCAAAGTCGGTATCCTTCTCAACTACCATAAGCGTTGCGCTGTCCGCGTCGTCGATACAAACATTGCAAAGTGTACTCGTACCCGCTCGTGGATAAAAACGGAAGCATCCGGAACATTGCACAATCGTTTTTTTGAGCTCGGCAATTTCACGAGAAAGCGTATCAACAAAATATGGATCTTGGGCAAGGAGAAAATACACAAAACGTTTTGCTTGGCGCGTACCAATGCCGGGGAATTTCATGAAAGCTTCTGCAAGGGAATCAATGTTGCTCATAGGTTAAAATTCTTCAATGTTAGCTCTGATTTTTTGGCTCGCGCCGTAATCGTGCTGTTTGTCGATGGAAAGAAATGTCGATTTTTCTTCGTCGAAATAAAGTTCGATGAACCCGACTGGGCCGTTTCTGTGCTTCTCGACCAAAATTTCAGCAATGTTCGGTCTGTCCGAATTTTTGTCCTGCTTATCCTCTCGATGAATAAACATTACGACATCGGCATCCTGCTCGATGGAACCAGAGTCGCGAAGGTCGGAAAGGCGTGGTTTGCCTCCGCGGCTCTCCACCGCGCGCGAGAGCTGTGATAGGGCTATGACCGGCACATCAAGGTCTTTTGCGAGATTCTTCAGAGAGCGAGAAATCTCCGTCACTTGATTCACCATGGAATCATACTGTTTCGCGGTACTCATAAGCTGAAGGTAGTCTACAATAATGAGTCCGAGTCCGTGCTCGCTTTTGAGCTTGCGCGCCGCGGAACGCATTTTCATAATCGTGTTGCCGGACTGGTCGTCGATAAAAATCGGCGCCTTGGAAAGTTTCTCAAGGGACCCGCGAATTTTATCAAAATCTTCCTCGAGAGAGAGTCTTCCAGTGCGGAGTTTCCACGCATTCACGCGAGACTCGGCGGAAAGCATACGGTCGACAAGTTGTTGCGTGTTCATTTCAAGAGAAAAAATACCCACTGGCACGTTGTGTTGTATCGCCGCCTGGCGCGCGATGTCGAGCGCGAGAGTTGTCTTACCCATTGATGGTCGCGCCGCAAGAATGATAAGGTCGGATTTTTGAAAACCGGAAAGAAGCGTATCGAGAGCGGGAAAACCACTGGGAATACCGCGAAGCTCCGCACCACCCTTGTGCATCGTATCGAGCCGCTCCCACGCTTCCACAAGCGTGTCTTTAATGTTGACGAATTTTTTTGTGACGCTCGCGTTGGTAATCGAGTAAATCTTTTTCTCTGCTTCGTCAAGCACTGTTTCTATCTCATCGGCCTCGTTGTAGCCAAGCTCGGAGATATGCTCAGCGGCGGCGATGAGTGTGCGGAGAATATGCTTCCTCTGAATCATCTCCGCGTAATATTTTGCGTTGGAGGAAGAGGGGACTCCATCAACAAGCTCGGCAAGATAGCTTCCGCCGCCGATACTGTCAAATTTTCCGCGCTCTTTTAATCGCGCCCCCACGGAAAGGAGGTCGATGGGTTCGTGGCGGGTATGAAGCTCAAGCATCGCGTCAAAAACGATACGATGCTTGTCCACATAAAAAGAATCACGGGTCACCACATCAGTCACATCATACATTCCGTCGGGGCGAAGCATGAGCGAGCCCAAGAGCGCCTTTTCAGAATCGATATTTTGAGGAGGGATGCGAAGGTCGCGTGATTTGAATTTTCTGTCTGCCATAGGTGGCATTGTAACATGCTGGCAAGTACCGCGGAACTTGACTATGTGGGCAGAATGGTGGAAAAACGGTGTAAAACAAATTACGGCACAAAACCAATCTCTAATTGATCAGTTTCGATATTTTAGAACCTTTGTCGGTGTCTGAAATGTCCCAACCGAGGGAATTTATTTCATCGCGCAGTTTGTCCGACTTTGCCCAATCTTTATTTTTACGCGCTTCTTCGCGGCGAGTTGAAAGATTACGAATCTCTAATGGAATTGTCATTTCTAGTCGTGGCGACACACCCAATCCAAGCACTCGGTCGAAATCTAAAAGTGTTGCGGTTTTGTCGGCTGCTGAGATGGTTTTATTTTTTGCAACTTCCCATGCGAGCGCGAGCGCGCGCGGTGTATCAAGATCGTTTGCTATAAACTCCGCAAAACGTTTTTGGCAGTCTTTGTCCACTCTGCCAATTTCTTCACCAATATGATCGTTAAGCTTACGAAGCGCATTTTCCGCGCCCTCCAGCGCTTCCCATGTGAAATTCTGTTTTGAACGATAGTGCGCGCCGAGCACAAAATAACGAAAGGCAAAGGGAGAAAAACCACGCTCAATAATTGACTTGAGCGTGATGATATTCCCGAGCGACTTGGACATTTTTTGTCCGTCAATCATCATAAACTCCGTATGAACCCACATACGCGCAAATAATTTGCCGTTTACCGCTTCCGATTGCGCAATCTCGTTGGTATGATGCGGGAAAATTAGGTCCACTCCGCCAGTATGAATGTCTATTGTTTCTCCAAGCGTGTCGCGCGCCATTTCCGAACATTCAATGTGCCAACCGGGACGACCGCGACCAAATGACGCATCGTATGCGACACCGCCATCTTCAGGTGTTTCAAATTTCCAGAGCGCAAAATCCCGCGGGGATTTTTTGTCTTGCACGGCTTCTATGCGCGACTCAATTTCCGCATAGAGATCGAGATGCGCAAGAGCTCCATAATTTTTTGCTTTCGCGACTTCAAAATATATGCCGTCGGAAGCTTTGTACGCGAACCCATCGCGCAAAAGTTTTTCAATCATCACAATCATCCCGCCAATATGCTCCGTAGCATGAGGTATCTTGTGCGGAATAAGTATATTGAGCGCCTTAAAATCAGCGAGTAAAAAATTAGTATATTCGCGAGCAAGCGTGTGAATAGACACGCCTTCCTCTGCCGCGCGAGCAATCATCTTGTCGTCAACATCGGTGATATTCATCACTTGTTTTACATCCAAACCCGCGTATTCGAGAGCGCGCCGAAGAATATCGTTTATAATAAACGCGCGCAAGTTGCCGATATGCGCAAAGTCGTACACTGTGGGTCCGCAGTGGTACATTCGAACATCTTGCTTATTCTGTGGCACGAGCGGTTCGATAGACCGCGTCATTGTGTTAAACAGTGTTACATCCATTTCTTGAAAAACTTAAAGTAACCGTAGAGAACGGCGCCGACAACACTCATTGTAATGACTGTAATAAAAAATGCATTCGAATTATTCTCAAGGGGAGTACCGGCAAAATCCATGCTAAATAACTGTTCTATAAATGTAAGGGGAAGGATGATAAACGCGGTAACCGTGAGCGTTTTCATAATGTCGTTCGTCTTTGTGGTAAGAAGCGAATCATTTGTGTCGCGAAGGTCAAGAATAGTCTCGCGGTGTCCGTCGAGAATTGAAGAAACTTTGTAAAATTCACCGACTATTGTATGCAGATAATAAGAAAATTCTTCGCCAAAAAACTTCGTGCCGGCAACCTCAAAAGACTCAAGGACTTCTTTGTGCGGGCGGAGTATTTGTTTAAAATTCAAAAGATCGCGATTTATGTGCGAAATAGAGTTCACCATGTCGCGCTCCTTTCCGCTAAAAATTTTTGATTGGATTTCATCAAAGTCGTGGTTGATATGGTCAAGTTCGCCATCAAGCATCTTGTAGAGATCTTTCAAAATATAGAAAAGAATGAATCCCGCATGCTCATGGATGTCAGACTTATCGAGAATCGAATTTACTTCGAATTTTTTTGAAAATTCGTGAAGTTGATCGACGAGGTCGTAGTGCGCGGTAATAATAAACTTTTTGCCGATGACAAAATCGATTTCTTGGTCTTTTCCTCCGTCGTGCTTGTGCGTGATGGTTGGAAAGTGCAGGATAAGATAAATAAAATCGTGATAAAGGTCAACCTTGGGACGAAGCGTCGGACCCAAAAGCTCGTCAGCCACCAGCGGATGAATACCAAACTCTTCCACCAAAGAACGAACTTCTTCCTGTGTCGGCGATTGCACATCGACCCAGACGAGGTCCTTATAAGTGTATCGTGAAATCATAATGGTTGTATGCCTTTCAGTATACCATATTCCATATTTTGGTAAATACCGAATACGTTGACCAGACGGCAAACTTTTGCGATACTGGGGTGAACTATGAAATCATTAAGCAACAGAGTCCTCGTTGTGCTTGTAATTATCGGCATCGTCGGAGCATTTGGCGCAGGAATACAAGTTGGTCAAAAAAGGAGTGTTTTCGGAGCGGCGCCTCAGAGCTCCGAACTTGTATCTCCGGATAGTCTGGATCTCAAGCCTTTTTGGAAATCGCTCGATGTTTTGAACAGCAGATTTATCGCAACAACCGCCTCATCATCCGTTCCAACCGACAAAGACAAGATATGGGGCGCAATAGCGGGACTGACCGCTTCATATGGCGACCCTTACACGGTCTTTTTCCCCCCAAAAGAGACATCTGATTTTGAAGAAGAGGTTCGCGGGAATTTTGAGGGTGTCGGAATGGAGATTGCCATTAAAGACAAAATCCTTACTGTTGTCGCGCCGCTCAAAGGCACGCCCGCGGAACGCGCCGGAATAAAGCCGGGCGACCAGATTTTGAAGATTGATAAAATTTTTACCGGCGGCATGACTGTCGAAGAAGCAATAAAACACATTCGCGGGCCGCAAGGAACCATCGTTACAATTGTAATCAAGAGAAACGGAGGAGTTGAAGATATTAAAGTGAAACGCGATGTCATCAATATCCCAACAATCGAAACCAAGCTTCGCGACGACGGCGTCTTTGTGATATCGCTTTATAATTTTTCTTCAAACTCGGCAAGCATATTCCGCGACGCGCTTCGCGAATTCATCGAGTCGGGTTCCGACAAACTTGTACTCGACTTGCGCAATAATCCCGGCGGATACCTTGAATCCGCAGTTGATATGGCGAGCTTCTTTTTGCCGATTGGCAAGACTGTCGTTGTTGAAGACAGCGGTACGAAAGCAAAACAGCAATTTGAACGAAGCAAGGGGTACAATGTCTTCAATCAGAACTTGAAAATGATAATTCTCATTAACGAGGGTTCGGCTTCCGCGGCGGAGATTCTCGCGGGAGCGCTCAATGAACACGGTATCGCAAGGCTTGTCGGACAAAAAAGCTTCGGCAAAGGGTCGGTGCAGGAGCTCGTTTCAATAACTCCCGACACCGCGCTCAAAGTGACGATTGCGCGCTGGCTGACACCAAAGGGGCGTTCAATCTCCGAAAACGGGCTTACCCCGGACGTAAAAGTTGAAGTAACAAAAAAAGACATCGAAAAGGGAATCGACCCGCAAATGGACAAAGCGGTGGCGATTTTATTAGACCCCAGCTTCAAGAGAAATTAATATGCGTATCATTTTTCTCAAAGACGTACCTCGTATCGGCAGGAAGTACGAGATGAAGGAAGTAGCCGACGGATACGGCAGACATCTGGTCATGCAAAAACTTGCGGAACCGGCAACAGAAGGCGCAGTCGCGCGCATTGAAAAAAAGATGACAACCGACGCCGCGATGAAAAAAGTGCACACCGAACTTTTGATGAAAAATCTCGCAGCTCTCGAGGGCACAACCATCACACTCAGAGGCAAGGCAAACGAAAAAGGGCACCTCTTTGCAAGCATTCACAAAGACGAAGTTTTGGCCGAGCTAAAGCGCTCCGCACATCTAGACATGCACCCCGACTATGTCATCCTAGACCGTCCGCTCAAAGAAATTGGCACTTATGAAATCCCTGTGATCATCGAAAAGAATCGCGCAAGCCTTAGAGTAATCATAGAGACAGAAAAATAGCAAAAAACCCGCTTCGCATGAGGCGGGTTTTTTGCTGAGAATCTTACTTCACCCAGCACTATTTTGTATGAATAGACTCAATAGACTCCATGCTTTAATTATATATCGTAGCAAAATAGACGCTCTGTGATATTTTAACTACAGTGAAAATAGAGCTGGATTCCGTAAAAATAAAAGACCCAGCCACTCTAGAGTGGCTGGGTCTTTTATTTTTACTTCACGCTTGCTACCTTACGGCGTGTCGTTGAGCCGTCAAAGTTTTGCTTGCGCTTCTCAGAGAATTCCACAATACCTTCCTTGAGAGAATAGAGTGTGTGGTCTTTGCCGATAGCGACATTCGCTCCAGCGAGAATTCTTGTACCGCGCTGACGCACGATGATAGAACCAGCCTTTGCAACCTCGCCAGCGTAAAGCTTGGTCCCGAGGTATTTTGCTGCTGAATCGGTTAAATTTTGGGCTGTTCCGCCGGCTTTCTTTGTTGCCATGGTGTTAAAATTTCGTAAATATCTATAAAACGCCTATAATCTAAAATAATGACAAGCATACAGGAAATAACAGAAAAAATCAAGGGCTATACGGACAAGCACCGACTAAACCTCCAAACCATCCCCAACGACCTGTTTTTGGGGCTTATAATCGTTCTTGTTGCTTTTGGCGCTTTTGGGCTCGGCAGACTTTCAAAAATAGAGGGTTCAAAAACTCCTGTTCGCTTTGAAAATATGCCCGAAACAACCGCCGATACTTTTTCGGGAAAAATACAAGCAGACACACAAAATGCGCCTGCGGTCAATACGAAGGAGAACGGGGGACAGCTCGTTGGCTCGAAAGGAGGCACAAAATACTACTATACTTGGTGCACCGGCGTGCAAAAAATAGCGGAAACAAATCGCATTTACTTCGCGTCAAAAGCCGAGGCAGAATCCAGCGGATACACCCCATCAGCCACATGTAAAGGGCTCTAAAATATAAAAAAACCGCCGAATACAAAAAATAGTACTCGGCGGCAGAAACCTTTTAACAACAGTACTCTATCGGAACAAAAACTTCTTGTTGAGTTTTAGAGATGATATCGTCGATTTTTTTGCCATTGATTTTTACCGCGACCGGCCAGCTCATGACAATATTCTTCGGGAGCACGAAACAGCTAACTGCTTTTGGGTCATAGAGTCCCGCTATCATGTCTCTGAAAACAATCATGTTCTCTGGTCCATGTTTATGGCGAAAAATATGCACCATATTAGTGGTGCTAATCCACCCGATTGTATTCTGGACATCGTGAGGATTTTCACCGAACCGAAGACAAAACGAACAATAATTTCGAGAACTTGCTCTGAGCCACCTTGCCTCTTTCAGATGACGAAGGTCGTAAGCTCTTACTACATCTCCTGAAGTAAGCTCCAACCGCAATAAATCAATTGGCCCAAAACCAGAATTAAATTTCTTGCGTGGCAATGTAATCATCGTCATTGAATAACCCTTTTTTTAAAAAGTACGTTTGTTGGAACATTTATATCCTTTTTTATGGTACTATGAGATTGTTTAAAAGTCAAGCAATTTTTCTGGCTGAAATAGTATGTGATATACTTGATATATTATGATTGTCGCAGATATTGAAGCAACAGGACTCGACCCGCGCAAGCACTCCATTTTAAGTATCGGTGCAGTGGAGTTTGAACATCCCGAACGGCAGTTTTACGGAGAGTGCCGCATGTGGGAAGGCGCGAGCATTATGACTGATGCAATAGCAGTAAATGGCTTCACAAAACAAGAGTGCATCGACCCTAAGAAACATTCTCTTGAGGAGCTGATGCAAAATTTTCTTCATTGGATAGAACAATGCGAAGACAAAACTCTCGCAGGACAAAATCCATCCTTCGATCGGGATTTTTTGAACAACTCATTTGCGCGGGCGGGTATCGGCTGGCATTTTTCATATCGCACGCTCGACCTCAACTCTATGGCGTATATGGATATGATAAAACGCGGTATTCCCGTACAACACAAAAATGACCGCGCAGATTTAAGTCTCGACACTATTTTGAAATACGTGGGTCTCCCCGAAGAACCAAAACCGCATCACGGCTTAAACGGAGCCAAGTACGAATCCGAAGCCTTCTCCCGTCTCCTCCACGGCAAAAATTTACTGCCCGAATTTGCAGGGTACCCCATTATTCGTGCGTAATATAAAAAAAGAAAATACCGACTTGCCTAAAATCCTGAGGATTCTCACCGGGCTTTTTCCTGACCCGAAATGCGCGCTTCGCTACAAAAAACCATTTGAGCTTCTTGTGGCGGTTATTTTATCCGCGCAATGCACAGACAAAAGGGTAAACGAAGTTACAAAAGACCTTTTCAAGAAATACAAAATGCTTGATGATTACGTTTCAACAACACCGAGAGAGTTCGAACGCGATATTTATTCAACCGGATTTTACCGTGCAAAAGCGCGTAATATTCTCGCGGCGGCAAGAGCAATCAAAAAAGATTTCAACGGGAAAATACCGAAGACGATGAGGGAGATGCTCACAATTCCCGGAGTTGGTCGAAAAACGGCAAATGTCGTACTCGGCGAGCTCTATGACACAAGCGAAGGAATTGCCGTAGACACGCATGTTATTCGTCTATCGCGCCTCCTCGGACTTACCAAGTACCGCGACGCAACAAAAATCGAACGCGACCTGATTGCAATCGTCCCAAAAAAAGATTGGGTTCGTTTTTCGCACCTGCTTATCCTATATGGCAGGGAATACTGCACAGCTCGTTGCAAACATTTAAATTGTCCGCTCGCGCAATTTTATGTTAAAATGTAGGGACTTTTATGGAAAATTCAGATTATTTACTAACGAGCAAAGAGAAAAGACGAGGTTTTTTGGGGCTTTATTTTGGACGCATGGTGATGGCTGTATCAAGCGGGCTCCTCGGTGTTTTTCTTCCTATTTTTCTTTATAATCTTTCCGGTGGGAATATTCCGCTCGTGATGGCGTACTATGCGATTGCGAGCGGTGTGTATCTTTTCCTTGTGGCATTTGGTGCGCAATTTTTAAATCGGTTTGGTTTTCGCACGGCGCTCGTCATTGCAAGTTTTGCCGCGGTAGTCATCAATACCTCATATTATTTCACGACACCGGATAATATGTGGAGCGTTTTGCCGATATCGCTCTTTTTTGTTATCATATTTCGACTTCTTTTTTGGATTCCATATCATGTAGACTTTGCAATTTTTACCAACGTCGGGAAAAGGGGAGGGCAGGTAGGGCTCATGCTTTCGACAATCACGCTCCTTGGTGTCGTGGGGCCGATGATTGCGGGATATATCATTGAAGCATATTCATTTCAAACACTTTTTTTCATTGCTATTTTGGTGTACACGATTGGAATGATCCCGTTTGCGACAGTGCCTCGCACAAACGAGAAATTCAGCTGGGACTATGCGAGAGCGTGGCGCGAACTTTTTAAAAAAAAGAACAGGGCAGTGGTGTGGGGGTCTATTGCCACGGGAGCTGAGGACACTATTGGTATCATCGTCTGGCCTATTTTTATTTTTCTTCTTCTCAAAGGCGATTATTTCAAAGTCGGTGCGCTCTCAAGCCTTGTTGTTGGTGTTACAGTGCTCCTGCAATATATGTTCGGGCATTACCTTGATCGTATGGGTAAAAAAGACAAGATGCTCAAAACGGGAAGTATTTTATATGCTATCGGTTGGCTCGTGAAAATATTTGTTATCACCGCATTTCATGTGTTTATTGTCGGCCTCTACCACAGAATCGCTCAAGTGGTGACCGAGACATCCTTTGATGCTATTTTTTATGAACTGGCGGCGGACCAGGGTCACTATGTGGACGAATTTACGGTGCTCAGTGAAATGGCTATGCAAATAGGCCGACTCGTTGCGCTTGGCTCTGTAGTAGCCTTGGTAACATTCGTTAGTCTCAATTGGACCTTTATTATAGGCGCGATAGCGTCACTTGCGCTCACATCGCTTTCAATGGTAATGACGGAAGAGAAGAGAAGGGTGTAGCGGGGATTTATTTAAGCAAGTCTTATTTGTATAAATTTGTATAGATACGTCGCACAATATATCTTTTGCGCCATGAAAATACCCGATACATTTTCATGGTGCAAAAGATGCCTGGATTGTGCGTATATTTGGGGGAAAGTCGCACAATCCACGTTGCGACCTGCTAAATACAATCTATTATTTATATTGCAATTGTTGAACTCGCGGTGGTTGGCATGGCGGGAATGCTTGGCAGTACGCCAATATGTGTCCAGATATACACAAGTATCGGTTTTATATAGACAGCCCACAGAGTGACAACAATGTGCCAAACTTTCTGAACTTCCGGTCGAGCTAAAATTGTGCGCATGTCAATATTAAAATATGCGAGTGTCGCGATAATTACAATAGCCAAAAGAACAATTTGCATGAACCCGCGTTGTCGGAAAATCTTTTCCATATAAAAGTAAGTATACTATATACTCTATAGGTAATCCATTGGGTCTAAATATGCATTGATAGCCGCGAGCGGCATTGTGTATGTGCGGCCACCGCACGACTTGCTTGGGCGGCTTTCGACTTTCACGCCACTTGCGGCAAAAACAGTCAGATGCAGGTGCGGACCCGTAGAGTAGCCGGAGTTTCCACTGTACCCAATAACATCTCCCGTGTTTACTTCCTGCCCTTCTGATACTTTTATTAAAGAGAGGTGCGCATAGAGACTTGCAAGGCCGTTCTTGTGACGAATCAAAACCCAGCGACCATAGGATGCCCATGGACACGTCAAATCCGTGTCCCCCGCGCCTATTATCGTCCCGGAAAGCATCGCTTTAACCTGCGTGCCCACACTCACGCCAAAGTCGGTGCCATTATGCGTCCCTGATGCATAGAGGCGCGCCGAGGAAGTTGTCTTTCCAAACTGTTGGGTTATGCGAAGGGTGTCGAGCGGCGGCGTAAAAACTTTTGTTCCGCGCGGCGGAAACGAAGTAGGGTCTAAAATGAATTTCAGGGTTGATTCATAATCACGAAGCCCTTGTTCAAGCGCGTCTTTTAGCGCAAGTTTTTGTTTGAGCGTTTTTTGAAACAAGGCTTCTTGATTACTTGTTTGCTTAAGCAACTTCGCTTTTTGTTTTTTATTTTCTTCAGTTATCTTTTTCCGATCTCCAAGCTCGTCTTTGAGCCCCAAGAGCTTCCCCTTTTCTGTTTCCTGTTTTTTGTTCCTGTCTTCCATGTCTTTTTTGAGAGATTTAATCAATTCAACATTCTCGTTTACTCCCGCGCTAAATTGCTCCAATGTTTCAATATCGTTCCAAAGACCGGAAAAACTTTCATTAGACAAAGCAATCTGCGGAAGCGACTGCTCATCGCTCTCGAATATCGCGAGAAGCGCTTCTTTGAGGGCGGCCCTCCGCGCACCTATCTCATCTTCTTTGTACGATATTTCAGAACCCAACTGGCGAATTTTTAAATCCGTGGTATCGACTTTTGTCTGTGTGATTTTTATATCCGTCTCAAGTTTTTTCTTGGTAAGGTCAAGTGTTTTTATTTCAGTGCCAAGCGTTTTTTTTTGCGTGCCGGTATTTATGAGGTCTTTTTCCAATTGCTTAATTTCCGGTATAAGCTTTTGCACCTTATCAGTATTTGAAGATATTTTCTGCTGGAGTTCATCAATAGTTTGCGGTGTTTGCGCGTACACAAAAGAATTCATCGTTAAAGAAACGGCCGCGGCGGATATAAAAATTGCAAATTGGTAAAAATGTGTACGCATAGCATAAAATATATTACGCCCGAAGAAGTTCTATCGCGTGCGTAATACGACGGAGTGTCGCCTCTTTGCCCAATATATTTGCGAGCATAAACGGGTCAGGAGATTTTTCGCGGCCTGATAAGGCATATCTCATCGGCCAAAGGACACTCCCCCTCCCCGCCTCAGTGGCATAGTCCCAGATGGCGGTTTTTATAGTTTCCGGCGTAAAAAACGCATTATCAATATCTACGATAAGCGCGAGGATTTTCTGTAATTTTTCCGCCGCGAGCATAGGTTCGGGCTCGTCTTTCCACAAAAGTTTTTCAGGTGCGTAAGCGGGGTCTTCAAAAAAATATCCATACTCGCCCGCTTCCGCAAGCGCGCGAACTTCTCCAAAGACGGAAATATGATCAAGGATAACAGGTACTACTTTTTCGAAAACCTTAACATCACTGTGCGCTTTTGTTTGCAACATGGGAGGGAACCGCGTGAGAATCTCCTCCCCTGCTCTATCCGCAGAAAGAAGTTTCATATAATGTTTGTTGAGCCATTTTAATTTGTCGATATTAAAAACGGCGGCGCTTTTTTGGACTTTTGGAAGTGTGAAAAGTTTTACCATCTCTTCAAGAGAAATGATTTCTTGATCATTGCCCGGGTTCCACCCCATAAGCGCGACAAAATTTAATATCGCTTCAGGCAAATATCCTTCCTCGTGATATTCAGTAACTGCCAAAGCGCCATGACGCTTGGAAAGTTTTGATTTGTCAGGCGCGAGAATCATTGGCAAATGCGTGTAAATAGGGCGTGGCGCGCCAAGCGCTTCTTGAATGAGAATTTGTCTCGGTGTATTCGAAATAGCGTCATCACCGCGAATCACATGCGTGACTCCCATCTCAAAATCATCCACCACCACCGCAAAGTGGTACAGCGGTGTGTCAAAATCCTTTGCGATGACAAAATCACCGAGCTCTGTGGTGTCAAAAGAAATATCTCCGCGCACAACATCCTCAAAAGTCACCACGCGATTTGGATTTTTGAAACGAATCACTTCTGCGCGACCGCCGGGTTCCTTTGGTTCTTCTTTTGACACATACACCGCGCCTTTTGCGATGAGTTCAATAATTTTCTCTTTGTAAAAAACCGAGCGATCCGACTGTCGGAAAAACTCATCATGAGTGAGACCGAGCCAATTAAGCCCATCAATGATGTTGTCTTCAAATTCTTTTTTTGAACGCTCCTTGTCGGTATCCTCAATGCGAAGAATAAACTTTCCGTTGTTCTGTCTTGCATACAGCCACGAATAGAGCGCGGTGCGCACAGAACCGATATGGAGCACCCCCGTTGGAGATGGCGCGAAACGCGTAATTACTTTTGTCATTTTATTTAAAGCCTTCTTGATGCCGCATAAGCACCGCTACAATCTGTTCCGCAATCCGCTCCGTGGCATCGGTACGCGCAAACGCTTTTGCGGAATCTTTCATTGCCGCGCGTTTATTCCCGTCTTGCATTAAATTCTCAATTTCTGACATTAAAATATGCGGTCCGAGATTTGCCTCTTCGATAACTACCGCGCCGCCCGCGCGCGCATACGCAAACGCATTCTTGCGCTGATGGTCGCCAACATGGTTTGCGATTGGAATAAGTATCGCTGGCACACCCCAAACGGCAATTTCAAAAATCGCGGACCCTGCGCGCGACACAACAATAGTCGTCGCCTCCGCTGCAAGTTTCATTGTTTGATTATCAAGATATCCATAAATATGGTAGCGTGACGCATTTGGATTACCGCCTAAAAGTCCGCTAACTGTAGTTTTTACTTCCGCCATATTCGCTTCGCCCGTTTGATGTACAATCTGGTACTTTTCTACAAGCCGCGGCGCAAGAGTTTCCATTTGCCCGTTGATAATGCGAGCGCCATTTGAGCCGCCGAGCACCAAAATCACCGGAACACTTGGGTCAAGACCGAGTTCTTTGAATGCATCTTTTCCCGATGGACGCAGGAGTTCTTCGCGAATCGGATTTCCCGTGAGAGCCGTGCGACCCGCGGGAAAAAACTGCGCCGCTTCAGCGTATGAAATCGCAATCTTTTGAGCAAACTTCCCTGCCCACGCGTTCACCCGCCCCGGAACACTGTCCGACTCGTGAATAATAACCGGAATGCGGAAAAATCGCGCGGCAAAAAGGACGGGGAAACTTGGGAATCCTCCTTTAGCAAAAATAACATCGGGATACAGTGCAAAAAGCTGAAAAAATGCTTTAAAGACTCCCCACGCCGTCTTAAATAAATCAAAGAAGTTTTGAATTGAAAAATATGCGCGAATTTTACCGGCAACCACCCGCTTAAATGTTATTTTATTATCAGATAAAAGACGCTCGTTGTAGGGCTCGGTCGACATATAAAAAAACTCTATGTTCGCGACATTTTCGCGCTCAAGCATTTTATTTAATTTTTCTGCAACGGCGAGAATAGGATAAAAATGTCCGCCACTGCCGCCACCGGTAAAAAGAATTTTCATATTTTTAGTTTCGAAATATTTAAGAGTATGCCAATCTCAATAAAAGCAAAGATGAGTGCCGACCCGCCCTTGCTCACAAAAATAAGAGGGATCCCCTTGAGTGGAATAACGCCGAGCATCGCTCCTATATTCACAAACGACTGCGATACTATAAGTATAACAATTCCAACGGCCAAGAGTCCACTGAACAAATCAGGGGCGCGATACGCTATTTGAAGCCCGCGGACACCAAACAAAAGAAAAAGAACGATGAGGATTGCTCCGCCAATAAACCCAAACTCCTCCGCCGCCACCGCAAAAATAGAGTCTCCTGTCGGTTCCGGAAGAGACCCGAATTTTTGAATACTTTGACCAAAACCGCGTCCAGTAATGCCGCCAGACCCGATAGCGAGAAATGATTTTTGTATTTGATAACCCGCGCCTTGCGGATCACGCGATTGATTAAAAAAAGTAAGCATGCGCGCTTTTACATGAGGACTTGCCAAAGCGAGCACGCCCACAGAGATGATGCCTATAGCGGCAAGAATAAAAAAATGTCGAATTTTTGCTCCGCTTGCAAGAAGCATCGCGCACATCGCGACAAAGAGGACACCAAGCGTACCATTGTCCGGCTCAAGAAGAAGAATAATAGCCGGCACCGCAATAACTGCAAAAAACACGCCAATCGCATATTTTGCGGTTTGTAGACGGTCCTTCAAGAGAGAGAGGATTGCGGCAAAATAAATAATCGTACCAAGTTTAAGAATTTCGGAAGGTTGAAATGAGGTTGGCCCGAGCCATAACCAGCGCTTTGCCCCGCCATGTTCTGCGCCAATACCCGGCACAAAAACAAGAAGTGTGAATAATGCCGCTCCGATAAAAATAGAGAGCGCATATGTGCGAAATATCTTGAGCGGGATATTAAACATTATAATAAGCATCACAATTCCCAAAAAGAAGCCGAGTACGACTTGATCAAAAAACATATCTTTTAGCGAAAATCCTTTGTGTGCAAAAAGACCGAATGAAGCCGAAGTAAAAACAAAAAGCCCTGCCAGTGTGAGGAGGGCGGTAATGCTTAGGAAAATTTTATCGACTGAATGAATTTTTTTCATTTTTTATTCAAGCTAACCGACAAGCGCAATTATGGTGCCGACAAGCGCAAGTACCACTGCAATAACCCAGTATCGCATAGTAACTTTGTACGCCGGCCAGCCGAGCGCTTGAAAGTGGTTGTGGAGCGGCGCCACCAAAAATACTTTCTTGCCGTTGCGGTATTTTTTTGAAAGAATCTGAATCAAACTTGATGCGCTCGTTACTACAAGAATGAGAGCGATGACAGGAAGCACAAGCACGGCTTTTGTTAAAAATGCGACGACCGTGAGAGATGTCGTGAGAGCCATTGTTCCTGTTTCAGAATTAAAAAATCTGGCTGGTGGAATATTGAACCAAAGAAATGCAAGAAGTCCGCCGACAACCACGCTGGAAAACGCCGCCAGATCGATTTGTCCTTGTGCAAAGGCGATGATGGCATACGCTGAAAAAATCGCCGCGAACACCCCGCCCGAAAGTCCATCTATACCGTCAATAATTCCCCCGGAGTAAATACCAACCATAAAAATAATAAAAAGCGGAATAAACCATAAGCCTAAGTATACATCCCCCACAAACGGCACATGCACAACATCCATGCCAAGTTTTGCGTAGAACCACCACGCGCCTGCCGACGCAAGAATAAACACAAATGCAAGTCTTATGCGGAGAGAAAGCCCTCCTCCGGCGTATGTGCCCGCCTGCCACCGCCCAGCTGCTTCTATCGAGCGATAGGCAGTGGCGGGCAGGCCGGCATCGCGACAAACAAGATAATCATCAATGAGACCAAAAGACGCGCCGGCGATAAGTGTAAAAAGCGGAAGCCATGTCTGCTCGCGTGAAAGAAACGAAAATTTTGCAAAAATACTTTCCGGAAATATCGCGGCGAGAATAAAAAACAAAAAAGCGGTAATGAAAACCGACCCCCAAATCACCACTCCGCCCATACGCGGAGTCTTTCGCTCTTCGTCATTGTGGAGCTTGCTTGAGATAGTGGCTTGTCTGCCGTCCATGGCGAGCCGTACACTAGACTTCTTCCACATCTTGTGACGATAGAGAAAATCCGTCAGAAACGGGGTTATGGCGATGCCGACAAAAAAGGCTGTTGCGGTAGTGAGAAAGATTTTAACGACATCAATCGGCATAATATGTATATATTATACAAAAATATCAGCAAACACCAAACTTTTACCGATTTTGTATTTCAGTAGTCACTGCTCTTTTAGTGACGCCTCAACAAGCTTCTGCATATCATCAAAACGCTCCTTATAGCTTGAACCCAAGACCACCGCAACGACGGGTTCCCCTAGCCCTTTATCAAAAATAACAGCCAAATTGCCACCGGAAATGTTGGTGAACCCGGTCTTTGAAGCAATGAGTCCCGGAATACGCCCTATTATTTCATTTGTGTTGGCAAGAAAATGATCAATCTCATCTTGAGAAAGAATGTGCACATATTTGCGCGCGGTTATTTCAACATTTTCCGGGTATCTTTTCCACAATTCAGAAAAAAGTGTTGCAACATTTCGCGCAGAACCATATCCCCCGTTTTGTGTTTCGTTTATATCGAGCCCCGATTCATTAAAAAATTCCATTTGGTCGAGCTTGAGCGCGTTCGCTTTTTCGTTCATCATTTTTACAAAATTATTGTGCGCGGTCGCGGGATCAATTTCTATTCGCCCGCTCCCGCCCACAAATTCTGAAACGGCATGCGCCGCATCATTTGAAGAGACGAGGAGCATTGCATTCAGTATATCGCCGAGTCGCCACCGTTCTCCCGGGCGAAATCCGGAATCACCTTCGGAAGCGAGGTCGTCTTTTGTAAGAGTGATAACCGCGCCTAAAGGCATGTACTCGCGCGCAACAAGCGCAGTCATAAGTTTTGTAATCGATGCGAGCGGAAGTTTTTCGTTTTCGTTTTTGGCATACAATACGGCATTTGTTTTTAAGTTAAACACATACACCGCGCGGGCTTCAAGGGAAACATTCTCAAATGGATTTACGGATTTCATGGAACGAATTTCCTCTTGGGCGGAAACATTCGCATTCGTTTGCGCTTCCGTCGGTATCGCAAATGAAAGAAGCCCCTGCAATGTAATTGCGAGACCTGCTCCGCCGCCCAGCACCACAATAAGAGCGTGAGCCCTTTTTGTAACAAGTTGTTCTCTATTCTTCTTCGTGTTCATTTTTGTTTTTCTGCGACTCTTGTTTAAATTCTTCAACCGCTTTTTGCGTCTCATCAAATCCGGGTAAATCCGCGACTTTGCTCACACCCATATAAGAAAGGAGTTCAAATGTCGGCTGATACACTGTGCTTCGTCCGCCTTGGTCAACTTTTTCAATAAGTCCGCGAACAAGGAGGCTTCTCAAAATATAATTGGAGTTTACACCACGCAAGTAGTTGATCTCGCTTCGTAAAATCGGTCCGCGATAAAGCACAATCGCAAGGGTTTCGAGACCTGCCTTGCCGAGCTCACGAGCCAACTCCTCTTTGAGAAGCGCTTCGATGGTCGGGCCCATTTGCGGCACGGTGCCAAGCATGTATTCGTTACCATTTTGCATCAAAATAATCCCGTGACCAGAGAGCGACTTTTCTAGCTCTGCGAGTCCGGCGCGCGCATCATCCTCCGAGATATTTAATGTCTTTGCCAAAAAGCCCACAGTTACAGGTTCGCCTTTAAAGAAAAGCAGTGCTTCGATTTGTCGCGAAAGTTCCATATATTTGCCATTATATCACACCCTACTTTACTCCGTAATTTGGAGTTTCAAGAGTATTTGTTTCAATTTCAATATCATCTCCGTGCGCGCCTTGAGTCACTGCAATCATCCCCTGCTTCACGAGTTCAAGCATTGCGAGAAAGCTCACAATGATGTTTACCTTCTCCTCCTTTCCTACTCCGGCAAAATCACGAAAACTCATCTTTAAGCTACCCGTAATTCGCCTTGTGAGCCTGTCCATCATCTCCTCAAGCGAAACAACTTTTTTTACCACTACTTTTGGCAAAGTAATCTTTTTGGGAAAATGTAAAATCACATCCTGTATCGCGGAAAAAATACTTTGTGCGGTAATTTCCTCGCTCGGCATGAACACTGCCTCCCGCTCGCGCGACTGTCCTTTTGGAAATGACACTTGCGCACCAAACATTTGCTTCACATGAACAGAGAGTTCGCGAATTTTTTGATACTCTTTGAGGCGTCGTTCAAGCTCGTCTATATCCTGTGTTTCTTCCTCCGTAAGAGAGAGTGTCGGCAGAAGCGATTTTGATTTAATAAGAATAAGCGTCGACGCGACGATAAGAAAGTTGGACACAAAATCAACTGGCATTTTTTCAAACTGTTTCAAGTGCGCAATGTAATCATCCGCCACCTGCGCGAGCGAAATCTCGTTGATGAAAAGTTTCCGTTTTTCCACCATGTCAAGCAAGAGCTCCAGTGGACCCTCAAAAATATCCGTTTTAGTTTGGTAGTCTGACTGCATAGATATCGTACCTTACTCCGAAAGCAAGTTGTCGATGCGATTCAAGTCGCGAGGGAAAAGCGCCGCCCGTTTTACATTTTCTAGCCCCAAGAATTTTGCAGTCAAGCGCTCAAGACCTAGGCCAAGTCCGCCGTGCGGTGGCATGCCATACTTAAAAGCCTGCAAATAGAAGCGGAACTTCTCAGGATCAAGGCCTTTGTTTTTCATTGATTGAACGAGGGTGTCGTAATCATGGATGCGCTGTGCGAGCGTCGTGATTTCAATACCGCGAAAAAGCAGGTCGCCACCTTTTGCATACCCTGGGTCATTTTCATCCTCGTATGTATAGAATGGTCGCTTTGAAATAGGAAAATGAGTGATAAAAATAAAATCAGAATTGAGTTCCTTTTTAGCATATTCGCACAAAAAGCGTTCATGCGCTGGTTCAAGGTCAGGTTCTTTTGTGCAGTCTTCCCCAGTTTCTTTCTTGATAATCTCCTGCGCTTCACGAAGTTTCATCGCGGGAATTTTTGCAGGAACCTCGGGAATCGTCGCGCCAAAAAGTGCAAATTCGGTAGCACATTTTTCCTTAAGCTCCTTCGTAATATGCGCGAGAACACGATTCTCCATATTCATCACGTCAGTATGGTCCTTGATAAATCCCATCTCAAGGTCAAGGCTCGTATATTCGTTCAAGTGGCGCGTGGTGCTGTGCTTTTCTGCGCGATATACATTCCCCGTTGAAAATACGCGCTCAAATACCCCAACCATGATTTGTTTGTAGAGTTGCGGACTCTGCGCGAGGTGAGCGGTATGACCAAAATACTCAACATTAAACGAGTTCGCGCCACCTTCGGCATCTTCTCCAATAAGTTTTGGAGCTTGAAACTCTGTAAAACCTTCCCCAACGAGAAAATTGCGAAATGCATGAACGATAACCGTCTGCACCTTAAATACTGCGCGCGCTTTTTCTTCGCGAAGTGTCAACGGGAGGTTGTCCAGATATGTATCAAGGTTGAGTTCTGCTCCAAGTTCAAAAGGAAGCTCTTTTGCTTTACTTAAAACCTCAATATTCAAAACCTCGAGTTCAATCTCGCCGTTCAAAACATCTGCTTTAACATTGCGCTCAGGACGTTTATTCACTTGAGCAGAAACGCTCACTACCCACTCGGGGCGTAGGCGCTGTGCCACGTCAAGTGCCAGAGTGTGATTAGGAAGTACGACTGCCTGCACTTTGCCGCTCATATCGCGCAAATCAAGAAAAACCATTTTCCCTTGATCGCGGCGAACATCTACCCATCCTGCGACGGTGACTTCCTTTCCGATATGTTCATTCAGGTTTTTAATATATGTTCTGGTCATATTAGTTGGCAAGTTTTTTCTGTATTTCATCAAGCGTTTCTTCGCGCGTATTTTCGTTTGCAAGTCTTTCTATAAAATTATTTTGCGGGTCATTTACAAGCGTTCGAAACCGCGCGCTATTTGCAGTAATCCATTCCATCGTAACATCGTTTCCGCCAGCTCTGTTTATTAAGTCAATTTGAGCGCTCTGCATAATTTCAAATTTACCCTGATCAGAATCAATGTTACTCTCTGTTTTGTTGGAAAAATTTTCAAAATTTACCATAATAGTTCACTATAAAATTAACCCCGCCTTCTTGCGTACCTCCTGCATTGTCTTCTGTGCCTGCGCTAGAGCCACTTCCCCACCATCGCGCAAGATTTTCAAAACAGCATCAGGATTACGCGCGATTTCCTCACGACGTGCACGCATTGGTGATACGAATGCAATGATTTTTTCTACAAGTAAATCTTTTGATTCCTTGTAGCCGACACCACCCGCGAGGTAGCGCGTGCGCAGAGCCTCAAGGTCTGCACCGGGAAAAAGCTCGTGGAGCGCGAACACCTTGCACTCGCTCGGATTTTTTGGCTCCTCAACCACCTTTGAGTCTGTGGGAATACTCATCACCGCTTTTTTGATTTCCTCGTCGCTCGCAAAAAGTCCAATTACGTTTCCGTAACTCTTGCTCATCTTGCGTCCATCAGTACCGGGGACTGTTTTCACCTTCTCCAAAATCATCGGTTCGGGAATTTTGAATGTCTCGCCAAAAATGCGATTAAACTTTTGCGCCGTATCTCTTGCGATTTCAATATGCTGTTTTTGGTCAAGCCCCACTGGCACCACATCAGCATTGTACATCAAAATATCAGCAGCCATTAAAATCGGATAATCAAAAAGTCCGACATTCACCTCTTTATTTTTTGCCTCGGCATCTTTAAATGAAGTTGCGCGAGCAAGATATGGCACCGTCGTAATCGTGTTAAAAATCCACGCAAGTTCTGTCACCTCAGGAACATCGGACTGAAGAAAAATTGTTGTCTTTTTAGGGTCCACGCCGATAGCGAGATAATCCATCGCGAGCTCAAGCGTAAGCTTCTGGAGAAGCGCACCATCTGACACGCTCGTGAGCGCATGATAATTCGCAATAAAAATAAATTGGCGATAATCGCCTTGGCGGTCAACAAACTGGCGCATCGCGCCAAAATAGTTGCCAATATGTGCCGTACCCGACGGCTGTACTCCTGAAAGTAGTGTTTTCCGCATTTCGTTATCATATCAGAAAAATGCGCTTTTCAAAAGGTTACTTTCCTGAAATACGGAGAAGTGCCAGCTCGAGAGCGAGGCCGGGCACGGCTGCCACGCGCACTGATTCATATGCACGAAGGAACTCGGCGAGCTCTTTGGACGTTAAAGTATGTGTTGCGTTCTTGGCAAGATCTTCAATGAGCGACATATCTTCTGTCGGGAAATCCTCGGCGAGACGCTTTGCAGACCCTGCCACAAAACGGAACATCATCACTGCGCGCATCTTTCGAAGGAGCAAATCAAGAAAAACTTTTTCTTCCACTCCGTGTTCCACAGCGCCGAAGAGAGAAGTAACTCCAGCTTCTACGTCGCGCGCCACCACTGCACGAAGAAACGAATTCACAAGGCGACTATCTGGCGCGCCTGTCGCCGCTTCCACTTCTTCTTGAGAAATCTTTTTGTCGGAAGATGCCGCTATGACTTTTTGAAGAATGCCGTAAGTGTCTCGAAATGAACCGTCGCCAAGTAGCGCGATGAGGTCTGCCGATGCCGGCTCAAGTATGTAACCCTCTTGTTTAACCACGCGCTCCACCATCACTTTGAGCGTCGCCTGTGAAGGTTTCTCAAAACGGAAACTCTGACAGCGCGAGACGATTGTTTCCGGAATTTTTCTCTCGTTGGTCGTAGCGAGAATGAACACGACATGCCGCGGCGGCTCCTCAAGGGTTTTCAAGAGCGCCGGAAATGCATCATGTGAAAGCATGTGGGCTTCGTCAATAATATATACTTTATATGGCGAGTGCATTGGCACTGTGTGCACGGCATCGCGAAGCGCGCGGATGTCATCAATGCCGCGATTTGAAGCCGCGTCAATCTCGTAAATGTCGTCATTGTGCGCGCCGATTGCGCGCGCAAAAATACGCGCGATGGAAGTCTTGCCGGTACCGCGAGAGCCAGAAAAAAGATACGCATGCCCGACAGAGCCGGCTTTTATAGCACCTAAAAGCGTTTTTATGGTTTGCTCTTGTCCGATGACCTCCTCAAAGGTTTTCGGGCGATATTTGGTATAAAGTGCGAGGCTCGAAGACATTGTAACAATAGTATAACAAACTAAAGTGACTTGAGAAAATCGCGGACAATGCGCTCTACCTCGTCGGCATTTTTCGCGTCCATTATTCTCACGCGAAGCTCTTTCGCGCCATCAAAACCGTTCACATACGCCTTGTAATGCTTTTTCATAATCGCGAAGTTTTTAATATCGCCCAAAAGTTTTTCAAAAAGATGGGTGTGTTCGATGAGTATTTCAAATTTTTCTTCAAGAGTCGGCGGCCATTTGCGGAGCCGGTCAAAAAGCCACGGTGTGCCAAACATCGCGCGACCAAGCATCACGCCGTCTGCGCCCGTTGTCAACGCTTTCTCGTTTGCATCGTCAATGTCCTTCACATCTCCATTGCCAATAATAAGTGTGCCTGTGCCTCGGGCGAGCTTCACGGCGCGCCGAACTTCCTCCCAACGCGCAGGCACAAGCGAAAGCTCTTTGCGCGTACGCGCATGCACAGTGATGGCCGCTGGTTTTGTTTCAAGTATCGCGCCAAGCCACTCTTCAAGATTTTCTTTGTTGTACCCGATGCGAGTTTTGACCGACACGGGAAGTCCTCCTGCGCCCTCTATTGTCGCGCGAATAATTTCTTGCGCAAGTTTCGGGTTCTTTATATGCGCCGCACCGGCTCCTTGCTTCTCGATACTTTTATCGGGGCAACCCATATTGATATCAATGCCATCAAATCCAAGTTCCTTGATGAGCTGTGCGGTCTTTTTCATGTGCTCCGGCGTAGAACCAAAAATCTGCGCAATGATTGGATGCTCGCGGTCGCTAAACGCGAGATCGCGTTTCAAAGCTTCGCGCCCTGCGCTACAGAGACCATCTGCAGAAACAAATTCCGTCCAAAATACATCAGGCCCACCGCCCTTCTCACCGTGTCTGCTGTACTTTGCAATCATCTGACGAAACGCCGCATCTGTTACATCCGCCATTGGCGCAGACACAAAAAATGGTTTTGGCAAGTTTGCCCAGAACCCCATAATTGGTTTTTGGGTGTCATTATTCATTGCGGATACTCTAGCACAGTTTGTCAGTTTTCAAACCCAAAGAAAATTTTATTTCCAAAGCGCATATCAATGTAAAGAAGCTTCTTTTTTAACGCTGTGTTATCGGGAAACTCTCTGGAAATTGCCGCGCGCAAAGTTTTTACGAGCGTTTGCGGAATCTCTTCGTCTTTGAATCGTACGATGACTCCAGCAAGAAACGGGTATATCGCGCTCGTGCGCAAAGTAACCTCGGCTTCTCCTTCGGGTTTCAAACTGACGCGAAGCGGCTCGCCGACTTCCTCGCGCAAAAGTTTTACAAAAGAATCCGCGGCATAAAATCGCTCATAAGGAACTCCGGCGCGCAATGGCTCACCCTCGTTTTTTTCAATTAATTTGGAATATACCTCAAGATAAACCCCGCTAGAAAACACCGGCGCTTGGTCAAATATAAAACCATTGTTATCGATAAACCAACAATCAATAAGTTCGCGCGGTATCAAACTAAATTCTTCCCCGCACCATAGCGCGTACGGCTTGCGTTCAGAAATATTTATTACTATAGAATGATCATCAATGCGATTTACTGAAACACTCGCAATCTGTGGATACAAATCAAGAAGCGATTGTTCTATTTCTCCAATAGGAAACAAAAAGCTGTTATTCCGCGCATACACAAGAAAATAATTTCCAAGAATCTTTTCAAGTGCGAGCGAGCGTACTGTGTCCGAAGAAATAGTGGTTGCCCCTGTTACCTTAATTTGGAAAATTTGCCACTTACTATTGTGTGATACGCCGCCCAGTGCGACAAAAAACAAAAAAGAAAGAAGGGCTATAATAAACATTCGACTAAACCATACACCAAATTGATCGTGAAGGCGCGCAAAGAGATTGCCAAAGCGTGTCATATTTAAATTATACCATCCTCAAAAAATTTTTGAATAACTGTACATAGATTTTTTGAGGATGGTATACTACCCAATCTTATGTTTCCCGCCCATATATGGACGCAGAACTTCGGGGATAGTAATGCTACCATCCGCCTGCTGGAAATTTTCAACAAGCGGCACAAGAATGCGCGGCATCGCAATGGCTGTGTTATTGAGCGAGTGCGCAAAACGAAGCTTGCCGTTGGCATCCTTGTAGCGAATGTTCAGGCGGCGTGTTTGAAAATCATGAAAGTATGAAGCGGAGTGCGTCTCGCGGTAGGTGTTTTGCGAAGGAACCCATGCTTCAATGTCGTATTTCTTTACTTGACCGAGACCAAGGTCGCCGCCGCAGTTCAATACTATGTGATACGGAATGCCGAGTTTCTGCATCAGCTTTTCGGAGTTTTCGGTGAGGTATTCGTGGAATTTTACGCTTTGCTCATGGCTTGCCTCGCACAAAATGACTTGCTCCCATTTGAAAAACTCGTGGACACGGATAAGTCCTTTTGTGTCTTTGCTGTGGCTTCCCGCTTCGCGCCTAAAACTCGGCGAGAATGAAATATATTTTTTCGGAAAATCAGAGATGTTCAAAACTTCATCCATGTGGTAGCCCATCGTTGCCACCTCGGCAGTGCCCGCAAGAAAGTCGCCATCCTGTGTTTTATATAAATCTTCTTCTCCTTGCGGCAAAAAACCGGTACCAATAAGTGGCGCACGACGCACGAGTGATGGCACAATCATCGGCTCAAATCCTTCTTTTGAAAGTTCGTTGAGTACAAATTGCGAAAGAGCAAAAACAAGCCGCGCGCCATCGCTCTTCAAAACATATCCGCGAAAACCGGCAACTTTTGTGCCGCGCTCAAAGTCCGCCATACCGTGTTTTTCAAAAAGTTCAATGTGGTCTTTGGGAGTAAAATCAAATTTCGGAATTGAGCCCCATGTGCGCACTTCCACATTGTCAGAATCTTCTTTGCCTTCCGGCACCGACACATCGGGAATATTAGGCACCTGCACCATAAGCCCGTGCCATGTTTTCATCACTTCCTGAAGCTCGACTTCTTTTTTTTGAAGGACATCTTTCATTGATTTTGATTCAGAAATCAGGCGTTCGCGTTCTTTGGTGTCTGTGGCGCGCGGTACGGCATTTGCAATTTCGTTTTGTTTACTGCGCATTGTTTCTACTTCAAGTAGAAGAGTGCGGCGAGAATCATCCGCAGCCAAAAGCTCCGCCACATCAAAGGCAATGTTCTTTTTAACCGCTGCCGCTTTCACAAGGTCTGCATTTTCACGAATGAATTTGATGTCCAACATATGTATGACTGAGTATAGCAAACATGATAGAATGAGTAAAATTATGAGCGATGCACATTTGTATGCGATAAGTACGCTTCCGCAGGACGAATTCCCGCCTGCTCTGCTAGAAATTCCACAAGTTCCTGAAAAGCTCTTCCTCGCGGGGAAACTTCCAGATCCTGCCGATTACTACTATTTGTCGGTCGTGGGCTCACGGAAATACACGAGCTACGGGCGCGAGGCGTGCGAGCGGATTATCAAGGGGCTTGCGGGGTATCCTATTTGTATCGTGTCGGGGCTTGCTATGGGGATCGACGGCATTGCGCATCGTGCCGCACTAGACGCAGGGCTTCGCACGGTCGCCATCCCCGGCTCAGGCCTTAATCCGAAAGTTATTTACCCGCGTACGCATTTAAACCTCGCCCGTGAGATTGTCAAAAATGACGGAGCGCTTCTTTCTGAATACGAACCAGACTTCCGCGCAGCACCGTGGAGCTTCCCCCAGCGAAACAGAATCATGGCTGGGCTCTCACAAGGAGTACTTATCATAGAAGCTGAGGAAAAGTCGGGAACGCTTATCACTGCACGCATGGCACTCGACTACAATAGAAATGTATTTGTGGTTCCGGGACCTATTTTTTCAGCAACATCAAAAGGTACAAACAATTTATTGCGCCAAGGCGCGACACCTATCACATCGGCAAAGAATTTACTTGAGGAGCTTGGTTTTATAGAACAAGCTATCGGCACCCTCGACCTCACGCTTTTTACCCGCGAAGAACAAGCGGTGCTCATACTATTAGATGAGCCCCGCGAGCGCGAGGAACTTCTCGCATCGCTCGACACTCCGCCCGCGCAAACACTTTCCATTCTTACTGTTTTAGAAATCAAAGGCGTGATTCAAGAACGAATGGGAAAAATAGAAAAAGTTAAATAATTTGCAAAATAAATCACTCTATAGTACTAATGTATCTCAATGACCGTTAAACAATACAAACTTCTCATTGTCGAGTCGCCGTCAAAAGCGAAGACGATTGGAAAATATTTGGGCAACGAATATGTCGTAAAAGCGAGCGTGGGGCATATTCGCGACCTTCCAAAGAGCAATAAGAAAGCTATCGACATCCCCGGCGGCTTTATTCCGCATTATGAAATTTCAAAAGGTAAAGCCGAGGTGGTACACGAGATTGATGTGCTTGCAAAAAAAGCGAGCGAAGTGCTTCTTGCGACCGACCCTGACCGCGAAGGCGAGGCTATAGCATGGCACATCAAAGAAGCGTGCGGTTTGAAAAAACCAAAGCGAATTGTTTTTCACGAAATTACAAAAAGTGCGATTGAAGAGGCTCTCAAGCATCCGCGCTTAATTGATGAAAACTTGCGCGTTGCTCAGGAGGCGCGTCGTGTGCTCGACCGGCTCGTGGGCTATGACCTCTCGGGGCTCATCTGGAAAAAAGTACGCTACGGTCTTTCGGCTGGGCGAGTGCAGTCCCCCGCCCTCCGCATCATTATGGAGCGCGAGCGTGAAATCCGCGCGTTTATTCCCGAGGCGTACTGGTCGCTCAGCGCAAAAGTAAAGACGGGAAAAGGTGTTGAGCTTCTACTTTCGTGTACGGAGGAGCCGCGTGATGAGTCAATCGTAAAAAATATTTTAAAAATCGGGCGCGCAAATCAGTGGGTTGTGCGAGAAGTAAAAGAAAGCGAAGTCAGTCGTGCGCCAAAAGCGCCGTTCATTACATCCACACTTCAACAAGCAGGCTCTTCGCGTTTTGGCTTTGCGCCGTCACGCACGATGGGTATCGCTCAAAAACTTTACGAAAGGGGTTTCATAACATATATGCGTACCGATAGCACAACACTCTCTTTAGACGCGCAAAAAGCCGTCATCGCTGAAGTAACAAAGAGATACGGCGCGCAATCCGCGGAAGCACGCGTGTTTAAAACTAAAAGCAAAAATGCGCAAGAGGCGCACGAAGCTATTCGCCCCACCGACATGAGCAAGGACGACCTCGGTATCAACCCTGAAGAGAAAAAACTTTATCGACTCATCTGGGCGCGTACCATCGCATCGCAGATGATTGACGCAAAACTCGCCCGCACAACCATTCTCGCCAATGTCCGTGATTTTTCAATACCCAATTTTTCCGTTACCGGTTCTCGCGTCATTATGCCAGGTTGGCTCGCCGCAGACACAGACTCGCGCGGTGAGGATGTGGAGCTGCCAAAGTTGACCTCAGGTGAATCGCTCATCCTTCTTTCTCTGGATGACGAAGCAAAGTTCACTGAGCCGCCTCCACGCTACTCCGAAGCGGGGCTTGTGAAAGAGCTCGAAAAACGCGATATCGGCCGCCCTTCCACATACGCGTCTATCATCAAGACGATAATTGACCGCGGCTATGTCATTAAAGATAGCAAAGCTCTCAAGCCCACCGACACTGGCGATGTGGTGAGTTCGTTCCTAGAGGCTCATTTTGCAAACTACATCAGTGACGTGTTCACTGCCGAAATGGAAGACAAGCTTGATGATATTGCGAACGGCGAGCGCGAGTATGTGAAAGTACTCAAAGAATTTTACGGACCATTTTTGAAAGAAGTGAAATCAAAAGACAAGATTGACAAACTCACCACGCTCGGCGACGCAGACCCAAAACACAAGTGTCCAAAATGCAACGGTCCGATGATTATAAAGCTCGCGCGCACGGGGAAATTTCTCTCGTGTAAAAATTATCCCGAGTGTGTTGGCGCGCGCATGATAGACGGCACCGAGCTCGCCGGCCCGCGCGACACGGGCGAGCTTTGTCCAAAATGCGGAAAGGTAAATCTCGTCGAACGCGACGGCCGCTTTGGAAGATTCATTGCCTGCGGAAGTTACCCAAAATGCAAATTTATTAAAAAAGACGAGACGGCCGCACTCCTAAACCACACGGGCGTTCCATGCCCTGTTTGTAAAAAAGGTTTTATGACCGAACGCAAAGGTCGCTTCGGAATTTTCTATAGTTGTACAAACTACCCTGACTGCAAGTATGCCATCAAAGCAAAACCAACGGGGAAAGTATGCGACTTGTGCGGGTCGCTTATGATGCTCGGCACGAAGACAATTCCGGAACGCTGCTCAAACAAATTGTGCCCAAATCATAATCCGCATAAACTGGAGAAGTCTAAATAGGAAGCATGCACCGCATGCGCAAATCGTCTTCGTGGGGCGGAGGCATCCCGAGGCTCTTGCGAGGGAGCCGAGCCGGGGTCGAGAGTACTTAGTCCGCGCAGAGTGTAATCACTCAAGCAGACTTAGTAACTCGTGACCGAAGACAATTCCGGAACGCTGCTCAAACAAATTGTGCCCAAATCATAAACCCCACAAATTGGAGAAAACGAAGTAAGGAAAAGCAAACACCCAGCCTGTCAGATGACAGGCTGGGTGTTTGCTTTTCCTTACACATTCCCATAAGATAAAAAGATGTCTCATCCGTCATATCCTTCAGTCGATGAAATTATTGCTCTTATGAAGTCGCCGACCAAGAGCGATCGCGAGCTTATCGAAAAAGCATACGCGTTTGCAGAGAAAGCGCACGCGGGACAAAAACGTTACTCTGGCGAACCATACTTCAACCATGTCGCCCATGTAGGCGTAAACCTTGCGCAGATTCATGTCGATGCACCGACAATCGCGGCAGGATTCCTTCATGACACAATAGAAGATGCGAATGTTTCGCCAAAAATAATAGAGCAAGAGTTTGGCAAAGAAGTGCTTACGCTTGTTGAAGGTGTCACCAAACTCGGCAAACTCAAGTATCACGGCGTGGAGCGTCACGTGGAAAGTTTGCGTAAATTTTTTATTGCAATGTCTCACGACATTCGCGTGCTTTTAATTAAACTCGCCGACCGTCTGCACAATATACAAACTCTTGAACATGTGCCCGAAGCAAAACGAGCGCGTATAGCGCTTGAAACACTTGAAATTCACGCGCGCCTCGCCGACCGTTTTGGTATGGGAAAATGGAAAGCAATCTTTGAAGATGCGGCCTTCCCTTATGCTTATCCAAAAGAACACGGGCAAGTCCTCGCCATCATCAAGAATAAGCGGATTGCCGATGAAAAGTATGCCGAAAAAATTCATCGCTCTATTCAAAAAGAACTTGCCGCAAACGGTCTCAAAACCGCACGCGTGGACTACCGCGTAAAAAATCTTTTTAGTTTGTGGAAAAAACTCGCGCGCAAAGATATGGACCCGGACAAAGTATTCGACATTCTCGCCGTGCGGGTAATTGTGAAGTCTATGGAAGACTGCTATCGGGCACTCGGCATCATTCACAAGCACTGGCGCCCGGTTTCCGGCCGCATCAAAGACTACATCGCTGTACCAAAAACAAACGGCTACCGCTCGCTCCACACCACTATTTTCCGCGGGGACGGCGGCATTATTGAAATACAAATTCGTACCGAAGAAATGCACAATGAGGCGCAGTTCGGTATCGCTTCACACCTCGCGTACAAAGAAAAAGGGGAATCCGCCAAGGATATTGATAAAAATCTCGCGTGGGTAAAGGAGCTTGCCAAGTGGCAAAAGGAAGTTGCGGGTTCTGATGAATTTATGGAACATCTGCATATGGACTTCTTCAAAAACCGCGTTTTCGTATTCACTCCAAAGGGCGATGTCATTGACCTTCCCGAAGAATCAAGCCCTGTAGATTTTGCTTACGCGATTCACTCCAACATAGGCAACCATTTGTCAGGAGCAAAAATAAACGGCAAGCTCGTCTCCATTGAAACAAAACTCAAAAGCGGTGATATTGTTGAAATTGAGACAAAAGAAAACGCGACCCCAAAGCGTAAATGGCTCGACTATACAAAAACAACAATGGCAAAGAGACACATTCGCATCTATCTTGACAAGACGAGCACAATCGGCGCCATCGCCCAAAAATTTTTCAAAAAGAAATGACAAATAGCGGGGTGTCGCTTCGCGACACCCCGCTATCTTCTAAACATGTTCTTACAACGAGAAATTTTTCACGTTGTATATATCCTCGTCCGGATCTTTTTCCATCACATCTTCCCCGCCTTCTGCAAGCTCGTCTGCTGCCGCGGGTGTTGACGCTTCTTTGGCAGTTTCGCCCAGTGGCGGCGCCGTCTGCATTTCCGCGTGCAACCGCTTCAAAAAGTTGCGCACATCATCGTTTGAAAAAAAGTCGATAACAATTTTTCCGCCAGTTTCTCGCTTTTCAATTTGTACCCGAGTGCCAAGCCGCTCCGTGAGCTCCTGTTCGAGTTCTGCAACTTCCGGATCAATTAACCCTATCTTTCGAACTTTTTCCACCGCGATGCGGCGCGCGATACGCTCCGCTTCGCGCACATTCAACTTTTTGAAAATTATTTCTTTGTAGAGCGTCAGCTGTTCTTCTTTGCGGTCGCAAAGCATAAGGAGCGGGCGCGTGTGTCCCTCGGTAATTTTGCGCTCCGCGAGCGCAGTCTGCATTTCCTCCGGAAGCGCGAGCAAGCGTAATGTGTTTGAAACATACTCGCGGCTCTTGCCTACTTTTACGGCGATTTGCACATGCTTGAAACCAAAATCATCGGCAAGACGCTGAAATGCTTTTGCGCGGTCCACCGGGTTTAGGTCTTCGCGTTGCAAGTTTTCAATGATGGCGAGCTCAAGCTTCACCCTGTCTTCTTCCTCTTTTCCCTCTTCTCCAATACGAATAAGTACTGGAACTTGCGAGAGTCCGGCGATTTTCGCCGCGCGTAAACGGCGCTCTCCTGCGATAAGCTCATACTCCACAGCGAGACCTCCATCGGACTTTTCAATCTCGCGGCGCGTAACAACAAGCGGCTGCAAAATGCCGTACTGTTTTATGGAATCCGCAAGGTCGCGAAGCTTGTGCTCGTCAAACTCCTTTCGCGGTTGAAAAGGGTTTGGTTTAATCTTGTCAATTTCAATCCAAAAGATTGAATTTTGATACATTTGATTTGGCATTCCGATTGGCATGATGGGGAAATTATCCTCTCAGTTTATCACACATGTGCGTCTTCGCAAACTTGAAAATTCCCAAAAAGTGCTTAATTCTGTGGATATTTTGTGCAAACCTTCGGAGCTTGCACTTTATTGTAAATATGGTATAATTGTCATAGTTGAACTTTACAAACGGAGGTTGACCTGTGGATTCAGTCTACGATGATGTGGCAAATGAAGTTTCGTATGTCATGCGAAAGCAAGAAATGGGATTCGATGCCGCATTCGCCAAAGTAATGCAGAACTACAAAAATTTCGACTGGGCGACAACTCGCCGCGAAGTCGGTAGCATTCTCGGCAAAAGGAAGCGGCGAGAGCGGAAGAAAAGTAGTACAGCGAAACAATTGAACTTATTCCCTAAAAACCGGAGAGGCAAAGTACTAGAAGACGCCGCAAAGAGCGAAGCATCTCTCGTCGTGGGGATTCCCGAAGACGACCGTTGATTGCCACACTCAAAACAAATGCCCAACCACTCTAGAGTGGCTGGGCATTTTTCTTTTTGCTTAGACTGTTTTTAGCGCTTACGTTCCTGTTTGTCTTGTCCGATCAATTCCGGGAATTCCCCCGGTGACACAATCGCTCGGAGTACCGCCACAAGAGTCTTCCAGAGTTTCTTAAACATAGAGTACCTCCGTATGTGATTTCCATTTTTACCGTACCACAATTACATGAAAAAAGCAACAGGGCTATTCCATACAAAGTCAGTAGATGCTAAAATGAAAAATATATGACATCAATGACTATTTTTGCAGGGCATGGACTTGTGTGGTGGACGGGAATGGTTGGCGGGTTCTTTTTTCTGCTCCTTATCATCTCCGCGCTCGTGAAGCAATACAATTACAATATTTTCATGAAACTTCAGATTCCGCTTACCCCGCTCCATCATTGGTTTGGGTGGCTCTGTCTGGGGATTCTTGGTATTCATTTCATCCTCGCCCTGTTTTCTTCTGTTTTCTATGTCTTTTTTTAAAATAATTAAATACTGGTTCACGGAGGCCACACATTTTGAAGGGACCATCGTAGCATCCGAGCGTATTGGCACGCGCATTCAAAAAGTCACCATTGCGCTCCCCTCCCAAATCGCCGAACCATTCCATATTGGTTGCTACATACAAACAATTGCATGGGGGTGTATCCCCCGCGCATATTCAGTTGCCACCGCAGATACGCGAACATTCACTATTCTTGTGAGTTTTTCTGGAGGCGGCGCAGGCGCGCGTTTTTTCCGCGACGCAGTCGTCGGCGACAAGGTCACTTGCTATGGCCCATTTGATGATTTTCCTTATCACTATGGCACAGGCCGCGCAAAAGTATTCTTTGCAACATCCACGGGTGTTGCGCCGTTCCGTCGTATGATAGAGGAGGCAATCAAGGAAAATGTAAACTCTGTTCTTCTTCTCGGCTCGCCAAAAGAGTCGGATATCGCATTCAAGAAGGAGTTTGAGGAACTCTCCCGCAAGCACCCAAGCTTCACTTTTGTACCATGCGTATCCGATGCTGACGCATCGTGGAGCGGCGCGCGAGGATATGTGACAGACCAAGTCAATGGCAAAGAAGAATTTTTAGGTAAAAGCGATGTGTATATTTGCGGCATCCCAGCAATGACCTTTGGCGTCCTTGGCGCGCTCAAGGGTATTGGTGTTCCAAAAAATCAGATATTCGTGCAAAAATTCGGATAAAGGCCGCTCGCCGCTTACTTTTTCATTGCACGCATAATTTTTTGCTAAAAATTTGCTCTGCTCGCGCCGCCGCGCTGCGCAAGGCACTGAAAAAGGAAGCGGCTCGCTCTAAGGTTGAGTGCGCTGACAAAGAGCGCAGAAAAAATAGCTTGGTTTTCTTTAAATGCAGGGGTATAATAAAAAAGTATGGAATCAACAGAATTAGCATTATATAGAGGACTTGGGGCGGTGCGAAACTACGGCATCTTGGTGTTAGTGGCTCTCTTCGCTTTAAATGCGATAACTCTGGGCGCACTCAAGTGGTTTGAAACAAATGAGCTCAAAAACGAGCTTGCGACACTTTCGGAAAAGTTACCCGCGCAAACAACTCCCAAAACAGAGCAAACAATTGCTCTGCCTGACGATATTCTTTCTTTTCATGTGACTAAAGTGGAGCGTGTCGGTTTTTATGAGACAAAAATTGCGGAAAAAAAGTATCTCGCGTACGCAAACGGAAGCAATAATTACGTTCTTGTGAAATTAGAGGAGTCGATAAAGCACGAGGTTCAAAATTTTGCGCTTGCGCTTCTTCTGCTCTATGTTGGTGAAGTGGTGCTCCTGCTCGGATGGTGGTTTTTCGTCCGCTCGAAAGTGCGCGAGCTTTTTGAAGTTGTATAATTGATGATTATGTCTCCATTCCAAAAAAACTTACAGAGATTTCTGGTCTTTTCTTTCACGGCGACATCTGTTGTTCTCGTTATCATCGGAGCAACTCGATCAAAGAGCGAAACTTTGTCCGTAACTCCAGCTCCGGGGCAAGAACCCACAACCGCAAAAAAGCCAATTATTTCCGTCACACCGACAACCACACAGGGGACGATGGTCGCCAGCACATTCACCGGCAGAACATACCAAACACCGTGGGGAAATGTGGTGGCGTCAATCAGCGTAATCAATGGCAAAATTACGGATGTTACGATGCCACAGGTTCCAAACTCTCCTCCCTCGCAGTACGCAGAACCGTACCTCGTACAACAAGCGCTGAAAAATGGCTCGGCAAACATTCAGGGCGTATCGGGAGCAACATACACAAGTATTGCGTTCAAGTCATCGCTTGAAGACGCTATTGTGAAGGCAAGCGCAAGGGGGCAAAGTATTATTTCTTCTACCGATGCTGTCACAAACTCTTCTGCGACTAGATTCCCCGCAAGCAAACCTTCTGTGCCGCGCAAATATCGTGGTGACGACGACGAATGGGACGATTAGTATGACTGAAACAATTCATCATGTATTTCACTCAATGGGTATTCCGGTGCATATTACGCTTGTCGGAATAAAAAAATCAGAAGCAAGAAAATATGTTTCCGAAGCGGAAAATATTTTTCATGAGTATGATAAACGTTTCAGTCGTTTCAATGAAACAAGCGAGCTTCACAAATTAAACACTGCGGGCGGTCAATGGTTCACGGCAAGCCTTCCTATGTTTCAAGTATTAAAAAAGTGTGTCGCGCTCGCGGAAGAAACCCGCGGCGCATTTGACCCGTCAGTCGGCGGCGTACTCGCATCGTATGATTACGGCCTTCCTAGTAATTTTACACCGCCATCACCTCCCCTAACATACCGTAACATTGAGTTTAACGACCGCGAGCTTTCCGTCCGCCTCGCTCCCGCGCAAGTCCTTGAACCAGCAAGTATTGTAAAAGGGATGGCAATAGACGAGGCGGGGAAGTCGCTCATCAAAGTTCCCGGATTTTTGATAAATGCGGGAGGGGATATAATCACCCGTGGCATGTACGAAAACGACGCGCCGTGGAACATCGCAATAGAAGATCCGCGTAATCCAGACGCCATAGTAGCGGCAGTAACAATCCAAAACGGCGGGATGGCGACATCAGGCACTTACCAAACAAAAGGCGCAAACAAGGGTCGAGAGTGGCACCATCTCGTTGATATGCGAACAGGCAAACCGTCTACGGGGTTTGCGAGCGCGACAGTCATTGCAAACACATGCGAAGAAGCGGACACAGAGGCTTCTCTTGCAATTTTGCTTTCAGAAACTGAAGCGATTGCGCGATTGGAAAAGCGCGGCCTCCCCTATTTCCTTATTCGCAAAGATGGCAGAGTATCAAAAAACTCGGCGTTTGCCGCACTTGAAGTTCCTATTTCATCTCTATTGAAATAATTTTTACAGTTCATAAATCACGTCCTTCCTCTCGACCACCGTTTCCCAATTCATTCTCTTTGCATGGCGGTAAAGTTTCAAATTTGGATTGAAACAAATCGGCCGGTCAACAAGTTCAAGAAATGAAATATCACCCTCGGTGTCCCCCACGCCAACCGAACCATCAAGAGTGAGCCCATCTTTTTCAATAGCTCGGCGCACGATAGCCGCTTTGTTCGCAATCAAATGCTCATCCATAATATTCCCCGTAAAACATTCTGTCGGACCGGTCTCATAAAGCCGGCCGTATGTTTTATCAAAACCGATTTCTTTGCAAAACAAATCGAGGGTTCCCTTTGGCGACTGCGAAATGGCGAGAAGGAAATATCCCTCCTTTTTTAAGTTCCTGATGAGATCCTCTGTGAATATGTATGTGCGATGACGATAGCGCGCAACCACTAGCTCGGATGCGCGCAAAAACTCACTGTACGGCATTCCTTTTATATTTTTCAAAAAACTCCGACGACCGCCATGATGTATGCCTCGTAGTCACCTTTGCGGTCGAGCCATCGCACTTTTTCACGCTCGTATTCTGCGCGCACTTTGGTGTGGAAAAGCCCAAGCTCAATCAAAACCTCAACAAGCTCAATAAGCAAACTCGAACGGAAAATAGTGCCGTCTATATCGAATATCGCCACTTTGCGCAATGTATCTTTTTTGAGTATCGTCATATTCATTACATTTTACATCACTTGAGGCACGGGCGCAAAAAAAACGCCAATGCGAAGCATGGGCGTTTTGAGTTTTTTGTGTTTTCATTTTTTGGGACGCGTAGGACGCCTTTCGAGAACTTGCGTGACGCGTCGTACTTCTTTCGTGCGGTGGAGTTTCTTTCTGTTGCTGAAAGGCCACAGTTTCATCGCGCTCTCGCCCTCTGTCTGCGTGAACACGCGAAAGAGATGTTTATGGTTTGCAATATTGCGTTCCATGAGCGCGACAAAAGGACGATCAACCTCTACCACATCATGCATCATACCTTTGTTGTCCGCTTTACCGCGATAAATCTTGTCTTCGGTCGCATTGCACAACCCTACGAGAGCCATCATCGCATTTTCATTGGTAGCCGCATTACGCGGCTCCACGAACCACCTCGTCACTTTTTCCGACTTTTCATAATTCACATTATCCTCCTTTCCTTACAAACATTTGAAATGACTATCCAATTCCCACCATACCACAAATAAACTTGTTTTTACAGAGCTTTACCATTGCCGTTTTGGGTACATCGACGAGCGAAGCTCGGTCAATCCTGTTCGCGGTTTTTGTTTCAGATGGAAACAAAAACATCGCTCCGCCTTCACATTCAGAAACTTGGTCGGAAGTGAGCTCAAAATCGGGCTCCGCCTGCGGCGCGCGTCATTTTTTCGTTCACACCTGCTGAAGTTTCTAAATGTGACCCTACGGGGAATCGTTCACGGGTTACTAAGTATTTTACCACACTTTACAGACGAACAAGGTTCGGCAAAATCTGCGTGGTCACAAGTCACTAAATATATTGCTTCGCTTTGCTCGCAATCTATTAAGTGCTCGCGACCCCGGCTCGTGGTTTTCTCTGCGGGGAGCAGAGAAAACATCACTGCGCCTTCACAAAGCTAAAAAAGTGAAGCAATTCACTTTTTCTTAACGCTTTGTGACCCTACGCGGAATCGAACCGCGCTTCTATCCTTGAGAAGGATATGTCCTAACCGATAGACGATAGGGCCTCGTTTCAAACGTCCATTACTATAACACTATTTTCTACAGAAATCTAGACTCACTAGATTTTTGCCTTCCACTCTTCTTCCTGTCGAACAAGTAGCTCTGCGGCGCGTTCGGGCTCTGCCATTATTTCTTCTACGGCGCGCTCCATACGCACGCCCTGTGAACCTTTTATGAGAACGACATCCCCGGCGCCGATGATACTTTCGAGGTACTTTCCCGCCAAACGCGAATCATCAAATTCAATGATATTTTTTTCGCTCATATCGGAATCGAGCGCGCCATCCACAATGTACTTTGCGCGCGGTCCAACAGCTACCAAGAAATCCGCAAAATTTCCGACAAGCTTGCCGATTTTTTTGTGTTCTTCGACAGTAAACTTTCCGAGCTCAAGCATATCGCCGAGTACCGCAATGCGTTTACCTTTTGTGTTTATATTCTTAAGTGTCTCTACCGCGGCTTCAGATGCTACCGGAGACGCATTATAGGTGTCATCGATAATTGTTGAACCTTTTAGTCCGGGAGTTACTCTCATTCGCCCAGGCGGGCTCGTGTACGAAGAAAGTCGCCCGATAATATCCACCACATTGAGTTTCAAATATACGCCGGTCGCTATTGCGGCAAGCGCGCTGTACACCGGCTGAACACCCAAAACACCGCGCATATCAACTGGAAATACATTACCGTCATATTCGAGTTTGAATGTCGTGCCGACTGGCGCGTCTCCTTCGTAAGCGGTTTGTATGTTTGATGCGCGAAACATAGCGCCAGCATTCAATCCGTAAGTAATCGACTTGGCTTTTGTTTTTTCGCGAAGTGCAAGCACACGCTCATCGTCGGCATTCACAATGAGGACGCCTGTGGGGCGGAGGGACTTTACCAATATCGTTTTTTCTTCAAAAAGTTCCGCGGGGGATTTGAAAAATTCCACATGCACCGGCACATCGCCAAAACGCGTGATGACGGCAATATCCGGCACGGCGAGCTTCGTTGCGCGCGTGATATCATCCGGTTTACCCGCGCCGATTTCAAGCACAAGCCACTTCGGATAGTGAACGCGCGTAACAATGAGCATGAGGCCTTTTAAAATATTTTTTAACCAGAGGAGCGGATTCAACCACGCGTTTTCGCAATCTAAAATAGTAAGCGGGAGACCAATCTCGCTGTTAAAGCTCTTCATGCTTTTGCGCGCCACCAACGCCTCCCCCACTACCGCAAAAATCGCGTCTTTTGTTGAAGTTTTTCCAACGCTTCCCGTCACAGCGATAATTTTGGGTCTATACTTGCGAAGCACGAGGCGCGCCTCTGCTTCAAGAATAACCGTAATAATATGCCGTATAAGTGCTTTCATGGTTAAATTAACGATCGGGCGGGATTTCATAGTAGTTTATCAAAAATTTCGTGATTTGCATAAACGGCGAGGAGAGTGTGTGTGATGCGTACGCTTCCCCGCGCGGATTTTTGAGCGCGATGAATACAATAAATTTTGGATCACGAGAAGGGAAGTATCCGAAGAACGTGTGAAGGTAATCTGTTTTTGAATACGCGCCATCTTCCACGAGCTGTGCGGTACCAGTTTTTGCGGCAATACTGTAGTGTTCCATTTTGAGCATTCCGCCCATGAGCGCCTTGTCGACCACCACGGTAAGCATTCGTGAAATTTCTTCCGATGTTTCTTTTTTGAGAACGCGGCGTTCGTAGGGTGGCACAAAATCACGCGAAGGACCGATACCGTATTCAGTGCGCTTGACCACGTGAGGAGTTACCAAAACTCCGCCGTTTGCAAGCGACGCAAGCGCGCGAATGGTCGCGATTGGTGTCATCGAAATACCCTGCCCGAATGATGCGGTTGCATACTCAATATCGCGAGGACTCTCAAGGTTTCGCAAATTACCAACTCCTTCGTTCGGCAAATCAATCCCCGTCTCCTCTCCCAGTCCGTATGCTTTGAAATATTCCCTGAAACGATCTCTGCCGAGGCGGTCTTCCACAAACATCGTTCCGGTGTTGAGAGACTGATTCAAAACTTCCTGCAAGGGCACTACCCCGCGCGCTTTCCTATCGTAATTCGCGATACGCTTTGTGTTTATGGTGCGAAATCCTTTGTCATCATAAGTTGTGTTTGCAGTCACTACGCCCGCGTCTATTCCTGCCGCTATCGTGAGAGGTTTTATAATGGAGCCCATTTCGTATACGCCGTCCACGAGCGAATTTGCGAAAACACTTTGGTTTTTTTCTTTTGAAAAATTATTCGGGTCGAATGCCGGCGCTGTCGCCATTGCCAATATCTCGCCTGTTTTTGGGTTCATAATAATGCCGCCGGCGCCGGCGGCATTATATTTTTTTAGAATATCATCCTCTAGAGTTCGCTCGAGGAATCCCTGCACGGTCGGCTCAATGGTCGTCACCAAATCCCCTTCGCGTCCTCGGTCAAAAAGTATCGCCGCGCCGGGCTTCAAAAATAAATCGGCAAAGAAACCAGATGACTCGCTATTTCCGGACCGAGTCAATGTCTCATTATAATATCGCTCAAGCCCGTATCTGCCAGTAACTGTAGAGCCGTTTGACCCGATGAAACCGAGGACTTGCGCCGCAAGCTGACCCCCCGGATAAAAACGTTTTTTGTCTTTTTGTAAAATTGTGCTTTTGTCGGCGAGTGATTTGATTCCTTCAATTTCTTTCTCGGACAAATGCTTTGCGACTTCTTCATACTGGTCGTTCACACGTCCCATTCGCGCAATCAAATCCGCCCGATCAAAAGAAAAGAGCGCCGTCAATTTATCCGCGAGCGCTTCTTTATTTGTAATCTTTGAAGGGTCCACGGCGAGCGTGTAGTCGGGCACTACGGTAGCGGCGGAAATAGTTCGCCCTGTTTTTTCTGTAAAAAATATTGTGCCTCTGTCAAATGTTCCGTTAGGGAGGGCTAGATAGGGCGACTCTGCGCGATTTCGATAAAATTCCCCCTTGCCGATTTGTATATATCCAAGCTTCGCAATTAAAAGGAGCGCTATCAAAAGCACTCCTGTGTTTAAAAACCATATATTGTAAAGCCGACGGTCTTTCATCCCGTTTTAACGCGCCATTGAAATTTTTGCGGGAGACATCACTGCCGTTGCCGCCGAGGCGAGCGGCTCACCCGCAAACTTCGCATTCACCTCAGAAAAACCGAGTCTTTGCGCATAGGCAAGTGTGATTGAATTCGTTTGCGACAGATATTCAGCCTCAAGCATGGCGCCATTGTTCGCGATGGAACGCGCCGCGACATTCATACTATTGCGGTCCACGACTGCAAGCGTGAGAGACAAAACCGAGTACAAATAGAAAGCGACCACCACGCCGATAAGTGACGCCAATATCCAAAAAATCTTTTGTTCAATATTATTCAGTTCAAGTGTTTTTGTGGTCATGGTATTGAAATTAATTTGTTGCTAATTTTTTATGATGATTCTTAATTTTGCGCTTCGTGATTTTGGATTTTCTTTTATTTCAGCGTTGTCGGGGACGATCGGCTTCTTTGCAAAAAGTGTTGCTATTCCTTCTTCTTTTTTTTGTCTAAAAAATTCTTTTACGATGCGATCTTCAAGCGAGTGGAATGAAATGACCGCCATTCTGCCGCCCGGAGCGAGGTGTTCAAATCCCTTTGCAATGCCTTCGCGGAGCGCGCCGAGTTCATCGTTTACCGCAATGCGTAGCGCCTGAAAGGTCTTTGTGGCGGGATTTATCTTGCCAAAACGCTTCGGTACGCTTTGCTTTACGATTTCCGCAAGCTGTCCCGATGTTTCGATAGGCTTTTCATTTCTCGCTTCTACGATTCCGCGCGCTATGCGACGCGCATAGCGTTCCTCGCCATAGCCGTAAATAATGTCCGCAATGCTTTCCTCCGCCCATTCGTTTACAATCTCGCGCGCAGTGAGACCGTCTCCGCTTGAACGAAAGGTCATAAGGAGCGGTTCGTCGCGCATAAATGAGAATCCGCGTGGCGCGACTTCAAGTTGCCGATTGGAGAGGCCGATGTCGAGTAAAATGGCATCAACTTTTTCTGCGCCTGCGTTTTTTAGTACCGCATCAATGTTTCGAAAATTGTCGCATATAAAGAGTTTTTTACACGGCAAATCTTTCAAACGCTCTTCTGCAATCTTGAGCGATTCTAGGTCGGCATCGGTACCGATAAAGAGACCCGACTTCCCTATCTTTTCGCAAAGTACGCGACTGTGTCCGCCGAGCCCGACAGTACCCTCAAACACCACGCTACCCTCTTTGAGCGCGAGCCCTTCTGTGGATTCCTGTAAAAGAACTGGGATATGACGATCCATACTCGCTTATATGACACCAATCTCTCCAAGCTTTTCAGCAAGCGCATCTGCGCCTTTTTGAATCCGTGCTTTGTATCCAAGCCACTCTTTTTCGTTCCAGAGTTCAACGCGCGTGGACACCCCCACGACAGCGACTTCTATTTTTAAATTCGCAAACTCTTTTAAAAAATCCGGAACGAGAATACGGCCGATGCTGTCCACATCCGTTTCTACCGCGCCAGCGAGCATAAAGCGTCCGAATCCGCGCGTGTCTGCCTGCCCCATGGGAAGCCCCGCAAGTTTCTCCGCAACCTTTTCCCATTCCTTCATTGGATATACGAAAAGACAGTTGTCGAGACCGTGCGTGATGACCACCTTTTTGCCAAGCTCCTTGCGAAATTTCACCGGCAGCGCGAGGCGCTTCTTTGGGTCGAGTGTGTGAATGTATTCGCCGATTAACATAAAGATTCTTAGTGGGGTTTTTGTGGTTTTTCTAATTTACCACAATTTCCCACTTGGCTACATTATATTACACTTTGTCCCACTCTACAACAATAGTTATCCACAAGCGAGTGAGGGGTCAAAAAGTACCCTTTTTAGCCCCGAGCGAGCGAAGTGGATATTGTACCCAGTTATATCCACAAGCGACGATAAAGAAAAAGAGCCCGTTCGCTTCGCGAACGGGCTCTTTTCAGGTAGGTTTTTACTCGCTCTCTGGCCGCATTGTGGGAAACAGCACTACTTCGCGAATATTCCGCATATTGGAAAGAATCATTACCACGCGGTCTATGCCGATACCGACACCGCCAGCTGGGGGAAGGCCGTATTCGATGGCTTCGAGATAATCAGTGTCCGATGGCGACACATCCCCTTCTCCTCCTTTTTTCTTTTTGTCCTGCTCTTCGTAGCGCGCACGCTGATCAAGCGGGTCGTTCAATTCTGAAAATGCATTCACCATTTCAATGCCGGCGACAACGAGTTGGAAACGGTCGATTAAACTCGGATTTTTTTCCTGTTTTTTTGCGAATGGTGAAAATCCTACAGGAAAGTCAATGATAAATGTCGGTTGAATTATTTTTGGGCGGCATGCTTTTTTGTAAACATTGTCCATTATTTTTTCTATGGAGTCCGATGGCTCTACACGCACGCCAAAACGTTCTGAAGACAAGCACCAGTCATCCAAAGACATTGTCTCGGGATTTTCGATAGATGCGTAACGCTTGAATAAGTCAAAAAACGGCACAACGGCAAACTTTCTTGAAACATCTATAACATCCTCTCCGTTTTTTATTTTGTTCCCCTTGAGAATTGTTTTTACGAGAGTCTTCAAGAGCTTCTCGACAAACGCCATCTGGGACCCCGCGGTTTCGTATGCGGCATAAAACTCAAGCATCGTAAATTCCGGGTTGTGCGTCATATCGATACCTTCATTTCTAAAATTACGGCCAATCTCATACACGCGCGGAAACCCGCCGACCAAAAGTTTTTTCAAATAAAGCTCGGGCGCGATGCGGAGGTTGAGGTCGATATCGAGCGCATTGTGATGCGTTTTAAAAGGCTCCGCGAGAGCGCCTCCCGCAAGCGATTGAAGGAGCGGTGTTTCAACTTCGAGATAATCCGCCTCGTTCAAGAACTTGCGAATCTCGGTGATGATTTTTGAACGCATTACAAAACGCGCGCGGACTTCGTCTGACATAAGCAAATCCAAATAGCGTTTGCGAAAACGCTCCTCTACATCCTGAAGGCCGTGCCATTTATCCGGAAGCGAGCGCAAACTTTTGGCGAGAATTTTCCAATCCTTCACGAGTATCGTGCGCTCTTTGCGCTTTGTCATAAAAAGCGTCCCCGTGCATTCGATAAAATCGCCCACATCGACAGTATCCTGAAAAAGCGCAAAAATCTTTTCGTCCATTTCATCGCGCTTGAGAAAACCCTGAATCAGGGCTTCTCCATCGCGCAGATTAAAGAACACAAGCGCGCCCTGTCCGCGGAGAGCCATCACTCGCCCGGCAAGCGTCATTTTTTTATTTTCGCGAGAAAGTTTTGCAAACGAAGACAGAGCTTGCGCTACCGAAAGTGAACGTTTTGTTACGATCGGATATGCGCTCATTCCATTCTCTTTGAGAAGTTCAAGTTTCTTTATTCGTTCGGCGCGAATCTCTAGGATGGAAGCCATTGAAGTAGTTATTAGTTTTTAGCCAATAGTGATTAGTAGCCCAGATACAAATTTAAAATTACTCCACATTAACAATCTTTGCTTCAACAGCACCCGCTGGTGTTTCGTAAGAGATTTTGTCTCCTTTTTTCTTCCCCATAATAGCTTCTCCGAGCGGAGATTTGTTTGAGATTTTGCTCTCTTTTGTGTTTGTTTCTTCGGAGCCGACAATCTGGTAGTGGCGCTCCGATTTCTCTCCGCCTTTTACAATGACTACCGTTGAACCGATGCCCACAGAACCGCCCTTGTGTTTTTCGGTAATGACAACATTCTTGATCATCTGCTCAAGCTTTGCGATACGCTCTTCGGTCTCTGCTTGGTTTTGGCGCGCCTCGTGGTACTCGGCGTTTTCCGATAGGTCCCCTAGACCCTTTGCAAACTCAAGCTGTTCCGCAATTTCCTTGCGGCGCACGCTTTTCAAGTAATCCAACTCCTTGGTCAATTCCTCAAATTTCTCTTTGCTTAAATATTCTTTTTCTTCTGACATATGCCCCATTCTATCGGTTTAATGGCTAAAAGTCAATTTAGGCTTAATTTAGATACTCCGGCGTATTTTGCTTCATCCAGTCAAACATCTGGCGCATAATGTACACGCCTCCGATAGTGTTTGCGTGCGGACCGCGCTCCATCACGACCGTAAACGCGTAACGCGGTTTTTCGTACGGGAAAAAACCTACAACCCATGAGTTGATATATTTTTTCCCTGCGTCTATTTCGGCAGTACCGGTCTTGCCGGCAACAGCAACATACGGCACATCAAGTCCGCGCACCGTACCGCCATCAATTACCGCGGCGCGCATTCCCTCGCGCGCGACTTGAAAATATTCCGAAGGAATTGAAATCTTTGATGATGTAAATTCTTGCGCGGGGTCTTTTAAAAAATGCGGTGTAACAAGGGTGCCGCCGTTTGCGATACTTGCGACGCCGCGAAGCGCCTGCAGAATTGTAACCTGAAAACCATACTGCCCGATGACCGTGTGATATGTGTCTCCCAGGCGCCATGCTTCCCCTCCAAACATTTTTTCTTTCCACGCCGGGTTCGGAATCGTGCCGAGTTTTTCATCTGTAATATCCACACCCGTAGGCGCGCCAAAACCGAACATACGCGCGTATTTTTCAATGTTCGCGATGCCGATGCCCTTTTGACCTTCGAAGCCGCCGCCGATTTCATAAAAATACACGTCCGACGATACTGCGAGAGCGCGGCGCATATCCACCCACCCGTGCGCCTTCCAGTCGTTAAACACTGATTTTATATTCGGGTAATATGGATTTTGAATGGAAATAGACCCGGTGCTCAAAATTTGTTTTTCCGGAGTGACAACACCTTCAGCAAGCGCGGCAATCGCCATAAAAGGTTTTATAATAGAGCCGGGTGTGTACACACCCGACACCGCGCGGTCGAGGAACACAGCACGTTTGTCCAGATTGTAGCTCTGAATAAGTTTTTTGTTTTTTCCCTCGGAAAGTGTGGCGCTATCGTATTCCGGAAAACTCGTCATCGCGAGAAGCTCGCCTGTTTCAATATCCATAATAGCTCCCGCTCCCGCCATGTAGCCAAAATCATTTGTGGTGTCGCGAATCGTGATATGCAGTTTTTCTTGTACGCGCGCATCAATTCCCAAAATGAGCGCAGTGCCATTTTGCGGATTCTCCACAATGCTTCCCTCTTCTATTTTTCCAAGAGCATCTGTCTCAACAATCTGAAGTCCATTTTTTCCGGAAAGAATTTCATTGTAGTATTCTTCGATGCCGTCCTTGCCCAGAAAATTTTCTTGAAAATAATATCCGCGATTGTCGCGCTTTGGATAGCTCACATAGCCGAGCGTGTGACCAAACCCCGATGCCGCGATATAAGAACGATGCGGGAATGGCATTTTTTCGGTTGTCGAGCTTGTATCAGACACGATGAGCGCTGTTCTGGACGCCTCGTCATCAAAAGAATTCCACGCAAGCGGCACTTTGTTGCGATCGTAAATAACACCGCGCATTGCAAAGAGGGGCGTATGGTCGAGGCGATTATTCTCGCTCTTTTTAAAAAAATCTGTTCCCTGAAAAATTTGCAGACTTGTCACTTTTGCAAGAAAAACAAAAACCACCAAGAGAAAAAATAAAAAAATACCCCACATAGACATCCGACTTATAGATTTTTCTATGCGCCCCTCAAATTGATTTTTATCAAATCCGGGCAAGTTTTTTGAATCAAGAAAAATCTCGTCCGGATTGATGTCTCGCGAAAGCTGTCTTAAGTGGTGCGCGGAAATTTTCTTTGACATAAAATTGCTGTACGGTTACTATCGCACTATTTTCTTCATATAAGTAGCCAGCACAAAAATAACGACAGCTCCGAGAATACCGAGCATTCCCGAAGCTGCCAAAGCGCGCGCGCCATATAAAAAATCAACGAGCGCGCCGAACGCTATAATTTCATAAAACGACGAAAAGAAAAAGGCACCCAAAAAAGCAAGTGCCGCTACAAACCACCACGGCGTAAAAAAAACCGCGCAAAATAGCACAATATCAAAAATAATACGATTTCTCATTATATTTAAGAACGCTTATCAACAACAATTTCCACGGAACGAATCTCGGTAATGTTGAACGGGACTCTAAAAAATATGCGCACAAACGGCAAGGATGATTCTCCTTCAATAGAAGAAACGATGCCGAGCAAAAGTCCGCTTTTTAAAGAAACAACGGCGTCTCCTGGAGCCACAGCGCTTCCCTCCGGCACCTTTGCTTCAAAATTTCCCATACCTTTCCCGAACGCCCGCGACGGAATAGACTGTCCGCCAATCCCCACCAAATGTTCAACCCCCGGGGACGAGTACAGTTTTATTTTTGAAGTAGCCAAAGTAACTTCGACAACCTCTCCAATGACACCCGACCCGGCGTATACAACCGTATTACCCAATGCAACACCATTGTCGGTGCCCGCATCAACAATAAGCGTGTCATAGGGCGACAAGCCCGGTCCCGCGAGCACATAGGCAACAACGCGATTGTCCTCCTGCGCGCGGCCAAGCGCCTCTTCGAGTTTATTTACTTTCTCACCGAGGAGATTTCTGTCGAGAACCTGCGCCTGCATACGGCTGACATCCGAGCGGAGCAAATCATTTTCGGCAACCAGAGCATCCTTTACGAGAAAATTTGTTATAAAAGAATTCCATGCGCTCGAAGATGCCTTGCCGATACCCCACACGCCCGGCGCAACCGTATACACCGCCTGCGTAAGCGCATTCCTAACCGGTGCGTAAAAAAGAGCAAGGGCGCTTACGACAATGAGAACAACAAATGCACGATGTTTTCGTGCAAACAATAAACTATCGCGGCGGTGTGTCATTTTCGTGTTCGATAAGCACTTCGCGGAATCCTTCCATATCTTCAAGGATGACCCCCGCGCCGCGCGCGACTGCGGTCAATGGGTCGTTGGCCACATAAACAGGGACATGAAGCGTTTGAGAAAGAAGCTCGTCAAGTCCGCGAAGGAGCGCGCCGCCGCCGACCAAAATAATTCCGCGACTCATCACATCAGAAAGAACTTCAGGCGGCGTGGTTTCAATGACTTCTTTTACCGACTCAACAAGACCCACAATCGAAGCGCTCATTGCTTCCCGAATATCCGTGTCTGTCACCACCACCTCGCGAGGAAGCCCTGTCACAAGGTCGCGCCCGCGAATGACCGCTTCCATCGGGCTTGCGCCTTTTTTAGCCGAGCCAATCGCGATTTTCACGCTTTCCGCGGTGCGCTCGCCGATAAGCACGCGAAATTCATCACGCACATAATTAATAATGTCATTGTTTAAACGGTCTCCCGCAATGTGCAGATTTTTCGAGCGTACAATACCGCCGAGCGAAATTACTGCGATGTCTGTCGTGCCGCCGCCGATATCTATAATCATATTGCCAATCGGCTCTTTCACGGGGAGTTTTATGCCGATAGCCGCGGACATCGGCTCTTCAACAATGTGCACTTCTCGCGCGCCAGCATTTTTTGCCGCATCGTAAACGGCACGCACTTCAACGGTCGTAATACCGGAAGGCACGCCGATAACCACGCGCGGCCGCACCGTTTTTTTGCTTATCTTATTCGCCTTTCCGATAAGGTATGAGAGCATTTCTTCAGTAACTTCAAAGTTTGAAATGACACCGTCAACAAGAGGACGCACCGCAACAATGTGCCCCGGCGTGCGACCGAGCATTTGTTTTGCCTGCGTCCCTAGCGCGACAACCTGCCCCGTTTTCTGATTTACCGCAACAACCGACGGCTCGTTGATAACGATGCCGTGATCGCGCAAATACACAAGAGTATTCGCGGTACCGAGATCGATGCCGATGTCATTGGAAAAAAGTTGGTAAAATTTGTCGAACATATAGGGTAGAATTTAGAATTTTGAACAGCGTCCAAGACGCGAATCTGCTGATTCGAGAATTTTGAATAACTCGGCGCGGTCGACCATGGAAACCTCGCCAGTTGCTCTCGTCTTCACTTCGAGCTTACCGGATTCAATAGTTTTTGCGGATACCACAACGCGGATAGGGATTCCAATGAGGTCGCTCTCCGCAAACTTCTCCCCTGCTCGCAAGTCGCGATCATCCCAGAGCACCTCGACTCCGGCCGCCACAAGTTCATCATACAATTGCCGCGCTTCGATTGTATTTGCTAGGTCAACTAAATGTACATTAAACGGAGAAATACTAGCTGGCCAAACAAGCCCCTTTTCATCGCCAAGCACCTCTACGACAGTACCCAAAACGCGCCCAAGCCCGATACCATAGCACCCCATAACGACCGTTTGCTCTTTCCCTTCTTCGTCTTTATACGAAAGGTTGAATGGGGCTGAATATTTTGTCTTTAGCTCAAAAATATTCCCTACCTCTACGGACGTTTCCGTGCGCAAATTCTTTCCATGACACTTTGGACATGCGTTATTCTGATCCTCGATGATTTCCTTGTTCACCGCTATATGACATTTATCACAAATGTAAATTGTATCCTCTCCCGCAGGGGTGACGGTCTGAAATTCGTGCGAGTATTTTGAAAAACTTCCGCCTGAAGCAAAAGTTAAAAATGTTGTTGCACCAATTCCCATTCGTTCAAATACATTCGCATACACGCCTTTCATCTTTTCATAAAATACTTCCATATCAGCCTCATCGCGATGAAAGGAATACATATCTTTCATCATAAACTCGCGCCCGCGGAGAATGCCCGATTTTGCGCGAAGCTCCATACGAAACTTGTTTTGAAATTGATATGCGGAAAAAGGAAGGTCGCGATACGATGAAACAAATTGCTTCACAAGCGGCACCACGATCTCCTCGTGTGTGGGACCGAGCGCGTTTTCGCGACCAGACGAGTCGCTCACTTTATAAAGGTCATCCATCGTGTCCCATCGCCCCGTGGTCTGCCAGTTTTCTTTTGGCTGAAGCGACGGCATCAAAATTTCTTGTCCGCCCGCATTATTCATTTCCTCGCGAATAATGTTTTCAATTTTTTTCAGAACGCGAAGACCGAGCGGAAGATACGTGTAAACACCCGCTTGAAGCTTGTCGACAAAACCCGCACGGATGAGGAGCTTAGCGTTTTTTGCCACCTCGTCTGCGGGCGCATCTTTCCGAGTTTTTGTGAATAATTGAGATTGTCGCATATGTATCTTGTAGTCTCTGTATCTTACCTTAAAAACCATACAGTACCAAATAGGTTGACTGTTTGCGCTTAAAATGTCGAAAGTAGTCGCCCTCTACCATTGAATTAACTTCATCACATCATTAAAAGTAATAAACACCATGAACGCAATGAGGATGAGGAAACCAATTCCGTTGGTGGCGTTTGCGACTGCGGGTTTTATGGGCGAACGTTTTATCGCCTCAATGAGCAAAAACAAAAGCCGCCCGCCGTCGAGCGCAGGAAACGGCAGTAAATTTATAATAACGAGATTAATCGAAATAATCGCGGTGAGCGAGAGCAAATGTATAAAACCCAATGTTGACGCGTCACTAACAATACCAACAATCCCCACAGGACCGGAAATATCTTTTAAGTCCGCTTGTCCAATAAATATATTTTTAAAAAATTCCAAGATGCCCACAGCCATCGCGGCGGTGATGGAAGCGGTTGTTTTCATGCCCATATACAGCGCTTCGTGAATGGGTAGCTTTAATGTGCCAACGATATCCATAGAGATGCCGATAGCGCGGCGGCCGTCAATGGCCCCGTCTATTCCGCGCATCACAACAGTCTTTTCTTCGGCTCCGCGGATAAAGGCAAGTTCGATTTCCTCATGCGAAGCGATGAACTTTTGCGTTGTTTCTACTTTTGGATTACTAAGATTGTCCGCGCCCGAAGAAAGGCGCATGATAATGTCGCCGCCTTTTAGGCCCGCAATTTTCGCGGGCGACAAAGGCACGACCTGCGTAATGGTAAGACTTGGATTTTGCACGCGCGCGCCGTTTATGGAGTCGTCTGCCGAATATGGAAGCCCTACCATAAACCCAAAACTAACGAGCAACCACGCAAAAAGCAGATTAAAAACAACTCCGGCAGCAATAATCCACGCCTGCACAATGCGCTTTTTGTGGGTCAAACTTCGCGAAGAATCCTTTCCTTTCAAAGATTCTTCGCTTGGGTCCTCGCCGAAAATTTTCACAAATCCGCCAACAGGAAACGCATTGATGGAGTACACTGTCTCACCCACTTTTTTCTTCCAGAGACGAGGCGGGAAACCAATGCCGAATTCATCGACACGCACGCCCGCGCGTTTTGCGGCAATAAAATGCCCCAGCTCGTGCACGAGAATAAGCGCGCCAAGGATAATTATAAATAAAATAATACTCATCTAGATAGTGTTAAAACAGAGCGAATTACTCTCCCTAAAACATTTGATTACAAATGTTCGGGCGAACATTCTGCGGAGCTCCGCAGAATGTTTTAGCCCATTATTTCTTTTTCTTTTTTCTCCCCGATAGACTCGAGGTTATTGTTTGCCTCATCGACAAACTTTTGAAGATCTTCGAGCGCGCGAGTTTTTTCATCTTCACTCATCTCGCCGCCCTTCTCCGTCTCAATGATGGAATTCTTTGTTTGCTCGCGCGCGCTCTTTAGTGTCACGCGCGCGGATTCTACTTTGTCGCGCACGATTTTTGTAAAAGAAACTCGACGCTCGGTAGTAAGCGGCGGGAAAAAGACGCGGAGCCCGGCATCATCCGTGGATACGGAAACGCCAAGGTTTGCGGCGTTGATTGCTTTTTCAATTTCTTTGCCGTTCGCTTTTTCCCACGGCACGATACGGAGCGTACGCGCATCTTCGCTTGCGATAGTTGCCACATGCTGAACCGCGAGCGCGGCGCCGTACGACTCGATAAAAATACCGTCAAGTATCGCTGCGGACGCGCGCCCTGTGTGAATAGCGGAAAGCTCTTTGCTCAAATGTTCGGCAATCCAGCCTGTTTTTTTCTTAAATCCTGAAAAATCGTATACCATATGATATGGACAATATCTTATCAAGATTCCGCTCAAACTTCAATAAGAACTTGCGGCGCTATTTTACGGCCTCGCCGTACGCTTCGTCGGCATCGTCTTTGTCTGCATCGGCTTTTGTGGCGTGAATCCGTCCATCAATGTGATTTGGAGGTGCATACACGGTATAAACTTTGAGCGAATCAATTCCGTCATTTTTGAAATTATGTTTCGTGCCAGGTGTCACAACCACGACGTCTCCGGCGCCGATTGAACTTTCTTTCCCGTCGAGAATCGCTTTCCCTGTGCCACTCAAGAAAAAAAGAGTTTGTTCTACGTTATGATGTATCTCCTCTCCTATTTCACCGCCTGATGGAATATCCATCGCCACAAGTTGGCTTCGTGCGCCGGTGAAAAGCACTTTTCTAAAATTGGTATTCTCGACAGTCTCTTTGAGTATATTTGTGATGTGTGACATATATATGCCAGTATATCAATTCCACCTAAAATTTTGCAAGAAAAAAGACAGAAAAAAGACGGTCCTTTTTACGGGACCGTCTTTGCTACTTACTACAAAATGATGACTGCTTCCGGCTTAGGCCAACAGCGCCTTGTTCGCCGCATCGCGGGCTTCGTTGTACTTCGCCGCCAGGATCTCGAACTCGTTGGCATCGAACGAAGTTTCGAAGCCGTCGTGGCGCTTGACGATGACCGAATCACCAACGAAGGAGGCTTGCAGGCTGTTCACCTGGACGCCGGCCTTGGTCTGGCCGTGGCAGTGGTACCACTTGTTCGCAGGGATGGTGGAGGCGTCGATCGCGGCCTTGGAGCCGTTGATCGTGATGGGGAGCATGGCTTTCTTCTGCGTACCAGTCTTGCGATTGTTCATCGTGTAATTCTCCGTGTAGTTGAGTTGAAAGAACATTCACTGTCTTGCCAGATGGCAAAAAATGAAATCGACCAGAGAATTGGTCGATTGGGGTATCCTACACTACCTTGGTTTTAATGTCAAGCTTTTGAGCTTGGCGGGGGTATAAGGGGGGGGATTGGAACATTTTGGGGCTATATATCAGTGTATCTTTATGGGAAAATTTTAAAAGTAAAGACAATATTGTCGTCTACTAGAATTCCTTCTTTTTCCCTCACCTTAGACTTAATTGGTAAAAGATAACAACCTGATCTTTTGTCCGAAAAAATTGATGTAATCCATGTTGTCTTTCCAATTGTTACAGATACGGGAAGCGAACCCCACCCGCGCAAAACTCCACCAAAATTCTTAGTAATTTCTATTGATTCCTTTTTGGGAACATTCACAAAGTGCCACTGCGCAGTTTCGCTCGGATAAATCCACACCTTGGCGCCAACTCTGTAATTACTCTTCTTCATAAAAGAATCCTATCACTTTCTATCGGTGGTTTATATTCATTGCTGGGAGGCTTGGAATCGAACCAAGATTGACGGCTTCAAAGGCTCGCCTATTGCCGGTTTTTGTTTTAAGCTGGGAGACTAAGAATCGAACTTAGATTCACGGCTTCAAAGGCCGCTGTCCTACCATTAGACGATCTCCCAGCTTAAAACAAAAACAACGGCAATTTTCTCACGAAACCGGATGAAAAATGAACTGCTTCATTTTTCATTCCCACCATACGACGATCTCCCAAAATACGATAGCACTGACGCACAATACACCAAAAAGCACCATTTGACAAGGTTTTTATGGCTTTGCCGCAAGCTCTACAAAAAACGTTGACCCCATTCCCTCCCCCTTTGATTCCGCCCAAATCCTGCCCGCGTGCTTATCCACGATCTCTTTTGCGACGTAGAGACCTAGACTGATACTTTCAGTATATACCGTGTTTACCTGTTCGGCACGGCTAAATTTTCTAAAGATTTTTCCGAGCGTTGACGGACTCATCCCTATCCCCGTGTCCGACAGACTAAAAAGAATTTTTTTCTTATCGGGACTTTCGCGGAGGAGCAGTGAAACTTCTCCGTGAGGCGTATATTTTATGGAATTATCAATAAGGTTCAAAATAACTTGTCGCAATTTGTTTTCATCGCCCACTGTTATAAATTGTCTGAGAGGCGCGCTGTCATCAATTGTTGTGTTAAATGTCAAATGTGCGCTGTCTGCAACCCTCTTCGTCTCGTTTGCTACACTGAGTACGAGTTTCTTCATATCTACATCGGTAAAATTGTATTTCATGTCTCCACTTTCAATGCGTAAAATATCCACAAAATCAGAAACCACGGCAACAAGGTGTCCGCTTGAGATAAAGATTTTTTCAACTGCCTCTTGTATCGGTCTTGAAAGCTCGCCAAAGGACCCTCTTGCGAGCGTGGAGGCGTAGCCATTTATTGCGGTCAGTGGTCCGAGTAAATCACGCGCTACAATGGAAATAAACTCTGATTTTTTCTTGTCGAGAATTCGCAATCGCTCGCGCGTAATGTCTAGGTTATGCGAGAAACACGCAATTTGATCTTGGGACTGTATCTCGCGCTTTACACTCCGCACCAAAAATGAACTTGCAAAAACAACAAGAACCGTAATCCCCGTTTTGATAAACAGATCAAGAAGCGAGTCCGCAAAAAAAAGTTCCACGGCGAGCACAAGCACTGTTATTGAAATAAATAATTCAATCGCTATGATTTTAATATCCCCCAAATTATATTTTACAAAAAGAAACACCGGCGCAACACTAGAAGCGATATAGAGCATTATCATTCCCGCATAGGCGACAGAAGTGCCCAGTGAATCTCCCAAAAATGCGTAAGCAAGCGCCGCCAAGGCGTTAACGATTCCAAAAAGAAAGAGGAGCAAGCTCCTCTGTTTTGTTACATCTTGCCAAAAAATAACCCCACAAAGTAGAGCTGCAAAAAAACTGCTTATTACAACCCCCAATCCTGCAAGCGAGATGTTGTTGATAATATCAAATATGCTGCCAATCATGAAATAAGTATATCATTCTTTTTGCTCAAATTTCACTTAGATAGGTTCTTCTTATGAACCTTCGCGATTTGCTGTATTCTGAGGCTCATCCGTCATCCACGCGCCTTGGTCGAAGTCCGCTCTATCGCTACTCGATAGAGCAAGCAGGTCCTCGACCGATGCAACAACTTTTTCGCTCGATTTATAAAGCTTCTCCACCGCGTCGCGCGCAGGGTCGGAAATAGCGCCAAATGTCCCCTCAAGAATCATTGAGGCATACCCTTTTATAACCGCGAGTGGCGCGCGTAACTGATGCACTGCAATAGATGCAAACTCCATTTTCTGTCCTTCCATTGTTCGCAAACGCTCGTTCGACACTTTCGTATTCTTTATGAGCATCTCAACTCGCTTGCGGTCTCGGATGTCTTTGTGAACACCGAGAACAAATAAGATGCTGAAAAATAAAATTGCCGATATAAAAATCAAATTGACTACCATAAACTTATTTTAATCTATTTCCACAAATTGTAAAAGTGCGCAAGGGCGCCACGCATAGTAAGGAGAAAAGAAAAAAAACCCCGCGCATCGTAATGCGCGAGGCTGAAATGAATGAAAACACAGGATATTAATCTATTGTGTCTTCTTTATTTTTCTTGTCCTGGTCGGAGGAGGTACCAATGTTTGTGCATGGTTTCCCACAGTGGTCTCGCTTTCCGATAAGTGGAGTAAAATCAACGGGGCAAAACGCTCCCACCTCTACTTCCATGTGTTTGTCAATATTGTCATTCATTACTGCTTTCTCCCCTTAGTTTACGGGCACGATGTGCCAATTGAAAAGAACACTTAAAAACTGACTGCATCGTAACATATAATCTACATTAACGCAAACGTCTATTGCCAGAGTTTAACAAAAAGAAAATACACGGAACCATACTTACGGTTCCGTGTATAAGAAATACATATGCTTGTATCAGTTTGGAATTGTGATCAGCTGGCCGGGGCGCAATTTGGTGTCGCGTGTCATGTTGTTTGCGAGAAGGAGTTTCTTCGGCGAAACATCGTGCTTTCGCGCAATGTTCCACAGCGTGTCTCCGTCTTTCACCACATATTCGCCCTTGAGCTTCCCGACATGTTCCCAGAGCACGTCTTTCTGCGACGTCTGAGTCTCTCCCTTTTTGGTAACCTTATCGGCAACCTTTACGGGCGACGTTTTGTGAACGACCGTCTTTTTCACCTCCGTCTGATGCAGATAATCCGCAGTCAGTCCTAAATAGGTGACCGGCTGAAACTTGTCGCCGATAATCATACTGAGGGCGGCAATCGTCAGTACGGCTACAACCCGAAAAGCATTCTTCAGATACTGCTTCACAATCGCCATATTCATAACAAAGAGCTCCTTTTGGGTGAGTGAAATTACTATATCAAGTGTACACTATTTCAGCTTTTTGTCAAGTCCCACGTAATTGAGTTTATGCTTTAATTCTAATGCTCTTTCTATTATTCTGTCACCTATGCTCCCCCAGTCAAAATACTGCTTGTATTCTTTGGGGTCTATGAATTTTATCTCTGTTACTGAGAGAGCTGGGTCAGATACAAAAGGTCCGTAGGGTTGTACGAGGCAAACATAGCGAAGCTGATAGTAAAAACTATCATCGCGTGTATCTATAACTTTCTGATATCCTATTGGCAAGAATGACATCACTTTCATATTTGATTCTTCCTGTATTTCTCTCACAAGTGTTTGCGCAAACGTTTCCCCTCTTTCAATTGTCCCGCCGATTAGTCCCCAGCTTTTCTTTGCGCCGCCAAAGCCTATTACAATTTTATCGCCATAAAAACAAACTCCGTATACTTGAGTGCACTTATTAAAATTCAAATCATCAAAAGAATCAGCATCAGAATATTCAAAAATATACTCGACACCGGCGTGGCCTTTATAGTTATTCGTAAGGTTCATTGAGATGATTATAACTCAAAAACCCCTTGTCCTGCTAATCCAATAGGCCAAGGACATTTGAATATCTAGATGCGTAGTCCTAATTTCTTAACAAAGAATGCCAACGTTAGAGCTTGGCTTTCCACAATTTTTTTAATAGGTTTACCTTTTCCATGTCCCGCTTCTTTTTCCGTAAAAAGAAAAATCTCGTTTTTCTTGTTCACCGACTGAAGTATCGCGGCCATTTTGCGCGCATGAAGCGGGTCGACACGCGCATCTTTCTCCGCAGTGGTAAACAAAAAGGCTGGGTATTCTGTTCCCTCTTTTACATTGTGATAAGGACTCCATTTTAATATATTTTTCAAATCCACTTCATTTTCGGGATTACCGTATTCGTGAACCCAGCGTAAAGCCATACCGAACTTCGGAAAACGCGCCATATCAGTGAGTGGTACGCGGGAGCACACCGCCTTAAATAAATCTGGCCTTTGGACTGCTACTGCGGACACAAGGAGTCCGCCATTACTTCCCCCAAAAATTCCTAGATGCTCCGCGCTAGTATATCCTTGTTCTACTAAATATTCTCCTGCAGAAATAAAATCGTCAAAACTGTTTTGCTTTTTTTCTTTAGTAGCTCTATTGTGCCAGACCTCGCCAAACTCACCGCCACCACGGATATTCACTACTGCAAAAATACCTCCACGCTCTATCCATGGCACAAAACCTCTTTTAAAATTGGGGCTTTCAACTCTTCCAAAACCACCATACCCATAAAGAATGGTAGGATGCGCCACGTCATGGGCGATATCCTTGCGATGAAAAATGAACATTGGAACGCGTGTGCTATCTTTTGATGTATACCATTCTTGTTTGACTGCATAGTCATCCGGCATTGGATCATCGCCAAGTTTATGAAAATATACTTTCGTATGCAGATGCTCTTCGTTTTGCGGAACATCACCAACAGCGTGGTTTCGTTTATAGAAAAAACCTGAGTCATCCGGGAGCCATCTTACATTAGCAGTTTTACAACGAGGGATTTTGTAACCAAGGTCTTTGTTTGTGCCAGTGTCCTTAATATGTATAGTTGGCATTTCATCCCCCCCCCTTTGAGAAAGACCGTATGCGAGATATTTTCCCGTCCGAGACGGAAAACAAAAATCCAGAGAAACTGTATTACCATAATTCATGCCGTTCGGGTCAACAAGCTTTATGGGTTCGCCGTCTATACCAATTTTCATATAAAAAGCATCTTGGTCTTCATCTGGCTGTCGCTCATAGTAAAAGTATCTCCCTTTAATTGGGACAGGATTTGAAAAAGTAGTGACTTTAAAATTTTTCACAAGCTCACGAGAAAAAGTCTCAAATGTTTCATTTCGAAGAGTATTATCGGTGTGAGTATTTTGTGCATCAATCCACTCTTTAACCTCTGGATTTTTTACATCTTCAAGCCAGCGGTACGGGTCTGCAACTTTAATACCAAAAATATCTTCTCTTGTTTCTTCTCGTTTTGTTTTTAGAAAGTTCATGTAATCTTAGACATCTTAACATAAAGATCCCCCCGCTTTACAGGAAGCGGGGGGATTATGGAGGGCGTGGTTTAAGCGCCGTCGCAGGGCGGATCGCCCGGATCACCCGGGCCAACGCGCAGAAACATATTCATTTTGCACTCCTCTTCACAAAGGATGCTCTTGTTGCCGAGGGAATCTCGGCATTTGGCCATTAGCATCTCTGCAAAAACTATGCATTGTATTCAAGAAATTTGCAAACATAATCTCGCAAATTTAAATCCCCTCTTTGCGAAGGTCTTCGATGAGTTTTTCGGCGGTGCGGGAAAGTTTTGCGGGATTTTTGATGTCGAGCTTGATAAGTAAATCGCCGCGGCGCTTGCTATCCACGGGTACACCTTTTTCGCGCACGCGCAAAACCTCGCCTGACGAAACACCTCTCGGAATTTTTAATTTAATTTCTCCGTCGAGAGTCTGTATGGGGTACTCGGCGCCGAGAATTGCGTCGGTGAGCTTCACACTGAGCGCCATCACAAGGTTGTAACCCTCGCGCCTGAAAACTTTGTGCGGAGCAACATGAATACGCACATACAAATCCCCTGTCTTGCCGTTCTGTATTGCCTCACCCGCGCCAGTGAGTCGCACTTGCTCGCCATTTTGAATACCTGCGGGTACGCGAATCGTAATTTGCTCTTCTTTTCGCGCCACACCTGCGCCTTTGCAAGCGGTGCATTTTTCTTCGGGAATTTTTCCGGAGCCGTGACAAGCACTGCATTCGCGCTCTTGCGCAAATGTACCAAGAATTGTCCTAACGGACTCCTGTGTGCGCCCCTTACCCTTGCATTTTGCGCACTCTTTTGTTTTGGTACCCGGTTTGGCGCCACTGCCATGACATGTATCGCAAGAAGAGGTTTTTGTGATGCGAACTTTGTGTTCCACGCCAAAAACAGCCTCCGAAAATGATATTTCAATGTCAACAGAAATGTCGCGACCGCGATGCACCTGTTCTCGGCGGCCACCGCCAAAAAAATCTCCGAAGATGTCGTTTATGTCCACACCTTCAAACCCTTGGAAACCAGACGAGTCAAAACCGCCCTGCCCGAAGCCATTGCCTCGCCCCGGACCCGCCGAACCATAGGTGTCATATTCGGAGCGTTTCTTTTCGTCTGAAAGCACTTGATACGCTTCGCTTGCCTCTTTGAACTTTTTCTCATCACCGCCCTTGTCGGGATGATATTTGTGCGCAAGAGTACGAAACGCTTTTTTAATTTCGTCTTGAGAGGCGTTTTTTTCAACACCGAGTGTTTTGTAGTAGTCTTTTGCCATAGGCAAGTCGAAAGTTAAAAGTGTAAAGTTGAAAGTGATACAAATGCATCTACTTTTTACTTTTAACTTGTCACTTTTTACTTATTCTCCCCTTCCTTATACTCTGCGTCGTGAACATTACCCTCGCCGCCTTCCGGTTTTTCGCCTGCGCCACCCTCTGCTTTCGCCGCATCTGCGTTCTTCATCATTTCTTCGCCGATTTTGGAAAGTGTCTCTGAAAGCTCTGTAGATGCTTTCTTCATTGCTTCAATATCTGTTCCCGCGCTTGCGGTTTTTGCAAGAGCGAGCTTTTCCTCAACGGCAGATTTCATTTCAGCGGAAACTTTGTCGCCGTTATCGCGAAGTGATTTCTCGGCTGTGTATACGAGTTGCTCAAGCATGTTTTTTGTCTCGGCGCTGTCGCGCTTTTTCGCATCTTCTTCTGCATTCATCTCCGCTTCTTTTTGCATGCGCGCAATGTCGTCTTTTGAAAGACCGGAGCTTGCTTCAATGCGAATGGATTGTTCTTTGCCGGTAGTCTTTTCTTTTGCCTTTACCTGAAGAATGCCGTTTGCGTCCACATCAAAAGAAACTTCCACCTGTGGCACACCGCGATGTGCTGGCGGAATACCGTCCAAAATAAATCGGCCGAGAGACTTGTTGTCGGGCGCCATTGGGCGTTCGCCTTGCACCACATGAATCTCCACTGATGTTTGGTTGTCTGCCGCGGTCGAGAAAATCTGCGAGCGTGACGCCGGAATCGTGGTATTTTTTTCGATGAGTTTTGTCGCGACATTGCCGAATGTTTCGATACCGAGCGAGAGAGGAATAACATCAAGGAGAAGCACGTCTTTTACATCACCCTGAAGGATTCCCGCCTGAATGGCCGCACCAATAGCAACTACTTCATCCGGATTGATTGAACGATTTGGCTCCTTACCAAAAAGCTCCTTCACTGCATTAACAATAGCCGGCATGCGGGTCTGTCCGCCAACCATAATGATTTCGTTGATGTCTTCCTTTTTGAACGGAGAAGCGGCGAGCGCGCGCTTGGTAATCTCGATTGACTTGTCGATATACTCGCGAGCGAGGTCGTCAAGCGTCGCGCGCGAAAGTTTCAAAAGAAGGTGCTTTGGACCGTCCGCTCCTGAAGTAATAAATGGAATGTTAATCTCAGCCTCCATGGTGGTAGAAAGCTCGTGCTTTGCTTTTTCTGCAGATTCTTTCAAACGCTGGAGCGCCATCACGTCTGTTGAAACATCAATCCCCGATTCTTTTTTGAACTCACTCGCAATATGACGAATAATTTTCTGGTCAATGTCTTCCCCACCCATGTGCACATCGCCGTCGGTGGACTTTACTTCAATAACATCCCCGCCCACTTCGAGCACCGACACGTCAAACGTACCACCGCCAAAGTCGTACACGACAATCTTCTCATCTTTCTTTTTATTAAAACCGTACGCGAGAGCGGCCGCAGTCGGCTCGTTGATGATACGCTTCACATCAAAACCCGCAATCTGCCCAGCGTCCTTTGTCGCCTGACGCTGTGAGTCGTTGAAGTACGCAGGCACAGTAATTACCGCCTCGGTAATTTTTTCACCAAGTTTTGCTTCGGCGTCCGCTTTGAGTTTCTGGAGCACCATCGCCGAAATTTCCTCGGGGCGATACTGCTTATCCCCCATTTTCACCTGCACGCCACCAGTGGGAGATTTCTCAATGCCAAACGGCGCTGTTTTTTTGTCACGCTGAACACCCTCGTCTTCAAATGTGTGACCTATCATACGCTTGATGCCAAAAAGCGTGTTTTTCGGATTCGTCACTGCTTGACGCTTTGCGAGAAGTCCCACCAAGCGTTCACCACTTTTTGAAACGGCAACAATAGACGGCGTCGTGCGCGCGCCTTCGATGTTTTCTACGATGCGCGGTTCGCCGCCTTCAATGATAGCGACCGCGCTGTTTGTTGTACCCAAGTCAATGCCTAAAATTTTTGCCATGATATTTTTGTGTGATTACGATTAATGAGACTGTTAAATTTCGACTTTATGCCCAAATGCTTTTACTTTTGCGGGGCGTATAACTTTACTATGCAGACGGTATCCCTTTTGCACCACCTCGGCTACCGTGTCTGCTTCTTTTTCGGAAGGCAAAGGGATTTCCTCTATCGCAACATGGGTCCTCGGGTCTACTTTCTCGCCTACTTTTCCTATCTCGCTCAAGCCTCGCGACTCAAGGACAGAATACATTTGCGCGTAAATATATTCAACCCCCTTGCGCCAGTTCTCGTCCACCTTTTCCCACACTTCACGATTTCCAAATGCCATCGAAAAACTGTCTAAAACTGGAAGCAGGTCATCGACGAGCCCCTCGGAGGCAAATTTTATCATTTCTCCGCGGCGGGTTTCCTCTTCTTTTTTCACATTTGCAAAATCCGCGCGCATTCTCTGCCAACCATCAAGATACTCTTTCTTTTCCTTCTCACAGGCTTTAAGTTTATCGCGAAGTTTCTTCGTCGCAAGCGCCGGACTTTCCAAATCCTCCTCATCCTCGTATTGGAGGTCACCACTATACATGGGGTCTTCTTTTGTGTCAAGCGACTCGTTTTGAGCCTCTGTACCCACTATTTTATCATCTTTTTCCGCGTTTTCTGTGTCTGTCATAGTTATTGAAACCTCATCTTATCATATTGCCCACAATTTAAGAAAGAGAGAAATTATCGACTGATAATTTCTCTCTTTCTTTTATAAAAACTCTTTATGCAATATTAGCGCTTAGACCATTGTGGCGCCTTGCGCGCTTTCTTAAGGCCGAACTTGCGGCGCTCTTTCATGCGTGGATCACGCTTTAGGAAACCGAGTTTCTTCAAACGCTTCCTTGTTTCTTCATCAAATTTAACGATGGCGCGAGAGAGTCCGTGGCGAACCGCTTCTGCTTGCGAGTGAATTCCACCACCCGTTACTCGCGCTGAAACGGCAAACTTTCCGACAACTTTTGATTTCTCGATTGCCTTGGCAACAATAGACTGAAGCTCTGCTGTCGGGAAATACACCGGAACATCCTTGTCGTTTATTGTGGCTGATTCTTTTGAAGACTCGGCGATGCGAACGCGGGCGGTTGAAGTCTTGCGACGACCAACAGCTTCGACATAGCGAGCATGCGCTTTCTTTACCGCATGTATTCTTGAAACTGATTCTTTTTTTGTAGTATCTTTGGTCGTCATATTATTCGGTAATTTTTAAATTCTTCATGCGAATCTTGTGCAAACGATTGCGCGGAATCATGCGTGAAATTGCGCGAAGGAAAACTTCAGTGTGACCCTTTTTCTCGATTGTGTATGCGACCGTGCGTTCACGAAGTCCGCCAGGATAACCGGAATAAGTCTTTGAATGCACTTGCCCCATCTTTGATGGAGTAATTGATGCCTTTGATGCATTCTCGATTATTACAAGAACATCTGCAGGGATGTGCTTCTGAAATGCGGGTGAAGTTTTGCCCATAAGAACACTCGCCGCCTCGGTGGCAACGCGCCCTACGGATTTTCCTTTTGCGTCAATTTTGTATGTCATGGTGATTAATTTTAATGGGTGTACTAAACAAATTCAATAACAGCCATTTTCGATGCGTCCCCATGGCGGCGCGGGAGTTTCAAAATACGCGTGTATCCGCCGGCGCGCTCCTTGTAGCGAGGCGCAATCTCATCAATGAGCTTTTTTGCGCCCTCCTCTCCAGACACGCCGCCCAGGCGAGAAATAATAAGACGGCGTGACGTCAAATCTGCCTTTCCGCCTCGAGTCACCAGCTTCTCGACGAATGGACGAAGCTCCTTGGCGCGCGCCTCGGTGGTCTCTATGTGCTCGGTCTTTATGAGCGCGAGAGCGAGCGAGCGAAGAAGCGCAATACGCCCCGCGTGGTCTCGTCCAAATTTTCTCATCGACTTGTGGTGTTTCATGGTATTAGTAAATAGTTAATAGTTAGCTTTTGAGAGTGATGTTGTGTGCTCCAAGGGCGCGCTTTATTTCTTGAATTCCTTTGTCTCCCAAACCATCAATCTCAAGCAGATCCTCTTCGGTCTTCCTTGCCAAGCCGCCGATGGTGCGAATATTTGCGTTTGAAAGCGCATTATTCGTGCGAGTCGAAAGGTCGAGATTTTCTACGCGAGTCTTCAAGAAGTCATTGTCCGCAGCGTCTTTCTTTGGAGAAACCTCCTTTATCTCCGGAGTCTCTTTTGCCTCAACTTCAACTTTCTCGACAAAACCAATAACTGACTTGAGCTGGTTTACCATAATCTCAATCGATGCTTCAAGGGCGCGGCGAGGAGAAATGGTGCCGTCAGTCTCTATAGAAATGCGCAAACGGTTGTAGTCGGTGCGATTTCCCACGCGCATGTTGTCTACCTCGTAATTTACACGACGAATCGGTGTAAAGATTGCATCAACGGCGATGGTACCGATTTCCATCTTTTCTTTCTGGTGGATTTCTTTTGAAACATAGCCGAAACCTTTTACAACAACAATCTCGATATTGAGTGTTGCGTTTTTGTCGGTCAGTGTCGCAATATGCTGTTCCGGATTCAAAACTTCCACCTGACCGGAAACTTTGATATCGCCTGCGGTAACATCTTTCGCGCCTTTCACGGAAAGCGTAACAACCTGCGGCTCCATTGTGGAAAGTTTGAAGCGCACCTTTTTCAAATTGAGAAGTATCGTAATAACATCCTCTTTGACTCCTTCTACAGTAGAAAACTCATGCGAAGCGCCTTCAATCTTTACCGTTGTGATTGCGGCACCCAAAAGCGATGAGAGAATAATGCGGCGAAGTGAATTTCCGAGCGTATGCCCATATCCCGGATAAAGACTTTCGATTTCGTAGCTTCCCTTAAAACCGTCCTCGGAGAGAACTTTTGGTTTCGATGGCAATGTGATGTTGTAGTCGAGCATTGTGGTGTAAATTAGAAGTTGAAACTATACCTTAAATTTTTGATAAATGCAAACAGGGCACAGGAATTAACGGCTGTAAAATTCAATGACAGAAGTGAGATTGAAAGACATTTCTGCCTGCCCCACTTTTGGCTTTCCTTGAAACGTTGCTTCGAGCTTATCTGTATCAAGCTTGAACCAAGTTGGCACTGTCGCGGCCTTCAAACGTTCCGCGAGCCCTTCAAAGAGTTTCGAACTCATACTTCCGGGACGGATTGATATCGTGTCGCCAACTTTCATTCGTCGTGACGCGATGTTTGCGCGGCGACCATTTACCATAATGTGTCCGTGTGATACTATCTGGCGCGCAAGAGAACGAGATGCCACAAAACCCGAACGATACACGGCACTGTCCAAACGAGACTCAAGAGCTTCAAAAAGGTATTCAGCAGGGTTCGTACCGCGCTTGCCCGATGCCTCTTTAACATAATTCGAAAATTGCTTTTCGCTCACACCGTATGTGTGGCGAACTTTTTGCTTCTCACGAAGCTGGAGTCCGAAGTCGGTCAATGTTGCGCGATGCTTTTTTTCAGAAAGCAACTTTCCCGGCGGGTACGGACGCTTTTTAAACGCGCACTTCTCGCGTCCGCAAACGGTCTCCCCGAGACGACGACAAATTTTACATGTAACTCTGCTCATATATTATATTGATGGTTTAAATTCTTCGCGGTTTCTTTGGCTTCGGACCATTGTGCGGAACCGGCGTTACATCGCGAATAAGCGCAATATCGATGCCTTTTGAGTTGAACGCGCGAATCGAGCTCTCGCGCCCGGCGCCTACACCCTTTACCACTACGTCAACCGCCTTCATTCCGATCATTGCGGCCTTTTCACCAACAAGCTCTCCAACTTTTGCGGCGGCAAACGGCGTCCCCTTCTTTGCCCCCTTGAAACCGAGAGAGCCGCACGAAGACCAGATGAGCGCGTTGCCCGCCTTGTCCGCGAGGAGCACTTTTGTATTATTGTATGTTGACTGCACATAGAGTACCCCTTCAACATGCTTCTTTTTTGCGGTACGAGAAAGGGCGCGAGATACCAATCCCTGATCAACGCTCTGTCCTTCTTTTTTAATAATTCGTTTTTTACCCATAATGGTCTTTGCTTGAAGTCTATTATTTCTTGTCAGCCTTGCGACGTCCTGAACCCATCGTTGTGCGCTTGTTCCCGCGCACGGTGCGAGAGTTTGTCTTTGTGCGTTGTCCGCGAACGGGAAGCTTTTTTGCGTGACGTAATCCTCGGTACGCTTTGATTTCTTTCAAACGCTTTATGTTTGTCGAAATTTCGCGTTTGAGGTCTCCTTCAAGAGTGAGCTCTTCAATAATTTTACGAATCTTCGCCTCGTCCCCCGGAGTCAAATCTTTGGCGCGCTTGCCATGGTCGATTTTTGCGGAATCAAGAAGCTCTTTTGCGCGCGGACGGCCGATGCCGTACACTGCGGTCAAACTTATCTCCAATCTTTTTTCATCCGGTATTGTTACTCCTAGGATTCGCATATATATAATGTCTTATACTTAAATGATTACTCTATAGTTATCCCTGACGCTGTTTATGACGCGGGTTTGTGCAGATAACGCGAATACGGTCGCCGCGCTTGACCGTCTTGCATTTTACGCAAATTTTTTTTACTGATGCTCGTACTTTCATACTAAAGATATTGGTATCCACTACTATTTAAACAAAAATTGAACAAAAACTCTCTATTGATACCTACCTTTTTAAGTAGGCGGCAATAGAGTAAATTTCGCGCAAACCTACGAAAACACAAACAAAACCACAAAAACAAAACAGTGAGGGTACTATATCGTATTTTGGAATTAAATGCAAGCCCTCTATAGTCGCTTGATAATACGGCCTTTTCCGCCATACGGATCAAGCTTTACCATAACCTTATCCCCGATGAGGACCTTGATGCGGTGCAGACGCATCTTGCCCGCGAGATAGGATATGACAACTTGCCCGTCCGGAAACTCTACGCGAAACATTGCGCCCGGAAGCGCTTCGGTAACCTCCCCTTGTGTTAGCTCCTCTTTTTCTATTTCTGCCATTTGTGAATCTTCATGATACCAAAAGTTTAGTGTGGCGTCAATTACAACTATTCCCCGCTAACAATTTTTATTGTAATCTTTGTGGGGTCTTTAGGAAAGGCAGTTTTCCACATTGGACGAATAACAACATCCGCCTTGCCGATACTATTCTCTCCGACGATAAGTTTGCCAAAATCTTTTTTTTCTTTGCCCGCGAGTTCCGCGCGGATTTTTGTGGCATCAATCTGCCCCACAAACACCAAGTCCCCCTTGATATGAAAACTTATCTTTGAGAGGTCAGAGAGAACTACGTTGTTCACGGGGTCAACGAATGAGAATGCGAGAGCGGACATATTAGAGACTACGAATGTTTTTCCTTTGTCTTCGGACAATAATGCGGCTGCAAGTTTCTCTGTGAGAACAGTCGTATCAAAGAAAAATACCGATGCCGTGGCGCGCACGACAACCTTTGACAGCGTGCCTAAGGTTATGTCCTGCGGCACATCTTCAAATTTTATTATCACACCTCCGGGAAACAACGACATTCCGTCGGGAATCTGCGCGCGCGCTTTTTCAATCGCGATTTTAGGGAGCTCTTGCTTCAATTCTTCTTGCGCAAGTAGGATTGCTTCGTCCGAGGGAATATTCACGGTTCCGGAAAAACCGCCCGTGATAGGAGAATCCGGTTTTGAGCGTGCGTAAAACTTCGTATATCGGGGGTCACCATTAAACCCGGGGATTGTAAAATCGGCAGGTTTATCAATATTATAATCCGGACCGGGAGCATCGGCATAGACGACCGCCTCAACAGAGCCGGGCATATTTTTGCCATTGACGACCTTCATCCCTGGCACAATCACCGACTGGTCGATGCGATATGTTTTGCGACCGGGAGACTCGAGGCGCGTGTTTTTGATGAGACGCTGACTTTCTCCATTATAGGAGTTGAAAATTGTTACTTTCCCTGACGCTTTTTTTTGAATCTTCTTTTCGACCGTTGCGGGGACCTCTTTTATTTTTTCCGTGGAAGTTGCAACAAAATGAAAAATGAGATCGCCTTCCACCGCTTTGTCGGACGAAACCGCTGTAAAATCACGGTCTAGATTTATACTTCGCGTGATAGGCGTGATTTCTACCGTCGCCGATGAAAAATAGTTTGCGACAACAAAAACTGCGACCAAAAGTGCGACTGCCAGAAACGCCCAAGTAAGCGCGTGGGAACGCGCGCTTTTGCCTTTTGGTGGTTCGTCATCTTTTTTTCTCTCCTTTTTGAAAAATGGATTTTTTTCGATGCGCCCCATTTCTTCTGAAGGCTTTGGCGCGGCGTACGGTTCGGGTACGGTTGGCACTCGACGAATAACCTCGTTATGAGGAACAATCACATCTTTCATTTGTTTTCGGATAATGTCATTCATATTATTTGTGTTGCGTGACTATTTTGAAAGCTAGGAGCGCTTCAATGACCATAAACGGATCCCTAATAACTCCCGTATTGAACGAAACAAACTTTTCAACAATAAGCTGGTCGAGATACTGAGCCTCAAACGATGCGTTCGTTCCGTGCTCCATCTTTGCGATATGGTCTCGGCGAGAGAGGAGCAAAGAAAACAGTGGAGCGATAAAAGCATCTGTTGTAAAAAATACCTTCTGAGGCAATACACCGTTCTTCGCAAGGGCACCAAGCGACTTTTCGAGGCGCGCAAGCCATTCGTCTTCAGCGCGCGCAATAATAGCCGCAATCCTGGCGCGTTTTGTGTCATCCAACTCATCACGGAGAAACATTGCAAAGAGCGTTGCCGCCTCAAAGTGGACAGTGCGCATCTCCGCAGAAATTTCGCGAATAAAAAAATTTTTTCCATGGGGGAATGTCACCGTCCCCATTAAAAGATCATTGTTTACCAGTGATACATCGGTCGCCTCGCCAGTGATGTCGAGAAAAAGGAAATTCTTTTCGGTTGGGGAAATATCCCTTACTGCGCTAAATGCGGCAATGGGAAATGCGCCGAAGTGGACTGATTTTGCGTGAAAAACATTGCCGAGCTTACGCTCGATGCTTTCAATAACCTTTTCGGACGAAACCCCGATGGTCATCAAAATCTCCATTTGTGACGTTTTTTGGCCGTATGGATTTTTGATCTCATATCCATTCAATTTCATCTGAATGATTTTCTTTTCGATGATTTTCACATCCTTCGGCGGAAGCGTTTCTTTGAGTTCTTCTTTCAGACGCGCGATGTCTTCACTTATAAATTCATCAAGAGCTCGTTCGGTTACTTCAAATTCTTCTTGACGTGAAATCAATAAACGGCGAGTCTTTAAAATAAACCAAGGGGACGAAAGCGTGCAAAAAATATGCGCGGGAGAACCTAAGACGGTAGTTTTTGGGTGGATAGTTTTTAAAACTTGGTCGAGCGCGTGATTCATTGCAGATAAGAAACGAGCGGAAGAAAGCGCTTCTTGGAATGAGATGTCTTTGCGAACTGTTGCAAGAACATTCGGCGCGCGACCTTTTTCAATCTTTACAAGAGCGCCGCCCACGCTCGCTGACCCGATATCAACAAGGAGGATCAGCGTTTCATCATTTCCGCGATTAGTAAAAAAAGAAAATGCCATCGTGTTTATATTGTACCATGCAGTGGTACAAATTTTCAATTACAAAAGCCCCGCCCTTTTGAAAAGGGCGGGGCTTTTGTAATTGAACTTACTGAGCTGGTTTAACTTCTGGCGTTGCTTCCACTACTTCTTCTGCGGGCTTGCCGGAAGCAATCTCGACTGCGGCGGGAACCTCTTTTACGATGGGAGTTTTTTTACCCAAAACATTGATTTTCTTTCCCGAAACCGCCTTGAAGTCTACAAGGAGGTTGTGCACGGTACCGGACGCTTTTGCGCCTACAGATATCCAGTATTTTGCGCGCTCGGTATTAATAACCGGCTTGCCCATGCGCGCATTGTACGAACCGAGAACTTCAAGGAAGTTTCCAGTCTTGGTTTTCATCTTTGAATCTGTCACGATGACGCGAAATGACGGATCATTTTTGCGGCCAACGCGCTGTAGTCGAATTGCTAACATGAAAAGCATCCTAACAAAATTGGGTTAAATGGTCAAGGGGTTAGTTTTATGCTATCTTGGGAACAATATGATCAAAGAAAAAACTCTCACCAGAAGCTTCGTTGAGGGCGTCATTACGACGACTGCAAAGGGCTTTGGTTTTGTTTCGGTGGGCGAAGACAGTCCGCGTGAAAACGACATTCGCATTGAGGCGGGTTTTCTCAATACCGCCCTTCCCCGCGACAGGGTAAAGGTAAGGCTTAATGCCAAAATCGGTGACATACAGCAAACCGGCGAAGTGGTGGAGGTTCTCGCGCGCGCTAAAGTAAATTTTGTTGGCACAATTGACGAAGAGAACGGCGCAACATTTCTCATTCCTCAAGATACGCGCATCTATGTGGATTTCCTCATCTCCAACCCACCACATGGTGAAAAACTACGCGGAAAGAAGGCCCTTGTTCGTCTTTCAGACTGGACCGACCCAAAGAAAAACCCTACTGCAGAAATTATCGAAGTCCTTGGCGATGCCGGCGACAACGAAACAGAAATCCGCGCGATTGTGCTCGACAAAGGTCTCCAAATGGAGCTCCCGGAGAAAATCCACCGCGAAGCAGACACGCTCAAAAAAACCGCGCCTGCATTCATTGCCGAAGAAGCAAAGAAGCGTCGGGATTTCCGCAAGGTAACGACTTTCACCATCGACCCCGCAGATGCAAAAGATTTTGACGACGCTATTTCTATTCAAACACTACCAAATGGCGACATTGAAATCGGTGTGCATATTGCGGATGTATCGGCGTATGTAAAACCGCACGCTCTGATAGACGAAGAGGCGCGCAAGCGTGCGACATCTATTTACCTCGTTGACCGCGTTATCCCAATGTTCCCAGAGGTCCTCTCTAACGACCTTTGCAGTCTGAACGAAAAAGAAGACAAACTTGTTTTCTCGGCAGTATTCACTTTTGCGCCAGACACCGCAACTAATCCAACTTCAAAAGTGACGATGAGAAACGCATGGTTCGGGCGCGCAATCATCAACTCGGCAAAACGTTTTACATATGAAAATGCGCAAGAAGTAATAGACAGCGGATCGGGTCTTTTTTATGACGAACTCAACACCCTCAATATCATCGCAAAAAAACTAGTAGTGCAAGACAAAGCCGGAGGCGCTATATCATTTGAACACGAAGAGGTGCGCTTTGAGCTCGATGCAAACAAAAAGCCAATTCGCGTGTACACGAAAAAGTTTCAGGATACAAACAAACTCGTGGAAATGTTTATGCTTCTCGCAAATAAAAAAGTTGCGGAATATGTCTCAGAAAAACTTGAGAAGACGGGCAACAAAGGTGAGCACGAGGGCGACCTCTTTGTGTATCGCGTGCACGATGAACCAAAACCAGAGCGCCTCGCGGAACTCGCAAAATTTGCCACTGGGCTCGGATACAAGCTCCCGCTTAAAGAAGGCCGTGTTTCGTCCGCGGACATAAATAAGTTCCTTGAACAAATAAAAGGTAAGCCCGAAGAAACAATGCTTAACACCGCGACCATCCGCACGATGGCAAAAGCAATCTACTCGACGCGAAACATCGGGCACTATGGCCTTGCTTACGAGCACTACGCGCATTTTACTTCGCCGATTCGCCGCTACCCCGATGTAATGGTGCACCGCATTCTCGCGCACTTCCTTGCGGACGAGAAGGTAACAAAAGAAGAAATGAGCGAGTACCGCTCACTTGCGGCGCATTCATCCGAAATGGAAAAACTCGCCGCCGATGCCGAGCGCGCGTCTATAAAATTCAAACAAGCAGAATATATGAGCGAACGAGTAGGCAAAGAATTCAATGGCACAATCTCCGGCGTTGCTGAATGGGGCGTCTTTGTGGAAGAAGATGAAACAAAGTGCGAAGGTCTCATCCGCATCAGCGACCTCGGCAATGACTACTATATTTTTGAAAAAGAGAATTACCGCATCGTCGGCAAACAAACTAGGGAGCGTTTTACTCTTGGAGATAAATTAAAAATCCGCGTCAAAGCGGTTGATCTAGAACGCAAATCAATCGACTACGAACTCGTGAAGTAAAAAGATAATACCCAGCCTTTCCAGAAAGGCTGGGTATTTTAATCACTCGGTTTTATACAAATCAAATTTTATGCGCAATAAATTGTGCATAATATACTCAACCAGCCAAAACAAAAACATAAAGGAGAACGCGAGCATCCACATGGTCGTAGCGGAAGACCAAATTTTTGCGTCCGTAAGAATTACCCTCGAACCAAAAGAGAGGGCTGTCATAGTGCCAATAAGCACTCGCAACACCTGAAGAATAGGTATCCTTCGCCAAGGGCGAACTTTCTCTTCCATCTTCTCTACTTTCAGTACAATTTCACCATTCGCAGAAACAATTCCAAGAGTAAGCTTTTTCGCCATAACGCGCTCCTTATGATGTTTAATCAATGATACAACCCAGTAAACAGTAAACCATAAATGGAAACTTAGTCAATCACTTCGCCAACTGCTCCGCTTCCTCAAACTTAATAGAGAGGAGTTTTGAGATAGCGTCAGAGCCCATCGTCACGCCGTAAATAATTCCTGCTCGGGACATTGTTTCGCGGTTGTGCGTTATGACGATGAGCTGGGAATATTTTGCGAGCGTTGCGACCATGTCGCCATACTTTTTAGAGTTTGCTTCATCGAGAGCCGCATCAGTTTCATCGAGTACAAGAAATGGCGGCGGATTCACCTGCGAAACCGCAAAGATGAGTGCGATAGATGTGAGCGCGCGCTCGCCACCAGAAAGCATTTGCAGTCCGCGGATTTTTTTGTGCGGCAAAGAAATCGCAACATCAATTCCCTCTTCTGTTTCTTCTTCGTCGTCAGGCTCTCCTTCGAATAGTCCTTCGATATCTGTATCGCCACGCTTCCTCTTTTTATCTAACGCAACTTCAAGCGATGCAGTACCACCGCCAAACATCAATGCAAAAAATTCTCCAAACTGCTTATTGATTTTCTTAATACCGTCCTTGAACTGCGCGCCAAGCTCCTCGTCGAGTCCGCGCATCAATTCACGGAGAGACTCCGCGCTTGTTTTCAAATCCTCGAGTTCTTTCGAGAGAAACACATCACGCTCCACCGCTTCTTCATACTCGCGCATAATATCCTCCCCTGACCCTCCGCCCATAATATCCTCCAAACGAATTTTAGTGCGCTCAATTTTTTTGCGACGACTCTCTTGCTCGGCGCGTGACTCTGAAAGGGCTTGTTCGATATCAATATGATTATTCACATAATCGAGAATGGAACGACCAACGAGGATTCCCCCCTCGCGGAGTTCTTCACGAAATGCAACTTCGTCGCGCATGAAATTTTCAATGTGTTCGCGTACTATGCCAATGCGTAGTGTAAGTTCTTGTTTTTTTGCGCGAAACTCAAAAGATGCGCGTTCTGCATCGGTGGTATCTCTGCGCTTTGTCTCAAGTATTGCTTCAAGCTCGCGCATTTTTTCTTCAAAGCCTGAAATCAAATCCTCAAGGTTCTCTTGTGCGCCCAAAAGGTTTTTATGTTCAATGCGCAAATCCTCAAGCACTTTTATTGCCGCCTCGCGGGGACCTCTTTGGACACCACTTCCCCTGATGTGTTCGAGGAATTTACCGAGCTTGTTACGCGTTGCGCTCACTACGCCTTTAATATACAAATAGTCCTCGCTTCCCTCTGCATGACCGAGCTCGTCATACAGATTTTGCGCGAGATTTTCCGCCTCTTCTGCAGAAACGGTTTTCTCGTGCGCAACTTCCGGCGCATTCAAACGGCGCTCTTCATACTCTATCATTCCCTCGAGACGACCGATTTTCCTCCCAAGGTCATCTCGCTCGCGGCGCACCGCGCCCATTTCCGAGCGCACGCGCACAAGCTCCGAAACCTCGGCGCTTTCTTTCGTCTGCACGCCGCGCAAACTATCCGCGCGGAGAAGCGCCTCATTTGCCTCATGAAGTTCGCGTTCAAGATTTCCTTTTTCTCCATGAAGCTTCTCACGAGCGTGTTTGATGTATGTTTCCTCACGAATTAAATAATCGCCATAGAGAAGCGCGAGTTCATCACGCAATGTTCTAGCCTGCTCGACTTTCTCCACCTGCTTTTTCAAAAATTTAATATGCGGCGCAATCTCGCGGCGGAGAGACTCCGACTGACGCATATTTTCCTCAGTCTTCAAAAGTTTCTTTTCACTCTCGTTTATTTTCCAGTGGTAAATCTTGAGTCCGAGGGCGTCTTCTATCATCGCGCGGCGGTCCTTTGGCGACGAATTCAAAATTCTATCCGCTTCGCCCTGCGAAATGATGTGGTGTCCCGATGCGCCGATGTGCACCGAAGCAAGGAGTTCAATAATATCTTTCAAGCGTACCGAAGACCCATTCAAAAAATATTCACTGGAGGCGTCGCGGTGGATTTCGCGCGCAATGGAAACCTCGTCAAAGTCCACGGGAAATGTGCGGTCTTTGTTGTCGAAGGTAATCGTCACCTTCGCGCGATTTTGCCGTTCGGCGCTTTTCGAGCCGTTAAAGATGAGGTCTTCTGTGCGCTTGCCACGCATACTCTTGAGCGACTGCTCGCCGAGCACGAAACGAAGCGCTTCAGCGACGTTGGACTTTCCAGAGCCATTCGGTCCCACAATAGCCGAAATCGATGCCCCAAACTCAAAAACACTCTTCTTTGCAAAGGACTTAAACCCAGAAATTTCCAAACTTTTTACGCGCATTGTGGGAATAGTTTACCATAATGGCTTTACCGATGCGACAAAAAGAAAAAGCCTGAAACCTCTGTGGGTTTCAAGCTTTTGGCTTACCGCTCTATGGAACAAGTTTGATGAGTGAGAAAATCATTATACCGACCCCAGACAACCCTGAAAGAACTGTCGACATAGACATACGAATCTGTGGCCACAGGAGTGCGGTTATTACCGCCGCAAACCCAGAAATTGCAATCCAAGCCCACAAAACTGGCGCAAACGGCGATGGGTATCAATAGCGTCATTAAAAGAAGGAGGGCGAGCCCCTGGATCTGCAGAATCATGCATACATTAGAAACCAGAATAGTCCTTGTACCCAAATCCATGTACATACAAGCACCTCCTATCTGTAACGTTAAACAACAAATTCTCTAAAATAAACCGTATCAAATAATATATTATGTGTCAAGTACCTCTCGACTTTGCGACTTTATAGACCTTCAAATTATTTATTCCACCCTTTCTTTTTCAACCCATCCGCGGCGGCGCCTTGTTCGGCGTCTTGCTTTGACTTACCTGTTCCGATACCAATGAGTTCATCATTGAGATACACTCCCACATTGAAATCCTTATCGTGGTCGGGACCAACTTCACTAATAACGCGGTACGATGGAGTGATTCCAACATGCTCCTGCGCTTCTTCTTGAAAAAAGCTTTTTGCGTCGCGCCAGAGTTCCTTCTTCACGATTTCTTCTGTTTTTCCAAGGAGATAGTCTTTCAGAAATTTATCCGCTGCTTCGTAGCCGAGGTCAAGATAAATAGCACCGACGAGCGCCTCAAATGCATTAGCAAGAATAATCTGCCTTGCTTTCGTTCCCTTGTCCTTCGCTTCGCCCTTTGAAAGGAGCAGATATTCCTCCATCCCCATATCAATAGCAAGATTGCCGAGCGTCACCGCATTTACGAGCGCCGCGCGGTAGCTTGTGAGGTCGCCTTCATTTGCTTGAGGATATTTTTTGTATAGAAAATTTGTTACGACAAGCTCCACCACCGCGTCGCCCAGAAACTCCAAACGCTCGTTGTGGTCAAGCCCGCGCTCGCGTGTTTCGTTTATGTATGAGCGATGCGTAAAAGCCTCACGGAGAACCGCGCGGTCTTTAAAATGCACGCCAATCTTTTCTTCAAATGCTCTAAACTTTTCCATAAAACTGTTCTTATTTCTTGAGTAATATATTCACCGCCTTCGTAATCACCGGAAGCATATCGTCATACATATTAAGGTCGATGATATCTGCGAGCTTGAACCACTGCGCATCATCAAGACCGCCTTTTTTCATAAGCTTAATCTCTTGATACGGCGCCTCTGCTAGAAAGTAGCTCACATGTTTTCGCATCTTTCCTTTCTCTGGGTGTGACGCCACATATTCATTTTCGCCAAGGACTTCTCCGAGTGTTATGGGAAGACCAATCTCCTCCATCACAATGCGCGTAATCGCGGTTTTATCGTCCTCTCCGTCTTTATAATGACCCTTTGAGAGCGTCCAGTGCCCAAAAATATCATGCACGAGACCGAGATATACATCCGCGCCGTCACGCGCGTACACCACCGCGCCGCCGAGCTTGTCGAGCGGAAGGGTTTTGGGGTCAACCGGCACACGCGAAATTTTTTGCAAATTTTTCTTCTTGCTTGTTTCGTCTTTTCCCGGCTCGCCGAGCTCTTTGTACACAGCGCCGAGCACGCCGTTTATAAATTTACCGCTTGTCTCGCCGCCGTATGTTTTCGCAAGTTCGATTGCTTCGTTAATAGCAACCTTTGCGGGTACTTGCGCGCGATCTTCAAAAAGAAGTTCGTAAAGTCCGATGCGAAGAATATTTCGGTCGATGAGCGCAATTTTATCAATTGGCCAATCCGGCGCCGCTTTTTCAATAATATCGTCGAGTTTGGCGCGTTTGCCCAGTATACCCAAGAGGAGCTTCCTCATAAACGAAATGTCGCCAACCCCGGGAGCAAACTCTTCGGCATTTCGCGCGATAGCCTGCTCTATCTCGAGGTCGGTAAGAGCACCTCCGCGAAAATCCCATTCGTAGAGAACCTGCATTACGATACTTCGTGAAAGGTGCCTGTTTGCCATATTTAAAAAGTACTTATACTCATATTGTACGCGAGTAAAAGCATAAAAGCAAAAAAAATTAACGGAAGGAGGGGCTTATTTTACCGCCTTACTCTTTGCTCCGACGCGCTTCTCGGTCTTCGCCATTGTCTTTACCAATTTGAGGACTGGTTTTCCGCGGTATGTCCCGCAAGCGGTGCAAACCTGATGGCGAAGGTGAAGCGCCTCGCACTTTACGCACTTTGAAAGGCGCGCGCCTTTGAGCGCGTGATGCGAACGGCGGTTTGCCGTATGCGCGCGGGTGTGTCTCATTCGTATTACCATAGTTCCGGTAGTATAACAAAAGAGCCGCAAAAAATCAAGTGTTGCGATCAGCTCATAACATTTTTTAGGAAACTCTTGCGATGATGTTTCGTGATGCCGTTTTGCTTTAGTGCTTCGTAATGCGCGCTGGTGCCGTAACCTTTGTGAGCATGCAGGTGATAATTTGGGTTCCGACGCGCTATGCTCCTCATGCGATTATCGCGCGTAACTTTCGCCACGATTGACGCGAGCGCTATTGCAAATTCTTTCTCATCCCCCTTGATAATCGTCTGCTGATGAATATATTTTCGCGGGGCCTTGAGCCCGCCATCGAGGAGCACGAGTGTTTCCACGGGACCGCAAGAAAGTTTCCGTATTGCGCGAACAAGCGCCGAGTATATTGCGGGGACAATCCCCTTCTTATCAATCATGCCCGCGCTGGAAAACATTACTGCATAATCAAGCCACCCTTCAGTTTGAGCATCTTTAATCTTTTCAAACCATTTCTCTCGCGCCCTTGGCGTAAGTTTTTTAGAATCACGCAAACCATGGAACCACCCCTCTTTCACTTTTAACTTTACACTTTTGACTTGCAACTTGAGTGCGCCCACAGCCGCTGGTCCCGCAATGGACCCGCGCCCGACCTCATCTATGCCAATAATACATTTATATTTCTCGTGGTTATGCATCTGCATATCATAGCAAAATCATCGACAAAACCTACTTTTCCGACGCCATAAAGAATCTGGTATACTAGCCCAATATGGAAACTAAGAATCCTCAATTCATCCACCTCCACACGCACTCTCACTACTCTCTCCTCGACGGACTCTCGAAGGTGGGAGATATGGTAAAACTTGCGAAGTCGCATGGAATGAACGCTATCGGTCTTACCGACCACGGCAACATGTACGGCGCGATCGAGTTTTACAAAACATGCAAAAGTAATGGCATCAAGCCCATTCTCGGAGTTGAAGCATACATCACGCCCGGTTCGCGGCACGACAAACGTTCGGGTATCGACACCACACGCTACCACCTCACCCTCCTCGCTAAAAATGCAATCGGGTACAAAAACCTTGTGCGTCTCGTTACCCTTTCTCAACTAGAAGGCTACTATTACAAGCCAAGAATGGATAAAGAAATTTTACGAAAATACAGCGAAGGTATTATTTGCCTCTCTGGATGCTTCGGTAGCGAGCTATCGCGCGCATTTCGCAACCGCGACACCGAAGAAGCCGAACGCATTGCGCGCGAACATCAAGAAATTTTTGGGAAAGAAAATTATTATCTTGAAATTATGCACCACCCCGGCGTGCCGGGCATTGAGGAGGTGCGCGCTGGGATTATTGCACTTGGGAAAAAGCTCGACATCCCGCTTGTCGCTACACAAGACTCGCACTACCTAAAAAGCGAAGACCAGCGCGCGCACGAAACACTGCTTGCCATTCAAACCAACGGCGACCTGAACGACGAAAATCGATTTTCCATGGCAGCTGACGATTTTTCATTTATTGATACAAAAAAAGCTCTAGAATATTTCAAAGACACGCCGGAGGCGGTTTGGAATACGCAAAAAATCGCGGACCAATGCGATATCGAGCTCAAACTTGGCTCGTGGGTATTCCCTGACTTAAAAATTCCCGCAGGCACGACATACGACAGCGAGCTTCGCCGTCTTGCATATGAAGGAATCTCTATACGCGGGCTTTCGGTAAATGACAAAGAGGTAACCGACAGGCTTGAATATGAACTTAAAGTTATCTGCGACAAAGGTTATGCGCCGTACTTTCTCGTCGTTGCGGACCTTTTGCGGTTTGCGAATGAAAACGGCATTTTGACAACCGTACGCGGGTCAGTCGCCGGCTCTATCGTTACCTACCTTCTCAAAATCACCAATGTAAACCCACTCGAATACAAGCTTCCGTTCGAACGTTTCTTGAACCCGGAGCGTCCATCGGCGCCTGATATCGATATGGACTATGCAGACACCCGCCGCGACGAAGTGATAAACTATGCGCGAGAAAAATACGGTGCAGACCATGTGGCGCAAATCGGTACTTTCGGCACAATGATGGCGCGTGGCGCAGTGCGAGATGTCGCGCGCGCTCTCGGTCATCCGTACACAGTGGGCGACAAAATCTCGCGCCTGATTCCCGAAGGCTCACAAGGATTTCCAATGACTATCGATACTGCGCTTAGTATGACCCCTGAACTCAAAGATTTGTATAGGGCAGACAGCACTACAACCGAAATCATCGACCTCGCAAAAAAACTCGAGGGGTGCGTGCGGCATATTTCTGTCCACGCCGCTGGTGTGGTTATTTCACCGATTCCGCTCATTGATTTTGTTCCTACACAGCTCGACCCAAAAGGCGGAAAAATAATCACTCAATATGACATGCACGCCGTTGAAGACGCGGGGCTTTTGAAATTCGATTTTCTCGGCATTCGCAACCTTTCTATTTTGGGAGATGCCGTGCGTTTGGTCAAGGAGCGTCACGATATTGATATCGATCTCGACACCATCCCCATTGATGATAAGCGGACTTTTGCAATGCTCGCGCGCGGGGAGACTATGGGTCTGTTCCAGCTGAACGGCTCAGGAATGACCCGCTACCTAAAAGAGCTTCGCCCTTCAACGATACACGACATCAACGCAATGGTCGCCCTCTATCGTCCCGGGCCGATGGAATCCATTCCAGAATACATCAAACGCAAGCACAATGAATCACTCGTTTCGTATCTCGACCCGCGAATGAAAGACATTCTCGCAATGTCCTATGGCGTGATTACCTACCAGGACGACGTTATGATGATTGCGATTAAACTCGCAGGCTACTCGTGGCTAGACGCAGACAAACTCCGCAAAGCAATGGGTAAAAAAATCCCCGCAGAAATGCAGGCGCAAAAAGAAAAACTGCTCAAGGGCTTCGTGGAAAATGGGTGCACGGAAAAGAAAGCGCAGGAACTCTGGCACTTAATCGAGCCTTTTGCCGCATATGGATTTAACAAAGCGCACGCCGCAAGCTACGGCCGCCTCGCCTACCAGACCGCCTACATGAAGGCCAACTTTCCTATCGAATATATGACAGCTATCCTCACCGCGGAATCCGGCGACACGGAAAAGATTGCAGAAATTATTACCGAGTGCAAGAGAATGAAACTTCCTGTGTTACCTCCGGATATCAATGCGAGCTACGGAGGATTTACCGTTGTAGAAAGAGGGGGCAATCAAGAGATACGGTTCGGCCTCTACACAATAAAAAATCTTGGCACCGATATTTCGGATGCGATTATTGCAGAGCGCGTAAAGCACGGATCGTTTGTTTCATTCAGCGACTTCCTCGAGCGTATCCGCCACAAAAATTTAAACAAAAGATCTCTTGAATCGCTTATCAAGGCGGGAGCGATGGACGCAATGGGTGAACGCGGCGCTATGCTCGCCAATATGGAAGAAGCTCTCGAGTATAATAAAGCGCAGGGCAAAGAAATGAGCGGTCAAGAATCTCTCTTTGGGATGATGGCTGATACTTCAAGCGTCCCGGTGCTTCGTTTGAAACTAGCGGAGAAAGCGGCAAAACGCGACTGTCTCATTTGGGAAAAGGAACTTCTTGGTTTGTATGTATCGGGGCATCCGCTTGATGAACATCGAGAAAAACTTACAAAAATAGGCGCAACGATTGAAAATGTGAAAACGCTCAAGGACGGAATGATCGCGGTCGCGGGCGGCATTGTCGAACACATTCACCCCATCATTACAAAAAAAGGCGACAAGATGGCGTTTGTAAAACTAACCGACATGACCGGCACGCTTGAGCTCGTCCTTTTTCCCGAGGCACTCTTCACGCACAAAGAATTTTTCGAAAATCCCGACAAGTGCATCAAAGTCAGAGGAAAAATATCAGAAAGAAACGGTGAAAAGACGATGATTGTGGAAAGGGTCAAGGAGCTTTAAAAACTCCTAAAATACTGCTACAATTACCGAATTATGGAAACAAGCGACAACCTTAAGAATATCCGCCACTCGCTCGCGCATTTGCTTGCGATTGCGGTGCTTGAGAAAGACCCCAACGCAAAGCTTGGCATTGGACCCGTTATCGACAACGGCTTTTACTATGACTTTGAGTTTTCAAATGGTTACACCCCTACCCCAGAGGATTTGAAGGGTTTTGAAAAAGCGATGAGGAAGATGGTGAACAAGGGTATTCCTTTTGAGGGGCGTGCGGTGTCTGTGGACGATGCAAAAAAACTTTTTGCAAACCAACCATACAAACTTGACCTTATAAAAGAATTTGAAGGAGAAGGCAAGGATTTAACTATTTACAAAACTGGCGACTTTACCGACCTCTGCAAAGGTGGCCATATAGAAAACACAAAAGAAATTCCCGCAGACACATTTACCATCACCCACACTGCGGGCGCATACTGGCGCGGAAGTGAAAAGAACCCGATGCTTACCCGCATCTACGGACTTGCGTTTGAAAGTAGTGAGGCACTCGACGCATACAAAAAACAAATCGAGGAAGCAAAAAAGCGCGACCACCGCAAGCTCGGCAAGGAACTCGAACTTTTTACTATTATTGACGAAATCGGTGCAGGTCTTCCACTTTTCTATCCTAAGGGAGCACTCCTCCGTAAGACTATAGAGGAATTCATAAGTGAAATTCAGAAAAAGCGTGGGTATCAAGATATTTGGATTCCTCATATTACCAAAGGAACACTCTATGAAATCTCGGGGCACCTCGATAAATACGATGCAATGTACACACCGATGAAAATCGATGAGAATGACTATTATGTGAAACCAATGAACTGTCCGCATTTCATGATGCTCTACAAGACTCTTCCACATTCATACAAAGAGCTTCCAGTGCGCTACACATGCACGACAACAAACTACCGATATGAAAAATCTGGGGAACTTTCAGGTCTCACGCGTGTGCGCTCCCTCACCCAGGACGACTGCCATGTATTTACACGACCTGACCAAATTGAAAACGAAATTGATTTAATGCTTGATACAATAAAAGAAGCATATGCCGCTTTTGGACTATCTGACTTTTATGTGCGCATTTCGCTCCGCGATTCAAAAAATAAAGAGAAGTATATTGGTAGTGATGAGGTTTGGAATACGGCGGAGAATGCGCTGCGCACTATTGTAAAAAAGACAGGTTGGAAATACGAAGAAGCCGAGGATGAGGCGGCATTTTATGGACCAAAACTCGACTTTATGTTCAAGGATGCAATCGGTCGTCAGTGGCAACTTTCTACAATCCAACTCGACTTCAATCTTCCAGAACGTTTTGACCTTGATTATGTAAATGAAACAAATGAGAAGCTTCGCCCAGTGGTGATTCACCGCGCGGTTCTTGGCTCAACAGAACGCTTTATGGGTGTGATGATTGAACATTTCGCCGGCAACTTTCCTCTCTGGCTCTCGCCTGTGCAAGTAAAGATTCTTCCTATCAGCGAGAAGTTTGCGGAATATGCAGATAAGGTTTACAAAGAAATTTCAAACGCTGGCATCCGCGTAGAGATGGATGACTCTGCAGAGAGCCTTGGTAAGCGCATTCGTATCGCAAAGACAGAAAAAACTCCTTACATCCTTGTGCTCGGCGAAAAAGAAGTTGAAGCGCGAACAGTAATGGTGGAGATGCGTGGAAAAGAAAAAGGCGAAACCCAGTCGCTCTCGGACTTTATTAAATTCGCACTGGGAGATATTGCAAAAAAGGCAATCTGGTAGAGTAAAACAAAAAAACCAGCCACTTTAATGTGGCTGGTTTTTTTGTTTTAAATTAGTGCTTGCAATTCGGACCCTCGCATTTATGACCCTCGTCGCCTTTGCACATTCCACATTTGCCTCCCATTCCGCACATCATTCCATGTTTACCGCGCTTGAAGGACGATCCAGCAATAATAAGAATTACTGGCCAAATAATGCTCCAGTCCACAACTTGGATGATACCGATGTTTTTCAAAAGCGCGATGACTCCAATCCAAATCAATGCAATGCCTGTTATTCTCATGTTTAAAAATATTAATGATTAATCTGCCTATTATATCACCCAATAGAGCTACCTCGCAACAGTAACAGAATTATTCACTGGCGCCTCTGGAGCCATCGCGGACTTTTTCCCAAAGAAAAATCCAAGTCCCACCGCGAGTGCGATTGCAATAATAGCGAGAATGTATTTTTTAATCATGTATCTAGTATATGACTATAGGTTAAAAATGACAATAATAGCTAATGTAAGATGTCTCGCGCGCATTTGCATCCCACCTCAGAGCGAGCTGATTTACTTTTTAGGGGGTTTTGAGCGCGACGGCGCGAAAACTTCAGGATTTTTTAAGCTTCAAAAAATCCGTACCCTAAAAAGTAAACAGCGAACGGCCTTTACGCGTCAATGTTTGCCATCTTTGCGTTGGACTGGATAAATGACTTCCTTGCTGATACGTCTTCGCCCATGAGGACGTCAAATGCTTTGTCCGCATCGACCGCATCCTCAATAGTAACCTGTTTCAAGATGCGTGACTTTGGATCCATGGTGGTTTCCCAGAGTTCCTCGGGGTTCATTTCTCCGAGACCCTTGTAGCGTTGAAGGGAAATTTTTGGCGCGCGTTTTTTTGTATCTGCCTCCTCTTCTGGTTCTTCTTCCTTGCTTCCAACTTTCAACTTCGAATCAGCTGATTCGCGGCTCGGCCGTAAACTACTTTCAACTTCCTCCTCTACAACCTCAAGCAAGCTTACATCCTTGCCAAGAAAAGCAATTTTTTCTTCCTCGCTGTATGCGTAGGTAACTTCCTTTCCACGCTTTATCTTGTAGAGCGGCGGCTGGGCAATGTAAATAAATCCACCATCAATGACCGCTTTGAAGTACCGATAAAAAAGAGTGAGCAAAAGCGCGCGAATGTGAGCGCCGTCCACATCGGCATCTGTTGCAATAATGATTTTGTGATAGCGAAGCTTTGAAAGATCAAATACATCGCCAATCCCAACACCGAGCGCGATGACGAGCGACTTGATTTCGTTTGACTCAAGCATACGGTCCAAACGCGCGCGCTCCACGTTCAATATCTTCCCTTTGAGCGGAAGTATCGCCTGTGTCCTTCTGTCACGACCTTGCTTTGAAGAACCGCCTGCGGAATCCCCCTCCACAATAAAAAGTTCCGAGTCCTCGGCCTTGTTGCTTTGGCAGTCTGCAAGCTTGCCGGGAAGAGTAAGCCCTTCGAGCGCTCCCTTGCGAAGCACGCTGTCTTTTGCCGCTTTCGCCGCTTTGCGCGCGCGGAGAGCGAGAATTACTTTGTTTACAATAGCGCGCGCATCATCGGGATTCTCCTCCATAAAAAGCGCAAGTGCTTCACCGAAAACTTTTTCAACTGCACCGCGCGCCTCGACGCTTCCGAGTTTGCCTTTTGTCTGCCCCTCAAACTGAATCTCGCGAAGCTTTACGGAGATTGCGGATGTCAGCCCCTCGCGGACATCATCTGCGGTAAAATTTTCGTCGCTCTCTTTAAGAAAATTATTCTTGCGCGCGTAATCATTGATGCGGCGCGTGAGCGCGGTACGAAAACCGGTAACATGCGTGCCACCCTCGGCATTGTAAGTATTGTTCGCAAATGCGAGTTCGCGCGACGAAATATCGTCAATGTATTGAAACGCAACTTCAACCGAAACATCATCGACTTCTTTTTCAACATAGCAAATGTTCTTATGTACCGGCTTCTGGTGCTGATTGTAAAAACGCACGAGCGACACAAGTCCGCCATCAAAGTAAAAGGTCATCGACGGCACTTCGAGTTCAAGGTCTTGCATAAACACAATATCATCAAGCTTAAGCTTGCCTTCGTACTTGCTCGCGTCAATGATGACAATTTGAAGTCCTTTCACAAGGTATGCCTGCTGGCGCAAGTGGCTCACAATCTGATTCCAGTTGAAATTGATTTCTTTGAAAATTTCCAAGTCCGGCTCGAAGGTGACGATTGTGCCGCGAAATTTTGTCGTGCCGACTTTTTTAACGGGCGCCACGCGCTTGCCGCGCTCGTACTGTTGCATATGTACGGCTCCATCGCGATGCACGCGCACCTCTGTGTGCACAGAAAGCGCATTCACCACCGATGCGCCCACGCCATGAAGACCGCCGGAAACTTTGTAGCTCTTGCCTTCGAATTTCCCGCCGGCGTGAAGCGTGGTCATAATAGTCTCAAGCGCGGAAACTTTTGTCTTTGCGTGAATGTCTGTTGGAATACCGCGACCATTATCCACCACGCGCACGCGATTACCGGGCAAAAGAACCACTTCAATATGATTTGCAAAACCGCCCATCGCTTCGTCGCGCGAGTTGTCAAAAATCTCCCAAATGAGGTGGTGCAAACCCTCAGGCCCCGTGGAGCCAATGTACATGCCCGGGCGCTTGCGCACAGGCTCGAGCCCCTCAAGGACGACGATATCCTCTGCTCCGTATCCATCTATTTTTTCATCTTTTTTGGCCATAAAATAACCCGAATGATGAACACGTCATCATCGGTAAGATAGGCGTATTATAGCAAAAATCTAATTGAAAAGAAAGGCAATTTTACAATTAAAATATGGCCATTTTACGCCATTTTGAGCGGAAAATATCAAGAGGAACAAAGAGGTTCTCTCCTTCTCCTCGTCTTGTTGTATCGGAATCGTGATAATAAAATCCCGCCACCGAGCCGTTCTTTTCTTCAAACCCAGTAAGCACCATCATGTGAAATTTATCAGCTTCCTGAAACTTTTTAATTGCAGACACAATGACCGCGTTGCCTGCGCGAATTTGGGAAATTAAAAATTCAATCCCCTCCTCATTTAATTCGTCCGGGCTCATGGTCTCACTCTTTCGCCATTCGTTTCGTGACAGTTTTACTCCATATTGCTTTGCGAGCGCCACGAGTCCATCGTGTTTCCACCCCCACTCGCCATGCGCGCCGATAGCGCATCCTTGAACAATCATTTCATCAAGTGATGGCGTTTGACCCCCGCGACTTTCAAGTAGCATCTTTAAACATGCGACACCGCACGCGCGCGGTTGCCACAATTCGTCTGAGACATCGAGATATTGAGAATAGTATGGGACTAAAATTTTCATGAAATGAGAAAGGTTAGAGCTAGCGAACTTCTAGGCCTTTTGCAGAAAGTTGTTCCGTAATGCGCATCATCACCTCATTTATTTCAACGTCAGAAAGAGTGCGGTCCTGTGATTGGAAGACAAGATTGAACGCGTATGAAGTTCTTGAATCTTTAGTAAAGACATCAAAGAGACGGTCGCGAACGAGCAGGTCTCCACCTTCAGCGCGAATAATAGAAAGGATATCTTCTTTCTTTACTCCTTCATTTGCCCACATGGCGATATCGCGAAGCATAAATGGATACGCAGAGATGCGACGATATGATGCGGTGACTGAAGATTGGATAAGCGGTTCATATTCTGAATTATTTTCAACTGGCACAAGTGCACATTCACATACACCTCCCTCTCCGTTCCAAATAAGCTTCGCACCGAGCGCATTTTCAAGAGCCTCACACGCATGAGTAAGTAATTGGCGCTCACACTCATCTTTCTTCGACTGCTTCATATTTTTTGCTACCGTCGCACCAAGCGAAATATGTATCGCTTCTTTTTCAGGCGCAAAAAAAACGGTGCCAATTTCAAACATCAAAATTTCATCCGCACCAAGAAGCGGCGCGTTGCGGGCGTTGGAAACAAGGGCTTCCTTCATTCCATCTGTTAGATTATCACGCAAAAAATTCACCCCCTCTGCTATCGGATTTGCGAGTTCCACTTTTCCATCTTTACGAAATGCGTAAGTAAAAATTTCAGAAAAGCCAAGACACACTAGAGAATTGCGAGTACGAAGCATTGCATCATACATATCGTTTTTAACGGGAGTAAATCCATCATCGGTAAGTGTGGCGGTGTGGATTTTGTCATAACCAATAAGACGAGCAATTTCTTCGGCAATATCAGCACCAATACGAATATCAAAACGCTCTACTGGGGCAACAACGGAGAATCGTTCACTTCTTATTTCACTAATACGGCGCGCGCCAGTGATATTTTTGAATCTAGGACTCTCTGAAAGTTTTTCAATAAGCACTCCTCCATCTGGTCCGGCACTTTTATTGTATCGTGAAGAATGAGCAACCATACCATCTCCTACATATACGCCCACATGGTCTATTCCCTGCTTGGGAAGTTTCGTTCCCTTCATCCACTCAATACTCTCATAATATATCTCTCCGCCTTCGTTTACCGAAAAGACGAGGTCGCCTGCTTCCAGCGCATCCAAAGAAACCTCTTCTCCAAACACGTATTGGTCCACAGAAATGCGTGGAATTTCTATCCCGGCTTCCAAAAAAAGATTGCTAGCAAACCCTGAGCAATCAAACTTGCGCGGCGCGTCAAAGCGCACGCTTGCGCCAAAAAAATATGGCGTGCCGACGAGCTCTTTTGCACGCGAAATAATTTTCTCGGCAGGATTTTGAATGCGCGCGTATTTGAAACCAAGACGCAGAAGGTCACGAGCTAAATCATTTGATGAGTACGAGATTCCCAAAATACGCGCAATGTCGTTCGAAGACATACTCACGCGGTATGGATTTGCAGGGCGCGAGTATACATCGACAACCTCCCCCGCTTTTGCCTCCGGAAAAATCTCGAGAAGAAGTTCGGTCGCGCGCTCCATCGCAATGGGCGCAATTTCTGGCGCGCGATTATGCTCAAAGCGTCGAGATGAATCCGTGCGAATCCCGACCTTCGCAGAAGCCTTGCGTACGAGCGCAGAATCAAATGTCGCAGCTTCAAACACTATCGTATTCACTTTTTCTCCGACCCCGGCATATGCGCCGCCTTTTACTCCGGCGATAGCGAGAGTGCGAACATTATCAGCGATGACAAGAGCGTCAGTTGGCAAAATAATATCTTTACCATCAAGTGTTTCAATTTTTTCTCCTGCCTGCGCGTTTCGTACAATAATTTTAATTTCTCCATTCGTTTCACGCGAAAGTTTATTGGCATCAAACGCATGCATAGGCTGTCCGAGCTCAAGCATCACAAAATTCGTCACATCAACGATAGCGTTTATACTTCGCTGTCCCGATGCTTCTAGTGCTTCTCTCAACCACACTGGCGACAGCCGTCCATCCACTCCTTCTACTACTCGCCCAATGTAACGAGGACATGCTTTAGACTCGCGCACATCAACGCTAAGCCTCGTTTTAACATCCGATGACACGACCTTGGGCGAAAATTCACTTAATTTTGCGTCGCTAAAAACAGCCACTTCGCGCGCAAGACCCATATACGAAAGGAGGTGGCCTCGGTCAGGGGTAATTTTTAATTCTAAAATAGTATCGCCATTTTTCTCTTCAGTGCCTTCTACTTCGCAAATATGTTCAAGAAAAATGCGAGTAAGCTCCGATGGTTCTGGAAGTTTATCAACATATCTCGAAAGCACTTTATGGGATGCAAAAATATTCATATTAAAATTGATCTACCAAGCGAAGGTCTCCCGCATACAACAAACGCACGTCTTCAATGCCATACTTCGTCATTACGAGACGGTCGACCCCCATACCAAAGGCGAAACCGCTATACTTGCGCGGGTCGATACCGCCTGCTAATAATACATTCGGGTGCACCATTCCCGCCCCCATTACCTCAATCCAACCCGAACGCTTGCAAACACCGCACCCTGCACCGGCGCAAAAAAAGCACGAAATATCGATTTCCACACCCGGCTCCACAAAAGGAAAGAAGCTTGGTCGCATGCGCATTTTTACGTCATTTCCAAAAAGCTTTTTAAAAAAAGTTTCTAGCGTCCACTTGAGATTTGCGAGTGTAATACCTTCTCCAAGCACTAGTCCCTCAACCTGATGAAATTGTGTTTCGTGCGTTGTGTCCGTCGCCTCATAGCGAAAAACTTTCCCGGGCACCACCACACGAAATGGCGGCTCGTGCGTTTCCATAAAGCGCACTTGCATCGGTGATGTGTGAGTGCGGAGCACGGTTTCTTTTACTCCCTTAATCCAGAAAGTATCCTGCATATCACGTGCTGGATGGTTTTTGGGGACATTGAGCGCATCAAAGTTGTAATGTTCGGTTTCTATTTCGGGTCCGAGAGCAACCTCAAAACCCAGCTCCGCAAAAATACGCACGATTTCGTCCATCGTGCGCGAAAGTGGATGAATGTGACCTTTAGTTTCCTCCATATAATCCCCTTAGTTTACACGAAAAAGCATCAAAACAAAAGCCGCGATCGCGGCTTTTGTTTACTTGGAGCCGCCTCCCAGATTCGAACTGGGGACCTTCGCTTTACAAAAGCGTTGCTCTACCAACTGAGCTAAGGCGGCATAAACAAACTTTTATATTCGGAACCTTCAATACTTTAGCAGAAAATCTTGAGCCTACCAAAACAGCTAAGGCGGCATAAACGAGTCCATAAAGTCAAAAGTGAAAAGTCGAAAGTAGGATACAAACGCATCAACTTTATGGACTTTACTGACCTTCTGACTTTATCGACTTTTTGTATTCTGCCACATCTCGGAGAAAAAAAGAAACAGCGCCTTTTTTTCTGACTACTCCTTTCCCTTTTACCATATCAAACCATTTTCCGTGACGCTCTTTGAGTTTCTGTCCGGCAAGTTCGGTAAAATGCAAAACCTCGTGCGCAGCCGTGTAAAAGAGCGCGAGTGTGAGCGTACGAATACGCGCAAACACTCGCCCGCGAAACAAGTGCCATGCGTGATGAATCGTTTCGTAGAGCTTGCCGTGAAGCTCTTTTTCAACACCCTCCACAAGCGAAAGCTTGAGCCCGCGAAGAGATATAAGCTTCCACGCTACCATACCTATGATAGTTGCGAGAGAGAGATAAAATAATATGATGATGACAACCATAAGGGGTAGAATTTAGAATATGGAATTTAGAATTTAGAATGGGACTCGTGTTCCTCCCATATTCAATGTTCTACATTCAATATTCTGCCTAATCAACCTACTTCGCGACCGCAAACCGCGCGAAACGAGCCACCGCAATCTTTTCACCAAACTTCTGCACGCCTCCGTCGATGAGCTGTTTTATCGTAATGTCAGGATTTTTTACAAATGCCTGAGCAAGAAGCGTGCGCTCGCCGAAGTAGGCGGCAAGCTTCCCGTCCATAATCTTTGTTTGGATGTCCGCGCCCTTGCCAGATTCTGCAACTTCTTTTTTAAACATTTCGATTACCTTTGCGCGCGCATCTGGAGTAATCTGCGTATCGTCGGTGTATTCTGGGTTTGTCGCGGTGATATGCATTGCAATATCGCGAGCCATCGCCACAAACTCTTCGTTTTTCGCGACGAAGTCTGTTTCGCAAGAGAGCTCAACCATCGCGCCAACATTTTTGTTGCTGTGGATATACGACTCAACGACACCGGCGCCAAGATTGCGGTCACCTTTCTTTTCGGCAATCGCGCTCGATTTTTTACGAAGAATTAAGAGTGCTTTTTCTTTATCGCCAGAGGCTTCCTCGAGCGCCTTTTTGCACTGCATAACGGAAATCCCCGTCAATTCGCGCAGCTCTTTAATTTGTTCTGTCGTAATCATAAGTTGAGTCGTAAAGTTAAAAGTCTAAAGTCAAAAAGTAAATTCAAAATTAAGTTTAAGCGTTGCGTCCTTCTTTGAAGGCGGAAACAATTTGAGCGACGAAGAAATTAACACTCGAGACAGATGAATCGTTTCCGGGAATTGCGAAGTCGACTTCTTTCAAGTTGCAATCCGAGCTTGCGAGAGCAACAACGGGAATGCCGAGAAAATGAGCTTCTTTTACCGCGATTGATTCTTTGCGTGGGTCAATAACAAACATCGCCGCGGGCATATTTTTCATTGAAACAATACCGGCGAAGTTTCTCTCTAGGCGTTCAATATCCTTGTCGATAAGCGAACGTTCTTTTTTTGTATACATCGCAAGCTCACCTTTTTCTTTTTTACTGCGAAGATCTTCGAGGAGCGCCACGCGCTTCTTTATCTCAGGGAAATTGGTTAGCATGCCGCCTACCCAACGCTCCACGACGAATGGCATATCGATTGCAACAGCGCCGTCTTCAACAGCTTTTTTTGATTCGCTTTTTGTACCAACGAAGAGAATTTGTTTGCCGCCCTTTGCGAGAGTTTTGATAAACTCTTTTGCATTTTCAAGCTCGATGCTTGTCTTCTCGAGATCCATAATCTCGATACCGTTTTTTGTGCCGAAAATAAACGGCTTCACTGACGGATGACGGCGTGAACGCGAGTAGCCGAAATGTGCCCCTGCGGCAAACATTTCGGTAATAAGTCCGTGATTCTCTGCTGTTTTGGTCATATGAATTAAAAGGTTACCAGATAACGGTCATAATTGCAAGGATTTACATGTCCTTTACTCCCCCGCCTCCGCCGTGCCAACCGTTCCAGCCGAACATGCCTCCAAAATCGGCTCAATGTTGCCGGCAAAAATCTTTTCAATGTTGCTCCACGAGTGCTTGATGCGGTGGTCGGTAATGCGGTCCTGCAGAATATTGTAGGTACGAATTTTTTCTGAACGGTCGCCGGTGCCAATCTGACCTTTGCGATCCGCCGAAACATCGCTCTCTTTTTTTGCGCGGTCAATGTCCTCTAGCCTTGCAATGAGCAAAGACATCGCCTTCTCGCGGTTCTTGAGTTGGCTTCGCTCGGTCGTACAACGCACCGCAAGCCCGGTCGGTTTATGAATGATACGCACCGCGGTCTCCACTTTATTCACATTTTGTCCGCCTGCGCCACCCGAACGCGAAAACTCCATCTCAAGGTCTGCAGGATTAACAGTGAAAGTTGTTGTTGGGTAAATTGGTAAAATCACAACCGATGCAGTCGAAGTATGGACGCGTCCCATCTTTTCCGTGGCAGGAATACGCTGTACGCGATGCACGCCGGTTTCCCACCGGAGCATGTCGTACGCGTCTTTGCTTTTGATCTCAAACGACGCTTCTTTGTATCCACCCATTTCACTCTGCGACTCGTCCAATTTTTTAAATTCCCATCCTTTCTTTTCCGCAAAACGCTCGTACATCATCGCGAGGTCTTGCGCAAAAATAGCCGCTTCTTCGCCGCCCGCGCCCGCGCGCACCTCCAAAATAATTTCTTTAGGTTTTACTTCCTCTTTTTTGTCCTTATCGATAATTTCCGTCATTTGTTTCTCTAGAGCATCAATTTGCGTACGGAGCGTTACAAGCTCACCTGCTCCAAGTTCCGCAAATTCCGGGTTTGACTCTATCATTGCATCCACCTCGGCTTCGGCAGCCAAAAGACGCTCGTATTCGTCAGCGAGATATTTTGTCTTATGGTTTGATTTGAAGGTTTCGAGATTCATCACAATAGCTTAGCATGAGTTTGGCAAGCAAAAGAAAAGCCCACACGAAAAAAATTCTATGTGGGCTCAACTTCGCTACTTTTTCGTGGCCGCCTGGCGCTTTTTGAAACGCTCAACGCGTCCGCCTGTGTCGAGAAGTTTTTCCTCGCCCGTAAAGAACGGGTGGCATGAACTGCAGATTTCTACGTCGATTTTTGGCATCGTCGAACCAACAACGAATTTTTCGCCGCATGAGCAAGAGACTGTCGCCTCTGGATGATATGCCGGGTGGATTTCTTTCTTCATAATGGCTGAACTTTACCAGATGAGCGCGCTTTTTGCAATAGGCATGACAGGATATACTGAAAGGAATGCAAAAACGATTCCTTACGGTGATTATTCTGATATTTTTGGCGCTCGCGGCGAAGGATTGGTTTTTTGGTGATACTCTCGGGGGTTTTGTCGTTCCGACAAAACCCCCGAGAGTATCAATCGAAACAAAGTCAGCGCCTAACCCCCTGATAGTAACCCGTATTGTCGACGGCGACACCATCGTCGTTCTCATAAACGGTGTCTCGGAAAAAGTGCGCCTCATTGGAGTTGATACCCCAGAGACAGTGGACCCGCGCAAACCCGTACAGTGCTTCGGAAAAGAAGCGAGCAGATTTACAGAAAATCTACTTTTAAATAATGCGGTACGGCTCGAGTCGGATGCCTCACAGGGAGACCGCGACAAGTATGGCCGTTTGCTTCGTTATGTATTTCTCGAAGACGGAACACTCGTAAATAAAAAAATTATTTCCGAGGGATATGGGCACGAATACACATACCGCATACCGTACAAACACCAAAGCGATTTTAAAAATGCCGAGCGCATCGCGCGCGAGGCGCAAAAAGGTTTGTGGGCTCTCGGCGCATGTGCTTTGCAAAATACAAAGTAATGGCAATTATTCTGTCTCTTTGGTACAGTACTTTCACACGGAGGCGTCGCATAGCGGTCTAGTGCACCACCTTGGAAAGGTGGCAACGGGGTAACCCGTTCGAGAGTTCAAATCTCTCCGCCTCCGCCAAAATAAAAAAACAGCAAATTCTCACAATTGTGAGAATTTGCTGTTTTTTTATTTTGGCGGAAATTTTACCTCCCTATCTTCTCTCTTATCCGCGCGATGACTTCATCAATCCTGATATCGGTCTTCACAAAGTATTCAAACACATCTTCTTCCACCGCCTTTGCGATGTCTTCGTTGTCGCTCAAATTCGTGAGGACAATCACGGGAACCTTCTTTCCCCACTCGTCCGCGCGCAGTTTTTTCAACATCTCCAATCCGTCCATCTTTGGCATAAGGATATCAAGCAAAATCAAATCTGGATGTTCCTTGAGTGACATTTCAAGTCCCTCAACACCATTTTTTGCTTCGATGACATTGTATCCTTCAACCCTAAGAACATCCCTCAAAACAAGTTGCATTGGCTCCTCGTCCTCCACCACAAGTATAATTTTCTTTTGATCGGTCATATTGATGCAGTATACACTATGCAAATTAACTTTCCATCCCTCGCAACACAGCGATGCGTTCTGAAGCTTCCGGATGGGTCGCAAAAAGCTTGCTCATAAATGACACTGCTTTCCCGTCTTTGAGCGGGTTGGAAATATAAAGGTGCGCGGTGGCGGTGCTGACCCGTTTTAGCCCCGTCGGATACGCAGAGATTTTTTCAAGCGCGGAGGCAAGCCCCTCCGGATAGCGAGTCAGGAGTGCGCCGGAAGCATCCGCAAGAAACTCACGCTTGCGCGAAATGGCGAGCTGAATAAGCTTCGCAATAATGGGTGCAAGTATCGCAAGAACAACTCCCGTAATCATAAGTATCACACCGAGTCGATTATCGCGGTCGCGACCATTGCCGCCAAAAAGCGATGCGCGCATAAACATATCGGAGATAATGGCGACGAAACCGACAAGCACGACAACAACCGTGCCGAGAAGCGTGTCGCGATTGCCAATATGCGACAGCTCATGCGCGATAACCCCTTCAAGCTCGGTCTTGTTCAATATTCTGAGCAGACCAGTCGTTGTCGCGACGGCCGCATGCTCTTTATCGCGCCCAGTTGCGAATGCATTTGGAGAGGGGTCGTCAATAACGTAGAGCGCGGGCATAGGGAGCCCTGCGGTAATGGAGAGATTTTCAACAGCGTTCCAGAGGTCGAAATATTTTTCACGAGTTGCAGGCTGTGCACCCGACATTTTGATAACGAGTGAATCCGAATACCAGTAACTCCAGATATTCATAAAGACACTGAACGCGACACCGATGTAGAGTATTGAGGGATTTTTAAAAATATAACTGAATGCCCACGCGATACCGATAACCACGACGAAAAACATAGTCATTAAAAGCCATGTCTTGTGCACATTTTTGTCTTGATGTGTATAGAGGGTCATGTTGAATTTTAAATAATCATCCTATTTTCTCAAACTTTCTATCGCAACATAGATTTGTTTTACTATTTTAGGATGCAAAATTGTATTGCTATGGATTGGCAGAGTAATCCTTACTCCTTCGCGATAATATTGCGCATGACTTCCCGACTGCCTAATAAACACAAAGCCTTCACTTTCAATAAGATCAATAGCTTCTTTCACGCTTAATCTCGGAGATTTAGACATGTGCTCTATACAGAAAGAGTTAAAGATGAAATGGTGAGTGATATAGAATCCTTAAAATCAACACTCTCTCCTCGAGATTTGATATCTTCAAGAGTCATTTTTAAAACATCTTTTAGGTTCTCGCGAACATTCTCTTCCGTATCCCCTTGCGCATAGACACCTTGAATAAACGGGCATTCAGCGTAATATCCTTCGTCCGTTTTTTCAATAAAAATTGGATAAGTATTTGTCATATCGAAACTATACCACACGAGACAAACTGCGCAAACCACACCTTCCGCACATTTTTATCTTGATGTGTATAGAGGGTCATACAAGTTTTAGGTTATAGTTTTCAGGTGTTAGAATTTATACTTCCAAAACCTACCAACTACCCACTAAAAACTAACTTTTACCAGCTCTTTTGCGGCCGCGTTTTCATCAAGCTCAAAGAATTCTTGCTTTGCAAATTTGAACATTCCGGCGATAACATTTCCGGGAAACGATTCGATGCTTGTGTTCAAGTCGCGAACATTACCGTTATAAAAACGGCGAGCGGCTTGAATTTTATTTTCCGTATCTGAAAGCTCTGCCTGAAGCGCGAGGAAGTTTTGGTTTGCTTTTAGCTCCGGGTACGCCTCGGAGATTGCGAATACGCTTTTGAGCGCGCCGGTAAGCATGTTTTCTGCGGCTCCTTTGTCGGCAAGTGAACTTGCGCCCATTGCCTGTGCGCGAGCTTTTGTAACATTTTCAAATGCTGTTTTCTCGTGAGTTGCATAACCCTTTACCGTCTCTACGAGATTTGGGATAAGGTCATAGCGGCGCTTGAGCTGAACGTCAATATCCGCCCATGCTTCTTTCGCGCGATTTACGAGGGTAACAAAACCGTTGTAAGCGACGATTGCCCACAAGACGAACACCGCGATGACTCCTAAAATAATGTATGTGATTGTCATAAAAGATTGCTAATTTGATAATTTAATTACTCTGTTATTGTAGCATAAAAATTGGAGCAGTGGTGTGTTTGTATTATTTTTCATTTTCTGCTATATTAACAGTTATGGAATTTCTGGTTACGGTTCTGCCTTGGTTGCAGATTATCCTCTCTATCATACTCGTTACAACAATCCTTCTCCAGCAAACAGGAGCGGGCGTTGGCGGCGCGTTTGGCGGCGGCGACGATTCGATTCGTTACACGCGAAGAGGAATGGAGAAGGTGCTTTTTTACACCTCGATCATCATTGCGATTTTATTCGCCCTTTCGGCATTCGCAATGCTTGTTCTTCGCGCATAAGCATACTCGCATACACCAGATTTTCGACATATCAGTCGTGAAGCAATTTCTTTCATATCTATCTCATAAATTGAATTCTCGGTTTACTCTTCCCGTGGAAGGGAGATTTGCTCTTGTCCTAAAAGCATTTTCTCATCGCGAAAAACAAATATTCTTTACGGCAATGGGGGTGCTCGTGGGAACGACAATCGTGCTTCTTCTTGGGATGAACCGCATGTTTCTCGTAGAGGTTCCCGCGTCAGGCGGCACACTTATTGAAGGGGTGCTAAATACACCGGCGCATATTAACCCACTCCTCGCAACAAGCGAAGTAGGAACCGAGGCAGACCGTGACATCTCCGCGCTCGTTTATTCGGGACTATTGCGCGGGGACGGAAAAAATGGATTCATTCCCGACCTCGCGGAGAGTTATGATGTTTCAAAGGACGGACTCGAGTATACATTTAAAATGAAACCGAATCTTGTTTGGCACGATGGCAAGAAAATCACCGCGGCTGATGTTGTGTTCACAATAAAAACCGCGCAAGACGGACGAATGAAGAGTCCGAAGCGCGCAAGCTGGGATGGTATCGGGGTAGAGCAAGTTGACGACTTAACCGTTCGTTTTACTTTGAAAAAACCTTACGCGCTGTTTCTTGAAAACGCAACGATGGGAATTCTACCCGAGCACATTTGGAAGACGATTGATTACAATCGCTTTGACAGTAATAAATACAATCGCGAACCAATAGGTTCCGGCCCTTACAAATTTGACAGCTCTGAGACGACCACAAAAGATGGCGATGAAATCCCCGTGTCGTACACATTGACCTCATTCAACTCATTCGCGCTCGGCAAACCGAATATCAATACAGTTAAATTTATTTTTTATCGAAGCGAGGAGGGTCTCGTGCAAGCGCTCAAGGTAGGCGCGGTAAACGCGATAAACTCAGTGTCATCGGGGAATGCAGAAAAACTTAAAACGGACGGGTATCGAATCGAGCACGCCCCGCTTCCTCGCGTGCTTGCGGTGTTCTTTAACCAAAACCAGCAGCCGATTTTTACCAGCTCTGCCGTGCGCAAAGCACTCGCGCTTGCTGTTGATAAGCAGTCCATTGTGGATAAAGTTCTTCGGGGTTACGGGGTTTTGCTTGATTCTCCTATACCGGGAGAAACCGGAGACAACGGCGCTTTCACCACGAAGAAAACGCAAGTGGAACGCTTGGCTTCCGCGCGCGACCTCCTGACCAAGGACGGCTGGAGTTTTGCAACCACTACAAACACTTGGACAAAAACGGTGAAAAAAGTGAAGCAGACCATCGCTTTTGACCTTGCCACTTCGGAAGCGCTTGAGCTCAAGAATGTGTCCGAAGAGCTCAAGAAAGCATGGGCGGAGCTCGGAGTACCGGTCACAGTGCGCGTATTCGCTACCGGCGACTTAAAAGAAACTATTGTGCGCCCGCGAAAATTTGACGCTTTATTCTTTGGACAAGTGCTAGGTCTTGGCGGCGACCCATATCCATTTTGGCATTCGAGCCAGCGTCTCGACCCGGGGCTCAACATCGCCTCATATGTGAACACGCGTGTGGACAAAATTTTAGACGACGCGCGCACTGAGACCGACACCGCAAAGCGCACAAAATTGTACGACTCGTTTAGCAACGAGATTGCAAAGGATACACCTGCGATTTTTATGTACGCGCCGGAATTTTTATATGTGCTTCCCGAAAATGTGCGCGGTCTTTCTCTCGGCTCTATCACCGTTCCGTCAGAACGATTTTTAAATATTTATGAATGGTATATCAACACCGATAGCGTGTGGAGGATATTTGCTTCGTAAAAGAATCAGGATTTTTAATTAATAAATAATAAATATAATGAACGAAGAACAACCAAAGAAAATAGAGGGTATGGACAAGGGCGGATACAGTGCGCGCCGTTTTCCGCGTAAAGACTCAAACGCGCGCGGACCAAGAAGCGCCGTAACACGGTCTGCAAATCGCGGCAACTACGGCGGTCAATATAACAAGGGGCATCAACCCCAAGGATTTCGCCGACCGAGCGGAGTCGCCGCGAACACGACAACCTCCGCACGCCCGGAGCATGGGCAAGGGCGTGGCGGACATGCCGGCCACGGCGCAAGCGGGCCTGTCCGCAATCGCCCTGGCGACGGCGGACGCGGGCAACATCGCGCGTACAGGAACGAGGCGCCGCGCGCATCGACCCGCATAAAACACTCAATCAGCCGAGAAAAAGCGGATTCGCGCCGCATGATGGCCCCCTACCCCGCGAAAAATCAAGAGAATATAATTATCCCTCCGCTCAAAGACGGCGACATTCGCATTATCGCGCTCGGCGGCGTGGAAGAAGTCGGCCGCAATATGACAATGGTCGAATACAAAAATTCGATTGTTGTTATCGATGCTGGACTTCAGTTTCGCGACGACAACACCCCGGGAGTTGACTACATTCTCGCGAACACAAAATACCTTGAAGACCGAAAAGACAAAGTAAAGGCGGTCGTCATCACGCACGGGCACCTCGACCACACGGGAGGTATTCCATACCTTATGGGCAAAATAGGCAACCCGCCTCTCTACTCGCGCAACTTGACAACGCTTATGATTAAAAAGCGTCAGGAAGAATTTTCACATTTGCCGCCGCTCGACATTCGCATCGTTGAAAAAAATGACCGCATCACGATGGGCGACTTCAAAGTGCGTTTCTTTGCGGTAACTCACACGATTCCGGACGCGATGGGTATTATTATAGAAACACCGTACGGCAACATTGTTCACACGGGCGACCTTAAGCTTGACCATGTGGATGGCGTGCCCACAATGGAAGAGGAGGATGAATTTGATAAAATCACAAAAGGCTCAAACACGCTACTTCTCATGGCGGACTCGACCAATGTTGAGCGCCCCGGATACTCATTCCCCGAGCGCACCGTGCTCAAAAACATTGAGGACATTATTCGAAACTCACAAGGACGCATTATCGTCGCCACATTCGCGTCGCTTCTCGAGCGCCTTGTAAAAATTATTGATGTCGCGGAAGTTCTCGGCAAAAAAATCGTGCTCGACGGGCGCAGTATGAAAAACAACGTGGACATCGCGCGCGAGTCGGGGCTACTCAAGGCATCGCTTGAGACATTTATTCCTATCGAAGATATGGATAAATATCCGCCAGACCGCATCATTCTCCTCGTGACGGGCGCGCAGGGCGACGAATTCGCGTCTCTTATGCGCGCGGCAAACAAATCGCACAAATATTTGAAAATCAATAAGCGAGATATCATTCTTCTTTCGTCATCGGTGGTTCCCGGCAATGAACGCAGTGTTCAAAAGCTCAAGGACAATCTGTCTCGGCAAGGCGCGCAGCTTATTCACTACGAAAACGCAAAGGTGCATTCTTCCGGACACGCGCACCACGATGAATCGCTTTGGATTCACAAAAAGTTGGCGTCTCGTTTCTTCATGCCGGTGCACGGATACCATTATATGCTCCGCTGTCACGCAGGTATTGCGCGCGAGGCGGGGCTTCCAGATGAAAACATCATCATTCCCGACAACGGTATGATTATTGAAATCCAGGAAGATGGCAAAAAAATTGTATCGCTCAAAGAAACAGCGCCACGGGGACTCGTGCTTGTGGATGGATTTTCAGTCGGCGATATGCAGGAGGTCGTCCTCCGCGACCGCCAGATGCTTTCGCAAGACGGCATCTTTGTGGTCATCGCCACGCTCGATATGGCAACAGGAAAAGTTACCAAGTCCCCTGATGTTATTTCGCGCGGATTCGTGTACCTCCGCGAGTCGCAGGACCTCCTCAGGAACGCACGCTTCCTCGCCAAAAAAACCATTGAGGATATGGTTGGCAACACGAAGCAGGTTGATTTCGACTATGTAAAAGACCATGTTACTGATGCTGTCGCTCGCCTTCTCTTTCAAGAGACAGCAAAGAGGCCGATCGTGATTCCGGTGATTCTTTCAATCTAAATAATCTCAAAAAACGCCCAGCCTGTCAGCTGACAGGCTGGGCGTTTTTTTAATATGATATACTGTACAAAAATCATGTCCCGCATCAGTGCCAAAAATCCGCTGTTCATTCTCATCTATCTCGCGAGCTTTTTATATTCATTTCACTACGCGCTTCCCATCTACATCGAGTCTTCATTCATCAAAGGATTTCTTTCAACTGAAAAAACTATCGGGCTTATTTTTTCCATTGCCGCAGTATTCACCGCGGGCTTTACTTTCTTTTTCCCGCGCATTCTCCGCCGTTTCGGCAATTACCGCGCGACTTTGACCGCGATGGGGCTTGAAATCATCGCTCTTCTTATCCTCGCTTTTTTTACAAATCCTGCCGTCATAATCTCCGCTTTTATTCTCCATCAAACGCTTGCCGCAATAATTTTTCTCAACTTCGACAATTTCGTGGAAGCGTTTTCAGTAGACAGCGCCACGGGAGGCATTCGCGGTCTTTTTATGACTGTCTTAAATACCGCATTTGTTGTTGCGCCGTTTCTTGCGGGCCTCATGCTCTCCGATCACGACTTCTGGAAAATATATCTCGCTGGCGCAATCCTTATGGCTATGAGTTTTATTGTTATCGCAAAAAATTTCAAAAACTACATTGACCCGGCGTATGTAGTCCCTTTGTTCAAGGAAACATTGAGTGTCATCAAGGAAAGTCACGACATTCACTCTATCATCTATGCTCACTTCCTTCTCGCCTTTTTCTACTCATGGATGGTCATCTATGTCCCTCTTTATCTCAACCAGCATATCGGCATATCAATGAATGAAATTTTGGGTATTATCACCCCCATCGCACTCCTACCATTCGTGCTGTTTGAAGTAATCCTCGGAAAAATCGCCGACACAAAGCTCGGCGAAAAAGAAATTCTGACTCTCGGGTTCGTCATCATGGCGCTTTCCGCGGCAAGTCTTTCGTTTGTTACCACGGCGAGTGTTGCCGTGTGGACAGCACTTCTATTTATCACTCGAACGGGCGCAAGCATGGTAGAGGTGACCACCGAAAGTTATTTTTTCAAGCAAGTAAACGCCGGTGACACGCATCTCATAACATTCATGCGCACCATGCGCGCCGTAGCTGGTATTCTCGGACCACTTGTTGGCTTTGTTCTCCTTTCTTATCTAGATTTCAACTACCTGTTTCTCGTTCTGGGAATAATAATGCTCACGGCGCTTCCGTACAGCCTGACAATAAAAGACACGAGATGAGGAGGCTGGGAATTTTATACAATAAGCCGCTATAGCGGCTTATTGTATAAAATTCCCAGCCTCCTCATCTGCTTAGTTCACCTTCCCGGTAGCAACCTCACGGCCTTCATCAAGAATGAGCTCAAGCGCCTCGGCACCTTTCTTGGTAACTTTTTTCATCTCATCAAGCTCCGCTTTTTTAAACTGTCCGACAATAAAATCAAGAATCTCATTCTCGCCTTTTGGTTTTTTTAATTTACCGCTCGGTGTTGTTGGGCTTACGCCAATACGCACACGAGCAAACGCCGTGGTCTTCAACGCTTTGATAATAGACTCCAATCCCTTGTGTCCGCCAGAGCTTCTGTTGAACGAAATCTTCATAGTGCCAAGAGGCAAATCAAGGTCATCATAAACAACAATTGTTCTTTCCGCGTCCTTTGCGTTTTTCACGAGAGGCGCGACACTCTTGCCGGAAACATTCATAAAGTTGTTCGGCTCTATGAGCATGACTTTATCTTTGCCCCATGACCCCTTCGACACGAGCGCTTTCAAGCTTTTGTCGGCAACCCATTCCGGAAAATCATTTTTCTTATGAAATGCCTCAACAACCATTCGTCCTGAATTGTGTCGCGTATTCGCGTATTCCTCTCCCGGATTCCCAAGCCCTACAATAATGTATTGCATATACGGTACATCGTACACCGAAAAGCCCGTCCCGTTAACGAATCGAAACATTACACCACGCATCCTACCTTTGCATCAAGTCCATTTGTGTTTTAATATGATAACACCAATCAATGAACGACGAAACAACAACACCCGTTCCTCCTGTAGAAAAAAATCATTCGTTTCGCGAAGAAGCGTGGGAGACTGTTCGTTTTCTGTTTATCGCATTTGCAATTGTTGTTCCAATACGAATTTTCATCGCACAACCATTCATCGTCTCCGGCGCATCAATGGACCCGACATTTCAAGACAAGCAATATCTTATTGTCGATGAACTCTCATACTATTTTGGAGACCCGTCGCGCGGCGACGTGGTGATTTTTAAATATCCCAAAAATCCAAAACAGTATTTCATCAAGCGCGTCATCGGTCTTCCGGGAGAGACTGTTCTCGTTGACGGCCAAGGGCAGGTGTTTATAAAAAACAAAGATGGGAAAATTGCGCTCACATTAAAAGAGCCTTATGTCGCGCATCCAAAGGACGACTCTGTGGAGCGTGTTCTAAAGCTCGGCGAATACTTTATGATGGGAGACAATCGCGCGGGAAGTTTTGATTCTCGCGCATGGGGTCCAGTAAATCGCGATCTCATCGTGGGCAAGGCATTTTTGCGCCTGTTTCCAATCACGGCAATAAGTGTGCTCCCGGGGCAGTTTAGGCAATAAATTCTATGACAACAGAAAAACCGAAAAAAATACAGGAGGAGGATATAGCAAGCCCGAAAGGAATGCGCGACATTCTTGATAAAGAGTATTACGCTTACCAAGGGTTTTTTGAAAAGGCGGCCGATATCGCCGCATATTACGGATTTCGTCCCATTGAAACGCCGATACTTGAACGCGAAGCGGTTTTCACTTCAAGTCTCGGCGTTGGCACCGATATTCGCGACAAAGAAATGTACACGCTCAAAACCAAGGGCGGCGACCATCTCGTAATGCGTCCGGAAGGGACAGCGGGTATAATGCGCGCGTACATTGAAAATGGAATGCAGGCGCTCCCACAACCTGTTATGCTCTACAATTACGGTCCCTACTTCCGCCATGAAAATCCCCAGCGCGGGCGCCTTCGCGAGCTTCGTCAATTCGGTCTCGAAATTTTAGGCACGCCGAAAAGTATCGCTGACGCGCTCATCATCCGCACACTGACCCTCATCCTCGACGAGGCTGGTTTTAAAAATCTTTCTGTTGAGATTAACAGCATCGGCGACAAAGAATGTCGTGGCGGATACATGCGCGAGCTTACTAACTATTACAAAAAACACATCGCTGAACTTTGCCCAAATTGCAAAGAACGCATCAAGACAAATCCGCTTCGACTTCTCGACTGTAAAGACGATCGATGCCAAGACATAAAAACAGGGGCGCCGGCCCCTATCGATTCGCTATGCAATAATTGCCGTCATCACTTCAAAGAAGTCATCGAATACCTCGAGGAAATGAACATCGCTTACCGCATCAATAAAAATCTTGTGCGCGGTCTCGACTACTATACGCGCACCGTGTTTGAAATAATTGAGCTTGACCCAAATCCAATAGAGGGCGTACCATCTCCCACACCTCTTTCGCTCGGCGGTGGCGGACGCTATGACCTCCTTGCAAAAGCCCTCGGCAGTAAAAAAGATGTCCCGGGAGTGGGTGGCGCTATCGGCGTTGACCGTGTCATACAGTCCCCATCGCACAAAGAGCTCGCCCCGCGCATTTTGAAAAAACCAAAAGTGTATTTTATACAGCTTGGCAATGAGGCAAAGTTAAAAAGTTTTTCGATTATCGAAGTCCTCCGCAAAGCCCGCGTGCCAATCGCGCAGTCGCTTTCAAAAGACGGACTTTCGCAACAGCTCGCCATCGCAGAGCGAAGTGGCGCGCCCTACACCATTATCTTCGGACAAAAGGAAGCTCTCGACAATACTATCATCGCGCGCAATATGGAAACTCGCTCCCAAGAAACCGTGAAGCTCGCAGACTTGCCCGACTTCGTGAAGCACCTAAAAGACGAACTCCGATAGCAATTAGTTTAATTTCCAAAATATCTATCGCCAAAATCGCCGAGCCCCGGCACAATGTAGCCCTTTTTGTCGAGTTTTTTGTCGTGCAAGCAGAGAAGTTTAGTGCTAAAATTATCCTCAATGAACAAAGATTTTGATAGTTGGAACGAAAAGAAAAAGAATATTGACAATCGAAAGGCATCTCCTTTCTGTCATGAACGCGAACTGTGGTGGTGCACGCTCGGCATAAACGTCGGATTTGAACAAGACGGTTCTGATGTTGAATATCGCCGACCCATCCTTATTCTGAAAGGCTTGAGTAAACAAACCTGTTTGATCATTCCACTAACAACTTCTTCGCATGCGCACAAACTTCGCCCGACTATTGGTTTAGTCGAAGACAAGCAAGCACATGCTTTGCTATCTCAGATGAGAGTTATTGACACCAAGAGGCTCGTGAGAAAAATCGGGAGTCTTGATAAAAAGATATTTGACGACATAAGAAAAACCGTCAAAGACATGCTTTAACGGTTTTTCTGCTTTTTGCCTCTTTCGAGGCGAGGCCGGAGCCACTTGTATTTGTAGTATAGCAAATGGCTTGTGGAAGTCAAGCAAAATATCTATCGCCAAAATCGCCGAGCCCCGGCACAATGTAGCCCTTTTTGTCGAGTTTTTTATCATAAGCGGCACAGAGAATTCGTACGCGCGGAAAATTTTTTTGCACATTCGCAATGCCTTCCGGCGCGGATATGACGCCGACGAAAACAATATCTTCTTCGCGTGCGCCCGCTTCAATGAGAGTGGCTATTCCCGCGACCGCGCTTCCGCCTGTCGCAAGCATCGGGTCAAGGACAATGACTACGTCGCTTTTTGAAATCCTTGGAAGATTTTGATAGTACGCTTTCGGTTTAAGTGTTTTCTCGTTCCTCTTGAGCCCGATGAATCCAACGCGTGCCTCTGAAAATTTTTCGATAAATGAAGGCAGTAAAGCGAGACCCGCGCGCAGGATTGGAACCAAGATAATTTTCTTTGACGAGACAACATGCCTAGAAACTTCTTTCGCGAGAATGCGTGAGACCTCGTTGGCCCCATCGCGAAATTCTTTTGTCGTAGATTTTCTATTGCGAAGCGTGATAAATGGCGATGTCATGATACACTAAGTATATCATGACTGTCTTCAAAAATCGTACCGAAGCAGGTAAAAAACTCGCCGCGCTTCTCGTAAACTACAAAGGCTCAAACGCCATTGTACTCGCTCTTCCTCGCGGGGGCGTTGTTATTGGAAAGGAAATTGCGCGCGAACTCAACCTGCCTCTAGATATTATCGTAACGCGAAAAATCGGCGCGCCGGGAAATGACGAGTACGCAATAGGCGCAATAGACATCCTTGGCAACGGTGTTTTCGGCACCGGCGAAAAAGAACTTGTCGATAAGAAGTGGCTCGAAAATAAAATAACTGCAGAGAAAAAGGAGGCGGAGCGGAGATGGGTCGCATACCGCACAGGAAGGGGCAGTCTCGACTTAAAAGGTAAAACGGTTATTATTGTCGACGATGGCATCGCGACCGGTCTCACTATGCAGGCCGCCGCTCTATACGCAAAACAAATCGGCGCGGAAAAGATTGTCGTAGCAATCCCAGTCGCATCGTCAGAATCTGTGCGAAATATCAAAAACATGGCAGAAGTGCGAGTCCTCGAAACCCCGCTCTTCTTTTCTGCCGTCGGAGAGTGGTACGAGGATTTCCCGCAAGTTTCAGATCAAGAGGTCGTTGCCGCGCTTTCCTCCACCCTGAATAAGTTCACATACATATGAGAATTCTCTCTGGCCTAAAAACTGGCAAAAATGAGGATTTTCAACAAGTTCCAGAATACCCAAGGATTCATTTCCACGTATACTCATATTCTAAAAACAAGGAATATGAACGAAGA